>DATBGG010000200.1:0-9293 GCA_036558065.1 Gaiellaceae bacterium | reverse complement strand
GCGATCGTCACGTTGTCCATGAAGACCTCGAGGGCTTCTGGAACCGCGTCGTCCTGCGGAACGCCGACGCGGCCGACCGTCCCGCCGGGACGGACTACCTTCAGCGCCGTCAGCGTCGACTGCTCGAGCCCGACGCACTCGAGCGAGCACTCGACGCCCAGGCCGCCGCTGAGCTCGCGAACGCGCTCGATCCCCTCGTCGCCCCGTTCGCTGACGATGTCTGTCGCACCGAACTCCTTGCCGATCGCGATCCGGTCGGGATGGCGCCCAAGCAGGATCACCTGCTCGGCGCCCAGGCGCCTGGCGGCGAGCACGCCGCACAGTCCGACGGCCCCGTCTCCGACGACTGCAACCGTCTTGCCAGGCCCCACCTTCGCGCTGAGCGCGGCGTGGTGCCCGGTCGCCATCACGTCGGTGAGCGTGAGCAGGGACGGCATCAGTTTGTCGTCCTGGTCGACGGGGAGCACGACGAGCGTTCCGTCGGCCTGCGGTACGCGCACCGCCTCGCCCTGGCCGCCATCGACGCCGTTGAGCCCGTACCGGCCCCCGTGGAGGCACGAGGTCTGCAGGCCCTGGCGGCAGAAGACGCACGTGCCGTCCGACCAGACGAACGGTGCGACCACGAGGTCGCCGGGCTTCACGGTGTGCACATCGGCTCCGATTTCCTCGACCACGCCGATGAACTCGTGGCCCATGCGGCGCCCTTCGTCGCTCGGCTCCATCGACTTGTACGGCCAGAGGTCACTGCCGCAGATCGCCGCTCGGGTGACGCGCACGAGCGCGTCCTGGTCCTCGACCAAATGCGCATCGGGAACGTTCTCGACGCGGACGTCGCCGGCTCGGTACATCACGGTTGCGCGCATCCGTGCCTTCTCTCTGCTCGTTCTCCGGAAGGCCTAACCGACGAGCCAGAGCTCGCGCTGCGGATTGCTCAGCCACTCGAGGCCGTCGGCGGTGACGAGCACGTCCTCCTCGAGCGCGATGAAGCCGCGGCCGGGAACCGGAGCGCCGTACTCGAGCGTGTACACGTGGCCTTCCTCGACGAGGCCGCGAGGGGCGTCGCCGTAACGGTCCCAGAGCGGGGCGAGCAGCGTGCCTCCGTCGTGCACGGCCCGGCCCAATTGGTGGCCGAGCGCGTGCTTCGGCTCGTCGTAGCCGGCGGCGACGAGGCTCGCGCGCGCGGCGGCGTCGACCTCGTGTCCCGCGACACCGGGCCGCAGCACCGCAGCGCCCGCGTCCATCGACGCCCAGATCGTGTCCCATGCCGCGACGACGTCCTCCGGCGCCTCGCTCTCGCCCTCGTCGAGCAGGTACCACATGCGCTGCAGGTCGCTGCAGTACTCGTCCTTCCGGACTCCGAAGTCTGTGTGGACGAGCTGGCCGCGGCGCGTCTCCAGGTCGGTCGGCCCGGTGTGCCCGACCTCCTTCTCGGGCCCCGCGTCGACCGCTGGGCACTGTCCCTCCTCCCACGCGTAGCCGAGGCCTCGCCGCGCGACCTCCTCGTGGAAGACCGCTGCAATCTCCGTCTCCTTCAGGCCGGGCGCGATCCGTTCGCTGACGAGCGCGAAGATCTCCTCCGTCTCGGCGATCGCTGCGCGGATGCGTTCGACCTCGTTGGGCGTCTTGCGCCCCCGGAGCGAGCCGACGACCTGCTCGGAGGACACGAGCCGATCGGCGTACGGCGTGCCCTCCAGCGTCTCGCGCAGCACGAGCCACATACCGTGCGTGAGCCCGTCGGCGGCAGGGTCGCTCGGCGAGTAGTTGAGTGCGATCGCCTGCGGGTCGAGGCGCTCGATCGCCGCGAGCAGGACAGGCCGGATGCTCTCGTCGTACGTCTGGATGTCGGAGTAGGCGCCGATCGCCTGGAGGCCCGGCGCGTCGAAGCGACCGACGATCGCCGTCTGCTCACCGGAGCGTGAGAGCAGGAAGGCGCTCTGCCACGTGACGTGCGTGCCCACGATCAGCTCGATGCACGGATCGGGCGCGACCTGCGTCTCGTGGACGAACGTCAGCCAGAGGTCGATCCCCTGCTCGTCGAGGATCGCGGTCACCTGGTCGAGCTTCTCGCGGACGAGCGCCGAGTCGTCGGTCATCGCGAAACGATCTCACAGGGCCGGTCCGTCCGGTCGGCTGGTTAGAAGAGGGCCATGAGCGCGCAGGCGATCGGCCGGACGATGGGCGTCCTGTACCTGATCACGTTCATCACGTCGATCCCCGCGCTTGCGCTCTACCAACCCGTTCTGGACGATCCCGTGCGCTACGTCACCGGCGGTGGCGGCTCGGACAACCAGATCTACCTCGCGGTCTTCCTGGAGCTCATCCTCGTCATCGCGAACGTCGGCACCGCCGTCGTCCCCTACCCGGTCTTCAGGCGGCACAACGAGATCCTCGCCCTCGGCTACGTCGCGGCGCGCATCTGGGAATGCCTGTTCATCTCGGTCGGCATCATCGCCATGGTCACGATCGTGACCCTCGGCCAGGAGACCTCCGATTCGGGCTCGATCGCCTACACGCTCGCCGCGCTCAAGGACTGGACGATGGTGCTCGGCCCGGGCTTCGTCGTCGGCGTGGGGAACGGGCTCATCCTGGGCTGGATCATGTACCGCTCCGGGTTGGTGCCTCGGGGCCTGGCCATTCTCGGGCTGATCGGGGGCCCGCTGATCATCATCTCCGGCGTCGCGGTCCTGTTCGACGTCATCGACCCGGGCGACACCGCGCAGGCTTTCTTCACCATTCCCGAGTTCCTCTGGGAGCTGGGGCTCGGTCTGTACCTGACGGTCTATGGCTTCAGGAACGTGCCTGTGCTCGACGGCTGGCCGACCAGCCGGCAGGTCACTGCAGCGGCGCCCGCCTGAGGCTCAGCGCTCGACGAGCGCCGACTTGTACTCGCTGCGCTCGAGCGTGCCGAACGGGACGAGCTCGACCTCGGCTCGGACGACGAGCACTTCGCGAAGGCGCGAGCTGATCGCCTGAGCCAGCTCGTCGTCCGCGTCCGCCTCGCGTGCGAGCTCGACGCTGACCGGGAGCGGCGGCTCTTGTTTCACGCCCGCGGACCGGGGCCGAACGACGATGTGACCGCTGACCCGCGGGGCGAACTCGTTCACGACCTCGCGGATCGCCGACGGGAAGACGTTGACGCCGCGGACGATGAGCATGTCGTCGGTGCGGCCGACGCAGCGGATGCGCGGGCCTTCCCGGCCACACGCGCACGGGCTCGTCTTGACGACGACGTGGTCTCTGGTGCGGAAGCGGATCAGTGGCGCGGCCCGGTGCTGGAGGTGCGTGAGCACGAGCTCGCCCTCGGCTCCGTCTTCCAGTGGGCGCGCTTCCCCTGAGTCGGGATCGACCACCTCCAGGTGCACGAAGCCGTGCGCCCCGAGATGCATGCCGTCCTGCTGCTCGCACTCGCCGAAGAGCGACGGGCCGATGTCGCCGACGCCCATCGCCTCGGTCACCTTCGCGCCCCAGCCTGCTTCGAGCTGGGCGCGGAAGGCCGGCTCGCCACCGCCCGGCTCGCCCGCGACGAGGACTCGCTCGACGCTCGAGCTGCGCAGGTCGTGGCTTTCGGCGAGATGCGCGGCGTAGGACGGGGTGAGCACCACCGCCTCGGGCCTCAGCGCCTCGATCGCCTTGATCAGGCGCTCGGTGCTCCCGGTCCCGACCGGTACGTGGACGAGGCCGATCCGCTCGAACGCAGCCAGCGCGGCGCCCGCGACGAACGGGCCGGCGTTGTACGTGGAGACGATCCGCTGGCCGGGCTCGACACCGGACGCCGCGTAGCTCCGCGACGAGCCGGTCACCCAGTTCTCGAGGTCGCCCGCGGTCAGCGGGATGTAGCTGGGCGCGCCGGTCGTGCCGCTCGTCGAATAGATGCGGACGAGCTCGGACGGATCCGCGCAGAGGTGCGCGCCGAACGGGTTGTCGGGCGTGACTGTCTCGCGAAGCTCGTCCTTCTCGGTCAGCGGCAGCTCGGCGATGTCCTCGAGCCGGTCGCTCGGGCTCGGGCCGAGCTTCTCGCGGTAGAACGCGGAGCGCTCGAGGACGTATCCGAGCTGCGCCCGGTAGTTCTCCGCGTCAGCGCTCGTACTCGACCGCATCTTCGGCCGCCTTGGCCAAATCGAGGCCGATCGGCGCTCGTTGCTCCTCGGCGAGATGAGCCAGCAAGCTCGCCGTGCGCGCGAGGATCGGGACCGCCTTCACCGCGCTCGCCGGAAAGCCGAGGTCGAGCAGCACCGAGGCGATCGGCATCGAGACGTTCATCGTCAGCGGCCGGCCCCAGACTTTCGGCACAGCGTCGCGAAGCCCGAGCGCGAGCTCGGTGTGGGGTCCGGCGACGCCGTGCTCGTCCGCGAGCTCGAGGATCCGCTCGGCGCGCGGGTCGACCGGTGTGTGCACCGGGTGGCCGAAGCCGGGCAGCTTCTCGCCGGCCGAGTGGATCTCGCGGGCGATCTCGACCGGGTCGCGTCCGTGGTTCTGCGCGAGCAGGCGCGCGCACGCCTCGGACGTGCCGAGGATCACCGGCCCGCAGCCGAGGATCCCGGCTGCGACCGCGCCCTGCAGCGAGCTCGGGTCGGCCGCGAGCGTCATCCGTGCCGCGACGTTCGTCGGCATCAGCCCGTGCTCGGCGATCGAGACGAGCAGCAGGTCGAGGAAGAAGCGCTGCTCCGCGGTCGGCTCGTCACCGGTGAGCAGCAAGTGGAAGTGCTCCGTGAACGTGAGGCGGCCCATGAGGTCGCTCGTCAGGTCGCGGCCTCGCACCTCGACCCGATCGGGATAGGCGTGGGCAATACGGCTCGCCGGCCGCTCGCCGCTCACGAGCCGAGCTCTTCGTCGACGAGTCGCGCACCGGCAACCATCGCCTCGAGCTTACGGAACGCGAGGTCGCGCGAGAGATACTTCATGCCGCAGTCGGGCGCCGCGACGAGCCGCTCGGGGCCGACGACCGCGAGCGCGGCTCGGAGCCGCTCGGCGACCACGGCTTCGGTCTCCGCCTCCTGTGCGCCCAGGTCGAGGACGCCGAGCACGATCACCTTGCCGGGCAGCTCGCGCAGCAGCTCGGGGTCGAGGCCGGGCTGCGCCGCCTCCAGCGAGATGTGCGTCGCGCGGCACTCGTTGAGCTCGCCGAGGAACGGATAGCCGGAGAGCCGGTCCTTGACGATGTGGGCGTAGCCGAAGCACGTGTGCAGGACGGTCTCGCCCTCGATCCCGTCGAGCGCCGCGTCGATCGCCTCGAGCCCGTACTCGTGCGCCGGCTCCGGGCGGGCCTGGAGGTACGGCTCGTCGATCTGGACGACGTCGGCGCCCGCCGCCTTCAGGTCGCGTAGCTCCTCGTTCACGGCGGCTGCGTAGGCGAGCGCGAGGCTGCGGTCGTCCTCGTAGTGGTCGTTCTGCGCCTGCTGGGTCATCGTGAACGGCCCTGGGACCGTGATCTTGATGCGACGCTCGGTGAGCGAGCGCAGGAACTCGACGTCGCGGACCTCGACCGGATGCGTGCGGCGGATCGGACCGACGACCCGCGGCACGGGGGTCTCGTGGCCCGTCCGGTCGAGCGCGGCTCCGGGCTCGTCCAGGTCGACGCCTTCGAGGGCTGTCGCGAACCGGTTCGAGTAGCTCTCCCGGCGCATCTCGCCGTCGGTGATCACCTCGACGCCGGCGCGTTCCATGTCGGCCACCGCGAGTCGCGTCGCGTCGTCCTGGGCGTCCTCGAGCTGGGCCTCGGGAACGCGCCAGAGCTCGCGAGCGCGAACGCGAGGGGGTAGCCGCTCTCCGAGCCGGTCCCGGTCAATCAGCCAACTCGGCTGGGGGTAGCTGCCGACGACGGTGGTGAGGAGGCCCATCTGGGTCGGCAGTCTGCGCCATCGCAGCGCTCTCTGTTGTAAGGTGCGCCTTACAATCGCTTAAGGTACGCCATACCGATGACCTCTCTACATATCTAGATGCTCCCGACCTTCGTGATCGGGCTCCGCGAGGCCCTCGAGGCTTCCCTGATCGTCGGCATCATCGCGGCCTTCCTCGGCCAGCAGGGCGAGCGACGGGCATTGCGCTGGATGTGGGCGGGCGTCGCGCTCGCGCTCGCGATCTGCGCCGCGGGTGGGATCGTGCTCGAGCTCGTCAGCCGCAGCCTGCCGCAAAAGGAGCAGGAAGGGCTGGAGACGGTCATCGCCCTGATCGCGGTCGCGACGGTCACGTTCATGATCGTCTGGATGCGCCGCCACGCGCGCGGCCTGAAGAAGTCGCTCGAGAGTCAGGCCTCACAGGCGCTCGCCACCGGCTCGCTGTTGGCGCTCGTCGCAATGGCGTTCCTTGCGGTCATCCGCGAAGGGTTCGAGACGGCCGTCTTCCTGCTCGCGGCGTTCGACTCCTCGACCAATCCGGTTGCCGCCGGCGCGGGCGCCGTGCTCGGGGTGGCCGTGGCGACGGTGATCGGCTACGGGATCTTCCGGGGCGCGGTTCGCTTCGACCTGAGCCGGTTCTTCCGTGTGACAGGGCTCGTCCTCGTCCTGGTCGCGGCGGGGCTCCTCGCGAGCGCGATGCACACGGCTCACGAGGCGGGTTGGCTGAATGTGCTCCAGGCGCAGGCGCTCGACCTGCGCTGGCTCGTCGCGCCGGGCAGCGTCCGCTCCTCGCTTCTGACCGGTCTCTTCGGCTTCCAGCCGGAGCCCGTCGTGGCCGAGGTGATCGCCTACGTCGTGTACGCCATCCCGATGACGATCTACGTTCTCTGGCCATCGGGGGGCGTTCGCCGTCGAGAGGCGAAGCGCAGTCGCGGGGCAGTCGCCACGGGCCAGGCGGCGTGACGGCGCGACAGGGGGTCCTCGCTGCCGTCCTCGGCGCGGTCGCGCTCGCCCTCGCGGGTTGCGGTGGCGCCGACTCCTCGGCCGAGTCAGGCGGGCGCGTCGTCTCGGTCGCGTTGACCGACGCGGGCTGCAGCCCGGCCCAGCTCCAGCTTGCGGCCGGCCCGGTCACCTTCGAGGTGAAGAACGAGGGCGCCGAGGCGGTCAGCGAGTTCGAGATCCTGGACGGCGACCGGATCGTCGGCGAGGTCGAGAACATCGCACCCGGGCTCTCGGGGAAGTTCTCGCTGACGCTCTCCCCGAAGGAGTACACGACGTACTGCCCGGGCGGGGACTCCGCCGAGCGGGGCACGCTGACCGTCGCGGGCAAGGAAGCCGGCCAGGCGTCGAGTCGGTCACGCGCCGCGATCGACGCGTATCGCACCTTCGTCACCGGGCAGACCGCTCTCCTGGTCGAGCGCACGCGGCGCTTCGTGGCCGCCGTTCGCGCCGGCGACGTCGCAACCGCCAAGAGCCTGTACGCGCCGGCCCGCATTCCCTACGAGCGGATCGAGCCGGTCGCCGAGAGCTTCGGCGACCTCGACCCCGCGATCGACGCCAGGGCAGGCGACGTCCCGGCGGCGCAGTGGACGGGCTTCCACCCGATCGAGCAGGCGCTCTGGGTGAGGAAGACCACCGACGGCACGAGCGCTCTCGCGTCGAAGCTACTGGCCGACGTGCGCGCGCTGGAGCGGCGTGCGAAGACGATCGAGCTCGAGCCCGCGCAGATCGCCAACGGCTCCGTCGAGCTCCTCGGCGAGGTCTCGAAGTCGAAGATCACGGGCGAGGAGGAGCGCTACTCGCACATCGATCTCGTCGACTTCGAAGGGAACGTCGACGGGGCGCAGGCCGCGTTCAAGGCGGTGCGGCCGATCCTCGCCGAGAGCAACCCCGCGCTCGCCGGCGAGATCGACGAGCGCTTCGCCGCGGTCGACGAGGCGCTCGCGCCCTACCGCCGGGGCCAGGGGTTCGTCTCCTACACGGAGCTCGACGCAACCGACACGCGGGCGCTGAGCCGCGCGATCGACGCCCTCGCGGAGCCGCTCTCGCGAGTCGGCGCCATCGTCGTCGCGGCGAAGTGAGCGACCAGTCGCCTCGCTTCAGCCGCGCCCGGCTCCTGGTCGCCGGCGCAGCCGGTGCCGGGCTCGCAGTCGGAGGGATCGGCCTCGAGCGACTGGCCGCGAGCGACACCGGGCGCTCACGTCGGATTCCGTTCCACGGGGCGCATCAGGCCGGGATCGCGACGCCCGCGCAGGACCGGCTCCACTTCGCCGCCTTCGACGTCACGACGGACGACCGGCGCGAGCTCCGCGACCTGCTCCGCGCGTGGACGGCCGCGGCCGCCGAGATGTGCGAGGGCCGTACGGTCGGGGGCGCGACGGATCCTCTCGCCCCTCCTGTCGACACCGGTGAGGCGCTCGGCCTCGAGCCGGCCCGCCTGACGATTACGTTCGGCTTCGGCCCCACCTTGTTCGGTGACCGTTTCGGGCTCGGGCCGAGGCCCGCGCAACTCGCCGACCTGCCGCTCTTCGCGGGCGACGAGCTCGACCCCGAGCGTTCCGGCGGCGATCTCGCGGTCCAGGCCTGCGCCGACGATCCGCAGGTGGCCTTCCACGCCGTCCGCAACCTCGCCCGGATCGGCCGCGGCATCGTGGTCATGCGCTGGTCGCAGCTCGGCTTCGGCCGCACCTCGTCGACGAGCCGCGCCCAGGACACGCCGCGCAACCTGATGGGCTTCAAGGACGGCACGAACAACCTGAAGCTCGAGGACGAGCAGGGGCTCGCCCAGCACGTCTGGGCCGGGCCGGCCGACGATCCGAAGTGGATGCGCGGCGGCACCTATCTCGTCACCCGGAGGATCCGGATGCTGATCGAGGTGTGGGACCGGGCGAGCCTCGCCGACCAGGAGGCGACGATCGGCCGGGAGAAGGTCGACGGCGCCCCGCTCGGCGGACGGCACGAGCACGACGAAGTCGATCTCACGGCTCGCACAGAGGCGGGCGAGCCGCTGATCCCGGCCGACGCTCACATCCGGCTCGCGGCGCCGAAGGTGAACGACGGCATCCGCATCCTCCGGCGCGGCTACTCGTTCACCGACGGCATGGACAACGAGCTTGGCCAGCTCGACGCGGGCCTGTTCTTCATCTGTTACCAGCGCGACCCGAGGCGCCAGTTCGTCCCGCTCCAGCGGCGCCTCGCGCAGGACGACGCGCTGAACGAGTACATCAAGCACACGGGCAGCGCCGTCTTCGCCTGCCCGCCCGGCACCGCGCCCGGCGGCTACATCGGGAGCACGCTCGTCTAGCGAATATCCTTGCGTCGGCAAGCAACCGGAGGAGGGCTCGTCATGGCCATGAAGCTGAACATGCTTCCGCCGAGCGTGAACAACATGTCCGTCCGCGTCTTCGTGCGCGCGGCCGGAATCGACGTCGAGGAGGAGAACGTCTGGGGCCAGACGCA
>DATBGG010000199.1:0-4204 GCA_036558065.1 Gaiellaceae bacterium | reverse complement strand
ACGCCCGGCCGAAGCGGCGCGTGGAACTCGACCGCCTGCGCGGCCGCGAGCAGCTCGATCGCCACGACACGCTCCGCGTTCGCAAGCACCTGCCAGGCCTTGAGCCCCGCCGCGTTGCCCATCGAGACGTGATCCTCCTGCCCCGCGCTCGTCGGAATCGTGTCGACGCTCGCGGGATGGCAGAGCGCCTTGTTCTCGCTGACGAGCGACGCGGCGACGTACTGCGGGATCATGAACCCGGAGTTGAGGCCGCCGTTCGAGGCAAGGAACGGGGGCAGCCCGCCCGAGAGCGCGGGGTTCACGAGCCGCTCCGTCCGCCGCTCGGAGATGCTCGCCAGCTCGCTGACCGCCATCGCCAGCGCATCGAGAGCGAACGCGAGCGGCTGGCCGTGGAAGTTCCCGTTGGAGAGCACCGCGCCGTCCTCGGCGAAGACGAGCGGGTTGTCGGTCGCCGCGTTCAACTCGACCGAGACGGTGTGCTCGACGTACTCGAGGAGATCGCGCGCGGCGCCGTGCACCTGAGCCGCGCAGCGCAGGGAGTACGCGTCCTGTACCTGATCGCACCAGCGGTGGGCCTCGGCGATCGCCGAGCCCTCGGTCAGCGCGAGGATGTTCGCGGCGGACGCGGCCTGTCCGGCCAGCGGCCGGAGCTCGTGGATCCGAGCGTCGAAGCTGCCGCGCGAGGCCTGGAGCGCGTCGACCGTGAGCGCGCACGCGGCGTCAGCCGTCTTCGCAAGCCGCTTCGCGCGGACGACGCCCAGCGCCCCGAAGGCGCCCATGAACTGCGTGCCGTTGACGAGCGAGAGCCCTTCCTTCGCCTGGAGCCGCACCGGCTCAAGCCCGACGCGAGCGAGCGCCTCGCCCCCGGGCAGCAGCTCGCCGTCGACCCAGGCGCGGCCTTCGCCGACGAGCGGCAGCGCGAGATGCGCGAGCGGCGCCAGGTCTCCACTCGCGCCCACCGAGCCCCGGCTCGGCACCTGCGGCACGACGTTCCTCGCGAGGCAGTCGAGGAGGAGCTCGACGACCTCCGCACGCGTCCCCGAATAGCCCTTCGCGAGTGTGTTCGCGCGCATCAGCATCGCGGCCTTCACGATGTCGTCCGGATACGGATCGCCGACACCGCACGCATGGCTTCGCAACAGCCGGAGCTGAAGCTCCTCCGCGAGCTCGCCCGGGATCCGCGTGGTGACGAAGCGGCCGAATCCGGTCGTGACTCCGTACGTCGGCTCGTCCGAGCCAAGCGCGTCCTCGACGACGGCACGCGCAGCCGCGAGCTTCTCACGTGCGGAATCGTCGAGCTCGACGCCCGCCTGCGTCACCGCGACGTTCCAGACGTCGTCCGGGGTGAGGTCCTCCCCTGTCAGGCGGACCGCGGTCGTCCGAGCCATCGCGGGGCCAGTGTAGTTCCCCCGAGGCGGTAGAACACGCCCGTGAGCGACCCCATGACCGCGACTCCCGAAGAGCTGCTTCCGCGGGACGCTGCCGCGCCCGAGCCCGCGTCCGCACTCTTCCGCCGGCGCGATTTCCGTCGCACGTACGCCGCGGTCGCCGTCAGCGAGCTCGGCGACGCGTTCCAGTACATCGCGCTGATGTGGTTCGCGCTCGTCGCGGGCGGGCCGCTCGGCGTGATCGCGGTCCGGCTCGCCGACAGCATCCCCGCGCTTCTCTTCGGCTTCCACGGCGGCGTGGTCGCCGACCGCTGGAACCGCAGGCGCGTGATGATCTCCGCCGACGTCGTGCGCGGCGCAGTGCTCGTGCCGGTCGCGATCGCAGGGCTCTCGGGGCATCTCCCGCTCGGTGTCCTCGTCGCGGCGGCATTCGTCCTCACCGCAGCGGCGAGCTACTTCGACCCGGCCTACGGCGGGCTGCTGCCCGAGCTGGTCGACCGGCGCAACGTGCAGCAGGCGAACGGGGTCGTGCGGGCAACGGCCGACGCGCTGTCCGTCGGCGGCTGGGCGATCGCGGGGCTGCTGCTGGCGTTCATGCCGATCAGCTGGTTCTTCGCCTTGAACGCAGCGTCGTTCTTCGTCTCCGCGCTCCTGCTCGTCGGCGTCCGCAGCCGGGGGCGCATCGAGCACGGGGCCGACCGGCCGCAGATCAGGGAGGGCTTCGCCGCGCTGCGCCCGCACCCGATGCTCGCCGGCTCGGTCGGCGTGCTCGCCGTCGCCGTCACGCTCTCCTCGGGCACCTGGATCGTCGGCGTCCCACAGCTCGTGCGCGAGACGCTCGACCGAGGCGCCGGAAGCTTCTCGCTCGTCGCCGCCGCATATGCGCTCGGCTCGATCTGCGCCGGCGTCGCGCTCGCCCGCCGCCCGGTTCGACGCAAGGCGCGCGCGAGCATGCTGGCCTGGCTGCTGTACCTGCCCGCGTACGGTCTCTTCGCGGTGGCCGGCTCGCTGGGCGTGGCGCTCGGAGCCGGGTTCCTCTGCGGCATCGGGCAGGGGTCGTCCTGGGTGCTGATCAACTCGGCCGCGCAGGCGGAGATGCCGGACCGCTACCTGGGCCGCGTGACCGGTCTCATCTCGCTCGTCCACCGCGGCGCCCACGCGACCGGGTTGCTGTTCATCGCGCCGCTGTTCGCGGTCACCGCGCCGCAGGACGTCTTCGCCGTCGCCGCGATCGCGATCCCGCTGACCGGCCTGGCGGGCCTCGCCCTCAGCGCCCGAGCAGCCGAAGCTCGAGCACCCGCGACGAGTCGAAGCCCTCGATCCTGAGCATCGCTCCGGCGGCAGCCGCCGCCGCGCCCGCAGGCATCAACCCGACGAGCTCCGAGCCCTCCACGGTCGCCCCGCGGAAGAGCGCTTCCTGCTCGACCCGGGCAACGATGTCGTGCAGCGCGGCCGCCTCCCAGTCCTCGACGTTCATGCTGACCTGGACGAGGCCCGCGCTCGGGAGCTCGAGCCCGAGTGCGCGCACTCCGGGGAAGCCGCCGCCCGTCTCGCGCACGAGCGACGCGACCTCCTTCGCGGCCTCGAGCGTGCCTCGGAGGTTGACGTTGAACGCGATCAGCGGCCTGCGCGCGCCGACGAGCACGGCCCCGGCGGACTCGTGCAGCGTCGCCGGGCCGAAGTCCGGCGCGACCTCACCCGCGTCGACCCGGCGCTGGAGCTCCTCCGGGCCGCCGCGCCGGAAGAACGCGGGCCCTCGGCCCTCTCCGTACAAGAAGACCGGGATTCCGAGCTCTGCGCCGACGCGGCGCGCCAGTGTCTTGGCCGCCGCCTCTGCCCGGGGCATGTCTTCCGGGCTGATGGGGACGAGCGGGACGACGTCCGCCGCGCCGATCCGCGGATGCGCTCCTGTGTGCCGCCGCAGGTCGATGCGGTCGCGCGCGCACGCGATCCCGGCGACGAGCGCGTCGACGAGCTGCTCCTCGTCGCCCACGAGCGTGAACACCGAACGGTTGTGATCGACGTCGGCATGCACGTCCAGGAGCTCCGCCCGGCCGAGCGCCTCGCCCAGGGCTGCGATCGTCGTCTCATCCCGTCCTTCCGAGAAGTTCGGCACCGATTCGAGCGGCAGCGCCACGCGCGTACTCTAAGAACCGTGAAGGCGTACTACGAAGCCCGCGCGCGTGAGTACGACGACTGGGTGTACGGCACCGGGCTCTTCGCGGAGCGCGACCGTAGCGGCTGGCATGAGGAGCGCGAGAGCATGGAGCGCGCGGTTGCAGGGATGACGCCCGCGCGGACTCTCGACATCGCGTGCGGGACGGGCTGGCTCACGCAGCACCTGCCCGGCGAGATCACGGGGCTGGACGCGAGCCCGTCGATGCTCGAGGTCGCGGCCGAGCGGATCCCGGACGCGGAGTTCGTGGTCGGCGACGCGTTCGACCTCCCTTTCGAGGACGGGTCCTTCGACCGGATCACGACCGGGCATTTCTACGGGCACCTCGAGGAGGACGATCGGCAGCGCTTCCTCGGGGAGGCACGCCGCGTCGCGGGCGAGCTCGTCGTCATCGACTCTCGGCTGCACGACGGGGTGGAGCCGGTCCAGTGGCAGGAACGCGTGCTGAACGACGGGACCCGCTGGCAGGTCTACAAGCGCTACTTCGTCGGCGCCGAGCTCGCCGAAGAGCTCGGTGACGGCGAGGTTCTCTTCGACGGGAACTGGTTCGTGGTCGTACGTTCGCGCGGGTGACGCGGCGGCGGTCGTCGTACCGGTCGCTCGCTTCGCTCCAGCGGGACAACCGGGCGTGCCGCGCGTG
>DATBGG010000198.1:0-13153 GCA_036558065.1 Gaiellaceae bacterium | reverse complement strand
CCGGCGAGGACGAGGAAGTCCTCCTGGGCGTTCTCCCGGTGGTAGAGCCCCATCGGCTCTCCCGGCTGGAGCACGTTGAGGTTGATCCCGAGCTGCGGGAAGCGCCGCTTGCCCTCGAAGTCGCAGAACTTCCCGAGCGAGCCCGTGTCTCGCCAGCGCATCTCTCGCGCGCTGACGACGAACCAGCCGGGACCGCCGGGACGGAGCCCGAACTTCGTGCTCTCGAGCGGCGCTTCGGGAACCACGGTCCTTAGACTGACAGACGTGCAGAAGTCATTGCCCGTGGCCGATCGGCCCCGCCGCCCCGAGTGGATGAAGGTGCGCGCCCCGAGCGCGAGCTCCAGCTACTTCGACGTGAAGAAGCTGATCCACGGCCACAACCTGCACACGATCTGCGAGGAGGCGCGCTGCCCGAACATCTCCGAGTGTTGGGGCCGGGGCACCGCGACGTTCCAGATCCTCGGCGACACGTGCACGCGTGCGTGCCGCTATTGCTACGTGCACTCGGGCCGGCCCGAGCATCCGCCGGATCCGCTCGAGCCCCTGCGGCTTGCGAACACTGCCGCGCAGATGCAGCTGAAGCACGTCGTCGTCACGTCGGTCGACCGCGACGACCTCGAGGACAAGGGCGCGGGCCACTACGCGGCGACGATCCGCGCGCTCAAGGCCAAGGTGCCCGAGGCGTCCGTCGAGATCCTCACGCCCGACTTCCTCGGCTACGAGGAGGAGGCGCTCCGGATCGTGCTCGCAGAGCGGCCCGAGGTCTTCAACCACAACATCGAGACCGTCCGTCGCCTGCATCGCAAGATGCGCGGCGCCAAGGTCGACTACGACCGGGCGCTGTGGCTCCTCGCACGCGCGAAGGAAGTCGCGGACTATCCGGTCCTCACGAAGTCCGGGATCATCGTCGGCCTCGGAGAGACGAACGACGAGGTCGTGGAGACGATGCGCGACCTGCGGGCGCAGGGCGTCGACGTCGTCACGATCGGCCAGTACCTACAGCCGTCCGCGAAGCACGCGACGATCGACCGCTGGGTGCACCCCGACGAGTTCCGCTGGTTCCGCGAGCAGGGCGAGGCGTTGGGCTTCGGCTCCGTCTTCTCAGGTCCGCTCGTCCGTAGCTCCTACCGGGCGGACGAGCAGCGTCACGCGGCTGAAACCGGTCGGGGCGCGGTCGCGTATTAGCAAGAAAGAGGGCCGCCTCGGGGGGCGGCCCTCTTTCGATGCAGCTCAGTGACCGCTGCGGTGAACTTCGGAGTAGTAGACGTCCTCTTCGGGAGCGTCGCCTCTGATCGGGCGCGTGTCCGCCCAGACGACGTGCGCGTCACCGTGGCTGTCGGTGTCGAGCCACATGTAGTCGCCTAGGAAGCCGGCCTGAACCGGGTTGTTCGCCGGCGTCAGGTTCGGCATCGAATCGGTCGTCACTCGGGTGTATTCGATGCTCGGATGGTTGGAGGTCGGGTTCCTGACCTCCGCGGCCGTGATGTCGTTGCACCCGGTGAACTCACAATTGCCGTAGTGACGGTCATAGAAAGCGACCCACAATCGTGAGCCGTCGCTCGTGATCTTGCTCCATGGCTGCCACTGCGCCGTCTCGCCGAGACGCGAGCGTGGTGTGACGTCGCGCGTACTGCTCCACGTCGTCCCACCGTCCGCCGAGTAGGCATAGAAGATGTCGTGGTCACACGGCGGAGCGCCGTCGGGGACCGTGATGTCGCAGTTCGGATTCGTGTTGTTGCGGTGATCCGCCCACGACACGAACACCTTTCCGTTCCGGTCGACCGATGTCGAGACGGTCGTCTCGTCGGGGACCCGATACCCGTTTGGCGGCAGGCACTGGTTCCCGCCGCACCCGTTCTGAGTTCCAACGGGATGCTTGGCGATCATGTCGCCGACCTTGGTCGGAGGCGTCCAGCTCGCCGGACTGCTGCAGTCCGCGCTTGCCGGACACGTCACGTTCAGCACCTGCTCGATCCCGGCGCCCGGCAGGTTGCCGTTCGCGAACGAGACGTAGATCGTGCCGTCCGGCGCGACCGCCGGATGCGAGCCCTGGTCGACGTTGCACGCCCCGCCGCCGAGCGGGCAGATCGAAGCGTTCGAGCCGCTGATCTCGATCGGCGTGGACCACGTCGCC
This sequence comes from Gaiellaceae bacterium, assembly GCA_036558065.1. Taxonomy (GTDB): domain Bacteria; phylum Actinomycetota; class Thermoleophilia; order Gaiellales; family Gaiellaceae; genus VAXT01. Next base: position 11,019 of record DATBGG010000198.1, on the reverse strand, counting down.
GCACCGTCGGTCGACTGGCTGAAGTAGATCGGGCTGAGACCGTCGGGGGTGAACCGCGTCCAGGTGATGTAGACGTTGTCCCGCTTCGGGCTCGAGCGGTACGCGTCCGCGGTCATCAGCTCCTTGTCGTTGTCGAACTCCGAGGCGTCGTCGTTGGCCACGACGCCGACCGGTGTGTCGCGGTACTCCTGGAACCCGCCGGTCGGATCGGGCGAGTGGTAGAAACTCCCGCCGTTTCCGGCATTCGACTTCATCACGAGCACCGCGTTGGCGCCGCTCGCGACGTCGAAGAAGACGCCGCCGATGTATGCGTTCCCGCGCGAGTCCCATGCGAGCGTGGGATCGCTGCACGCGTCGGCTGTGTGACCGTCGAGCAGCGTGAACTGCCAGAAGGGGGGTACCTGATCGCCCCACTTCTTGCCGCCGTCGAAGCTCCAGTCGTAGCCGCAGTGGTTGAAGCCGATCCGCGAGTCGTTCTGGCCGGCGATGATGTTCCGTTCGTCGCGCGGATTGATCTGGATCGCCTCCTCGGCTTGGCGCCGCAGAGAACAGTCCTGGTTGACGCGGGTGTTCGTCATGCCGTGGCCGTGGAAGACGTTCTGACAACCCTCCGTGTTCGCGCGCGAAAGCGCGTCGCCCCCGTGATGCAGCGACCGCATCGCACCGGGATGCTGCCGGGCACGACGAGCGAACACACCGGCCTTCTCGTAGAGCGTGTACATCACGCCCGAGGACACCGGCATCTCCTTGCCGAGCGCCTTCTCGGTTCCGAGCTCGACCGCCAGCTTGTGAGCGAGAATCTTGTTGCCGACCGGTGAGCTACTGCTCGCGCTCTGTGAGTAGAGCGCCGAGCCCGCAGCCGCGAGCATTCCAAGAAGCGCCAGCGGCAGCAGGCGTAGTGCTGCTTTCCTCATTCGTTCCCCCCTTTTTCGGCCGACACAGCCGGCCGATTCGACGGCCGGAAATATAGGAAAGACCGGTCGCCGAGAACGACTTTGTCCTTTTCTTAAGGAACCTTCAGACAGGGTTCCTAGACTCGCGCGGTCCTACGGAAAGGAGAATCAGTGCTGCGTTCGATTCGATGGTGTGCGGCCTTGGCCCTCTTCGCGCTTCTGCTGGCCGCATGCGGGGGAGGCGGGGACAAGGAAAGCGGCGGCGAGCTGAACAAGGAAGCCGAAGCCGCTTGTACCGGGTCCCCGCTCAGCGAGGCCGCGGAGCTGCCGACGGGCTGGCCCGACATGGGAGAGGTCACATTCACGCAGCAGTCAGAGCAGGGGCCGACGAAGATCGTCGAGGGCTACTTCGACGGCGACATCAAGGCCGCCCACGATGACTTCAAGCGCGAGCTCGAGGGCGCCGGGTTCACGATCCTCTTCGACGAGCTCGAGGAAGACGACTCGGAGGTCTCGTGGAAGGGCGAGGGCCGCTCGGGGCAGGTCGCGCTCAGAGCGGAATGCGGGGACGAAGACAAGATGTTCGTGCACATTACGAACCGCCCCGAATAGCGGAGAACCGAGCTCCGAACGAGAAGAGCGCCGACCGAGGTCGGCGCTCTTCGTCTTTCGGTATCCGCTTCTTGGCTTAGCGGCGCGAGGTGGGCGAAGCGGCGCAGTTGGGGAACTTGAACGCGCCGATGCGCGTCCGCCAGCTCATGTCTCCGGTCTTCGCGTAGTACTCCTGCGAGTACCAGAACGTGCAGTCGTCCGCGGGGTCGACCGACATCATCGAGTAGTCGCCCCAGTGGCTCGAGCTCTGCGTCTGGACGCCTGAGCCGTTCATGAGCGTGACCTCACCCTGGGACAGCTGTCCCGCGGGATCGGTCGCGAGCCGGCCCGCGTAGCGAACGCCCGGGCTGGTCGCCGTGCCGTCCGTGACGGAGTAGCCGATCGCCATGTCGCCCTTCCAGTCCATGGCCGCGCTGCCCATGAACCGGTTGACGCTGTCCGGCGCGTACGTGCCCTGCTGCGCGATCGACCAGTTGCCCGTGGTCTTCGTCAGCTGGTACCAGCGGAGCCCGGCGTGATCGTTGCCCACGTCGACGGTGTGGTTGACGACCATGTCCTGATGGCTTCCGAAGTTCCGGTACGCAAGCCGGTACATCAGCCGGTCGGCGAGGGCGTCGACCTTCGACGTGGTGCCGGGCTGCGCGAGGCACGAGCGTGCGTAGTTGCAGAGGTTCGAGTCGTACGCGGCCGTCTGGATGTCACTCACATGCGAGATGTTCAGCGAGGCGGTCGACCAGTCGACCGTCGCGTTCCAGAGCTGCAGCGTGTTCGGCGCGAGGCCGGAGCCGTTCCAGTTCATGGTCATCAGCGGAGCCGGCGCGCCCGAAGGCGGTTGCCGCAACCCGTCCACGTCAGCCGGGAGCATGCGAGGCAGGTCCGGCTGGATCGAGGCCATGTCCTGGTAGACCATGTGAGCCGAGCCGCAGGCGAGCAGCTGGTTGCGCTCGAGCGCCCAGATGCCGATGCCCGAGAAGCTCGCGGCCCGGTAGTACTGCGGCGAAGTCATCATGTACGCGTTCTGGCTCGGCCAGACACCGAACTTCGCGTAGTCCGTGAACTTCGTCGTGTGCGAAAGGAACTGGTACGAGCACCAGGATCCAGTCGGGTCACTGGTCCGAGAGACCGCGACGCACTGGTAGTACGGGCCGTTGACGAGGTTGTCGTAGGCCGACTGGGTGGCGAACCAGCGCTTCGCGAACTGGTCGTAGAGGATGACCGGGTCGCCGCCGTTGCGGGTCCCGCAGACGGACGAGCCGGGGAAGAGCGTCGTGCCGGCAGCAGGGCCGTAGACCATCGTGCCCTGCTTGTTGAAGATCGCGAACGAGAGGTTGATCCACTGCATGTAGTGGTTCGGGCCGACGTCGCCGCTCGTGTCTGGGCGCAGCGCGCCGTCAACGTTCGTGAGGCCCTCGAAGCTGCGGGAGGGTGTAGGCATCCCGCCCCCGGGCCCTTGCTGTAGTGCCGCATCCGCAGTGGACTTCGACGGAGCGAGTGCGTATGCGCCTTCGCTCTCGTCAGCGCGGGCCGCGAGCCGGTCCGCGCGTTGCGGCGCGATCGAGCGCAGCGGTTGCGTGCGGAACGGTCTGGCCACGGTCACGCGCGTACTGGGGCTGGAGGCAGCAACGCCGGCCTGGCCTGTGCCGCCGACCACCAGAGGACTGTCCGGTCGCGTGGCGCGGATGGTGCTGTTACTCGCCTGCGACCTGCCCAGCCCGAAAAAGATCGTTCCCGCGACCAGCAGCGTAAAGCCCACGGCCAGCAGGACCTTCACATGCCCTCGACTCATTAGGTTCTCCCCTCTTGCGGAAGCGGATTACCGCCCGAACACTCGGCCGGATTCTCACACCATGTGCGACTGAGGTCAAGGTGCTTCCGAAGAGGGATTTTCAGCGGCGGCCGACGGCGAGCCGCAGGCCGTAGCCACGTGCCCTGAGCGACCCCGCGCGAGGTCGCTGAGAGACGATCTTTCCGACCCGCGCGCGTGCCCGGATCCGGCGGACCGCACGCAGGGAGCAATGCGCCTTGCGAATGCGCTTCTTCGCCGCCGGCAGGCGGAGGCCGATCACGCGCGGCACGCGGCACCGCACCCGCGGCGGCGGAGGGGGCGGAGGCGGTGGCGGGGGTGCAGGCGGCGGCGCCGGAGGCGGGGGCGGGGGCGGGGGTGGAGGAGGCGGCGGCGGCGGAGGTGGAGGTGGAGGAGGCGGCGGCTCGTCGAGCGTCAGCGCCGGAATCCGCGCGTAGTAGACGTCCTCTTCGGGGGTGGTGCTCCCGGCGCGCGGACGCGTGTCGGTCCACGCGAGGTGAACGCGATTCGCGGCGTCGACCTCGACCTTCATCCGATCACCGAGGAAGCCGGCCTCGATCGGGTTGTTCTGCAGGGTCAGGTTCGGCATCGAGTCCGTCGTCACGCGGTAGTAGTTGTACGTCGGCGAGTCGCTTGCGGGGTTCGTGATCTCCGCCGCCGAGACGTCGTTGCAGCCGCTGAGCTCGCAGTCGCCGAACGAGCGGTCGTAGAAGCCGACCCAGAGATGCCCGTTCGGCGCCATCGCGCTCCACGGCATCCACTGGGCGGTCTCGCCGAACCGCGGGTTCGAGCGCGGGGTGATCGAGATCGGATCGGACCACGTCGAGCCGCCGTCGGTCGAGTAGGCGTAGAAGACGTCGTTGTCACAGGGAGGGGTCGCGCCCTGGGCGTTGCCGCGGCAGTTCTGGTTCGTGTTGTTCCGGAAGTCGGACCAGACGACGAACAGGTGCCCTTGCGCGTCGACCGAGAGCGAGATCGACACCGACTCGCTGACCGCGTAGCCGTTCGGGGGCAGACACTGGCGGCCGAACGGACAGCCCACGTCGGACGGCCCGGTCGGGTGGCTGCTGTCCATGAACGTCACGCGCACCGGGTTCGACCAGTACGCGCGCTCGTCGCACCAGCCGGCCACGTCGCACTTCACGAAGAGAAGCTGCTCGGCCAGCGTCGGCGAGTCGCGGTTCGCGAAGGCGGCGTACAGCGACCCGTCCGGCCCGACGACGAGATCCGAGCCCTGGTCGTTGTAGCACTCGAAGCTGGGGCAGATGTCGAAGTTCCGGCCGCTGATCTCGATCGGCAGCGTCCACGTCTCGCCGTGGTCTGAGGACTGGCTGAAGAAGATCGGGCTGACCGCACGGATTCCCTCCGGGCCGTCCTTGGACTCGATCTCGGGGCCGTAGCGCGTCCAGCTGAGGTAGAGGTTGTCGCGCTTCGGGCTCGACGGGCTCGCGTCCGCGTCGACCATCGGCTTGTCGAGCGCCATGTTCGTGTCGTTGACGTTGACCGGGACGCCGAGCGGCAGCGACCGGTACTCCATGAAGCCGCCCTGCGGGCTCGGTGAATGGAAGAACGCGCCGCCGATGCCGGCATCCGACTTCGCGACGACGACCACGTTCGGCGGGGCGTTGGAGCCGATGTCGTTCAGCGTCGCGGCAACGTACGAGTTTCCCTGCGAGTCCCAGGCGACCGTCGGGTCGACACAGCCGTCGGCGGTCCTGCCGTCGAGGAGCGTGAACTGCCAGAAGGGCGGAGTCATGTCGCCCCACGACGAGCCGCCGTCCGACGTCCAGTCCACGCCGCAGTGGTTGAAGCCGGCCCGCGAGTCGTTCTGGGCGACCAGCACGCGGCTCGGGTCGAGCGGGCTGACCGCGAGCGCCGTCCCGGGCTGCTGGCGAAGCGAGCAGTCCTGGTTGACGCGGACGTTGACCTGGCCGTTCCCCTGGAAGATCGATCCGCAGCCGTTCGACCGGGGCAGGTGGACCAGGGGCGGCGTGTAGTCGAGACGCGCAGCGCGCCGGTTGAGCTCTCCGGTCTGCTCCAGCAGCATCTGGCTGACGGCCGGCGAGATCGGCATTCGAGCCGAGTACGAGTCCGTCCGGCCGAGCGCGACCTCGAGCGCGTTCGAGAGGATCTTGTTCGCGAGCGGCGAGCTCGACGACGCCCGCTCCGGCGTGAGCGCCGCGCCTCCGACCAGGACGCAGATCGGCACAGCGACCGCCACCAACCGAATCAAGAAGCCCTTCAGAATCATCCCCCTCAGCGCCCCCCGTCCCCCACGGAAAGCTGGATTGCTGCCCATCGCATAGTAGGCCGGGCCGGAGGAACCGGCAACAGGGCAAAGCGAAGGGGCCGCCCGGAGACGGCCCCTTCAGTGGTTCCTACAGTGGTGCTACGGCGAGACGTGCTCGACGACGACCTCGTTCGAGCCGACCTTCACGCCGTCGTCGGTCATCACGTTGACGGCCCCCAGCAGGACGCGTCCCGCCTCGGGAATCGCGCCTGCCGTGACCGTGCCCGGAACCGTCCACGACGCACCGTTCGGGCGCGGAGCGCTCGCGTCGGTGACGGCTACGGAGCCGAGCCCCGGGTTGGCGAAGATGTCGACGTAGTTGTACGTCGTCGTCCCCGCCGGCACGTTGAACCCGTCGATGAACACCTGCCAGGTGCCCGCCTCCGGATTCGCGATCGTGACCGACTCCTCGGCGTCACCGTCCGCGCTCTGACCCCGGAGCGTCTTCGTCGTGCACGACGGATCGCCGCACAGGTAGACGAAGAGGTCGAGGTCGGCGGCCGCGTCCGACGGTCCGCCGATCGTCGCGCGGAACGAGGTCGAGCCGGCCGGGATCGTGGTCAGGTACGCCTGTTGCTCGTGGTTGGCGATCGTGAACACGCCCCTTCGCGCGCTGCCGAGCGGCGATCCCACCGCCTGGCCCGTGAACGACGCGAAGCTGTTGTGGAGCGAGTACGACCTCGCGACGGGCACGCCCACCTGCGCGTCCGGGATCACGTCCGGGTTGGGCGTGACCGCGACGCCGTAGAGCGACGCCTTGAGCGTGTACGGCGCCCAGGCCACGTCCGACGTGCGCCTGGCCTCGACCGTCACCTCCCAGACGCCCGCGTCGGCTCCGTCCACGGTCCGCATGTACGGGCTACCCGTCGCGCAGCCGCCGCCGGTGGGCGGTGGTGCGTAGCACGACGTGCTCGCGTTCGAGTCGACGCCCAGGCCCCACGGGTGGAAGCGCAGGAAGCGCACCTGGCCCGTGCCCGGGTTGCCGTCCGGACCGGAGAGGTCGACCCTCAGCACCGGGTCGCCGGCCGGGACGCGGAAGAAGTAGCGGTCCACGTGGTTCCGGCCCGCCATCCCCGTCTTCGTGACGGTGTAGCCGTTCGCCGCCGTGAAGACGTCCGGGACGAGGACGGTGTTCATCGTCTCGTAGGCGATCGCATCGTCGCCGTGGTGTCCGTGGCCGTGCTCGAAGAGCCTCAGGATCGCCGAGTGGATCCCGGTCGTGTTCGGCTTGACCCGGACGTCTAGCGTCGTCGGCTCGTTCAGGTCGAGCATGATCCAGTCACGCGTCGTGGAGAACGTCCCGTCGTTCCCGACCCAGTCCAGGTCGTACTTGATCTGGTGGTGCGAGCCGGACGTGCGGGTGAACGTGTACCTGCGCGTGTACGACTGGCCACGCGTGACGCCCTCGCGGTCGTAGATGCCGGGCCCGTGGCCCGGGTCTGCGAGGAAGTCGCTGAGCAGCGTGTGCACCTCGACGCGCGACGTGATGCCGACCGGCTCCAGCTCGTCGCGGAGCAGGTCCCAGGCGCGCTCGACGTTGATCAGTCCGTTGCCCTGGTCGCTGGCGTTGTAGCCGTGGATGAACCGAGCCGACGAGCTCATCGCCATGCGCAGCTGCGCCGGCTTCCAGAACATGTCGTCGTCACCGTGATGGTGACCGTGGTGCTGCTGCTTCGCCGCGCTGATCAGCAACGCGGCTGCTCCGGTGGCCTGTGGCGCGGCCATCGACGTGCCGTTCATCATCGCGTAGCCGGGCGGGAGCGTGTACGTCCCGCCGACCGGAGCTCCGTTCTGCCACAGCGGGGTCGAGGAGATGGCCGCGCCCGGAGCCACGATGTTCGGCTTGAACGCGCCGTCCTCGGCCGGCCCTCTCGAGCTGAACGGATGGAGGTTGTCGCGGAAGTTGGCGTCGGAGCCGTAGTTCCGTTGCCAGGTCTTCCTCGTGATGTACGCGCCGACGCCCATCGCCTTGGAGACGACCGCCGGATCGCCGATCGTGTTCGTACCGGCGCCGTCGTTGCCCGCCGAGAAGAACATCTGGACGTTGTTGTCGTCCATCAGGCGGTTGTAGAGAACCGCCCGAGTCGTGTTGCCGTCGTTGAGCGCCGGCAGGCCGCCGATGCTCATGTTCACGACGTCGACGTGGTCCGTCTCGACGACGTAGATCATGCCCTCGATCAGCGCGTGCGAGGTACAGCCCGCGGTGAAGAGGCAGACGCGGACCACGGCCACCTTGGCGCCCGGAGCGGCGCCGGTCATGTGGCCGCCGAACAGCTTGTTGCCGGCCATGATCCCGGTCACGTGCGTTCCGTGCGCTCCGGCGACGATGCCGATGTTGACCCAGAACGCGCCGGCCTCAGGATCGGTCAGCGGCTGGACCGTGAACGGAACCGACTCCTGAACCGGAGTCGCCGGGTTGTCATGCCCGAAGTGGTGGACGTCGTGGCTCGTCTTGTAGTCGTGCATCCCGACGGCGTCCTCGTCGGCGAAGCTCGCGTCGCCGTCGGAGTCGACCCAGACCGTGTTGTCGGACGGACGCCAGACCATGGCGAAGAAGTCGCCGCAGTTGCCGTTCCGGTCGAGGTCGGAGCCCGTGCCGCCACCGCTGCACGCGATGCCGTACTCGCTCGTTGCCCCGAGCAGGTCCTCGCGCATGCGCGCGACGCGGTAGTCGCCGTCGATCGGGAACCCTGTGTAGGTCCGGCCGAACGCCGTGAACGTGCCGCCGGTGATCGTCGTCAGCGCTCCGCTGAAGGCGCGCCAGGTCGGGTCGCCGTCCGTTGCCGGGTCGGTGTACGTGACCCAGTCGACGATCTTGCGCTGGCCCTCGCTCGTCACGTTGACGACCGGGTTGTCGAGGTCGACGCCCAGGTCGAGGATGCCGATCGTGACGTCACGCCCGTCCCACCTCGGGTGGTCGTTCACGAACTGCGCGGCCCGAGTGTCCTTCGTGGGCAGGTACGGGTTGACCCGCGGCGTGTTCGCTCCGGGCGGCGGCTGCGGGGTTGGATCCTGCGAGCCCGCGGGCGCCGGATCCGAGACCGGGACGATCGTGTCGACGTTGATCGTCTGGATCCCGCTCAGTCGCGACGTGTCGTCAGCCTTGCGAATCGGCACCTCCGCTCGGATGTAGCCGAGCTTGTCGTTCCGGTAGGCGACGGATCCGCCCAAATCACGAACCTTCTGTGCGACCGCCCCCGTGCCATACCGGGGCGTGGCGATCAGGAGCGACGCAGTGTGTTCACCCCTTGCCATCTGCCGGGCCAGCGCCTGGCGGTCCTGTTGTCTGAACTTGCTCGCAGCGCGGGGATGCGACGACGATGCGGCGCCCGCACTGATGACGATGAAGCAGGCGACCGTCAGCGCGCCGAAGCACGCGAGGAGGCCTCCTCTCATACGCGACATGGTTCTCCTTCCCCTGACAGTTCTCTTGCCACAGCAACGCCAACAACATCGGCATTTCCGATGTCGTAACCCCTCCCTCGGAGTGGTAGATGTTTCTCTATCTAGGAGGCGCTGTCAAATCAAGCCGTCGTAGGCTTGGGCGCATCTTCGTGGGGATTCGCCATCGCGCGGTAGTCGAGCGCCGCGTCCAGCGTCTCCTCGTCGACACCGGCCTCGCGGGCAACATCGCGCAGTGAACGGCCAGATGCCGCCGCTTCCTTGACGATCTCCGTCGCCTTGTCGTACCCGATGTATGGATTCAGCGCGGTCGCCGCCGAGAGCGTGAGCTCGGCGTAGCGCTCGCAGGTCTCCCGGTTCGCCTCGATCCCGTCGACGCACTTCTCGGCGAAGAGGCGGGACGCTGCCGAGAGCAGCCGGATCGAGTCGAGGACGTTGCGCGCGATCACCGGGACGAAGACGTTGAGCTCGAAGTGGCCCTGCATGCCGCCGACCGTGACTGCAGCGTCGTTGCCGATCACCTGCGCCGCGACCTGGGTCACGACCTCGGGGAGGACCGGGTTGACCTTGCCGGGCATGATCGAGCTACCCTTCTGGAGCTCGGGGAGGGCGATCTCGGCGAGCCCGGCGCGCGGGCCGGAGCCCATGAGCCGGATGTCGTTCGCGATCTTCGTCAGCGAGACGGCGATCACCTTCATCTGGGCGGACGCCTCGACGAGGCCGTCGCGCGCGGCCTGCGCCTCGAACGGGTCGGCGGGTGCGCCGATCGCGAGCCCGGTCTCCTGCGAGAGCCTGTCGCGGACCCGCTCCGCGAACTCGGGATGCGTGTTCAGGCCGGTGCCGACCGCGGTGCCGCCGAGCGGGACCTGGCCGACGCGCTCGAGCGTCGACTCGATGCGGGCGCTGCCCTGGCGCACCTGCGCCGCGTAGCCGGCGAACTCCTGGCCGAGCGTGACCGGGACCGCGTCCATCAGATGCGTGCGACCGGACTTGACGACGTCGTCGAACTCGGACGCTTTCGCCTCGAGCGAGTCCGCGAGCTTGTCCAGCGCCGGAAGAAGATCGTTGGTGAGCTGGTCGAGCGCCGCGAGGTGGACCGCGGAGGGGAAGACGTCGTTCGACGACTGGCCCATGTTCACGTCGTCGTTCGCGTGGACTCCGTCGCCCGCGAGTGAGGCGATGACCTCGTTCGCGTTCATGTTCGACGAGGTGCCCGAGCCGGTCTGGAAGACGTCGATCGGGAACTGGTCGTCGAGCTCGCCGTTCGCGATCCGGTCGGCGGCGGCGGCGATCCGGTCGGCCTTGTCCTGGTCGAGGAGCCCGAGCTCCGCGTTCACGCGCGAGGCGGCGGCCTTGATGCGACCGAGCCAACGAGCGACATGTCGTGGGATCGGCTCGCCCGACACCTGGAAGTTCTCGATCGCCTTCTTCGTCTCCATGCCCCAGAGCTCTTCCATGGCTTCGAGTCTATCCCGGCACAGAATCGCCACAGACGCGTGCGCAGATCCTCAATAGGATCGCAGCGGGGAGGAGGTGGCGGGCGCCTTAATTCGGAAGAGCCCGCAGGAGGCGGCGCCGGTCGAGCGGTCGCTCGCGAAGCGCCTTCCGCGAACCCTCGGTCAGGTCACTGGCCTCGGCCCAGCCCACGTACCCGCAGCGCGGGCATTCGCCGGTCGTGAGATGCAGGTGACCGCTCCCGATCGGGGAGCGACGTTCGCCGCAGGCGAGACACTCGAGGGTGTTCGGGGCCATCCAGCGAACCGAATCGGCACAAACGCGCCGGCGAGCGACCCTCGAACGAGGGACGGCCGGGAACCTCCCTAATCCGTCGAGTACTTGGGCTGGACTTTCTCGCCGCGGATCTGCGCGATCGCGTTGTTCGCGGCGATCGCAGCCTCGCCCATTCCGATCGTGATCAGCGTGATCTTCCCGGGATACCCGGCGACGTCGCCCGCCGCGAAGACCAGGGGTTTCGACGTCTCGCACGTCATCGGGTCGACCTTGATCTGGCGCTTGCC
>DATBGG010000197.1:0-2834 GCA_036558065.1 Gaiellaceae bacterium | reverse complement strand
TCTCAGGCTAGTGAGGGCATCGGGCGTTGCATCCCTCTGATGCGGTAGACGAAACGTCCATCGGCTTGTTAGCCCTGAAGGGTTAGAGGTTGGTTAACGGCGGTAAGGTGTAGCCATGGCGCAGACGAACAAGGACTTCATGACCCGCCTCGCCGACCGCGGCGAGCAGGTCGTCGGCCGGATCACCGACCTCCCCGGCGCGAAGACGCTCGTCGACAGCGTGGCCTCGCTCACGAAGCAGCTCAACGACACGCAGAAGCGGCTGCGCAGCCTCGACCCGCTCGAGAAGCGCGTCACGGCGCTCGAGAAGCGGCTCGAGAAGCTCGAGGGCAAAGGCTCGACGGCGAAGCGGACGACGACGCGGAAGCGGACGACCGCAGCCAAGTCGCCGTCGTCCCGAACGACGAAGAAGTCGTCCTAGGGCACTCGGAGACGTAGGGCCCGCGGGACGAGCTCGAAGGTCACGGGCGTCGTGCCCGGCTGCTCGCCGTCGAGCTGCACGGGGAGCGGGATCGGGGAGTCGATCGATGCCGTGGCGCCGCGCAGGACCTCGGCCTTCGGGTGCGGAAGATGCGTGCCGCGATAGAGCTTCGGGAGGTTCCGCAGGAGGTCGCCCTTCGAGACGTCGCCGATCAGGAGCACGTCGAAGACGCCGTCGTCCGGCTCGGCGTCCGGCGTGATCTTCATGCCGCCGGCCAGGTAGCGCCCGTTGGCGACGATCACGTCGTACATCGGCCCGCTCCGCTCCTCGTCGCCGACCTTCACGCTCAACTCCGCGTTTCGCCAGCGCGCGAAGACGGCAAGTGTGCTCCAGGCGTAGGAGACCTTTCCGCCGAGCGCCTTCCCGGTCTCGTTGACGCGCTTCGCGACGGCCCCGCTCAGTCCGGCGCTTGCCGCGTTCGCGAACCACTTCGTCGCGTCCTGCCCGTCCCAGGTGACGTAGCTCGCCCGCCCCAGGTCGACCTCGCGGACGGTCGTCCCGCACGCGACCTCGAGGGCCGCCTCGAGCTTGTGCGGGATGCCGAACGTCCGGACGAAGTCACCGCCGGTTCCGCGGTGGACGACCGCGAGCTCGACCCCGTCGATGCCGGCGATCCCGTTCACGACCTCGTTCACGGTTCCGTCGCCGCCGACGGCGATCAGGAGACGCGCGCCTGTCGAGGCGGCCTCGTGAGCGAGCTCCGCAAGGTGCTCCGGACGCTCCGAGATGAACGCGTCGCCGGTCAGGCCCCGGTCGGCCGCGCGCCGGGCGATCTCGGGCCAGCGCTTGCCGGTCGCCCCGTTGTCCGAGGCAGGGTTGACGAGGAAGGCGATCTCGCTAATGGCCTGACGTGACCGTCGTCAGCGCGACGCGGGTCATGCGGTCGACGGCCGCCTGCAGCTCCTCGTCCGAGATCCGCGTGAACTCGCCGCCGACGACGATGTCGCTGACGGTGAGCAGGCAGCCGGCCTGAACCTTCCGCAGCGCGCCGAGCGTGAAGATGACGGCCGCCTCCATCTCGACTGCGAGCACGCCGCGCGCGGACCAGCGCGAGTGCCGGCCGTCGTCGGGGTCGTAGAACGTGTCCGAGGACGCGATCGCTCCCACGCGCATCGGCTGGTCGAGCTCCTTGGCCGCGTGGACGGCGCCGTGCACGAGCTCCCAGTCGGCCGTCGGGCAGTGCGGCTCCTGGTTGACGTAGTGGCGTGCGGTGCCGTCGGCCGGGACCGCGGTCAGCGCGACGATCAGGTCGCCGAGCTCGAGGTCCTGCTGGAGCCCGCCGCACGTCCCGACGCGCAGGAAGCGCTTCACGCCGAGCTGGACGAGCTCCTCCATGACGATCGCGGCGGTCGGGCAGCCCATCCCCGTCGCCTGGACGGACACGGGACGTCCCTCGTACTCGCCCGTGTAGCCGAGGAGCCCACGCTCCCCGTTCCGCTGGACGGGGTTGTCGAAGTACGTCTCGGCGATGTACTTCGCCCGCAGCGGGTCGCCGGGAAGCAGGCAGGCCTCCGCGTAGTCGCCGGGCTCGGCTCGGACGTGAATCGGCACGCGGGGAGCTTATTGGGATGATTCCCGCCCGTGCTGATCGATCCCACTCTCGACCAGATGCTCGAGTACTGCTCGCGCGACCCGATCGAGCGCGTGTTCCTCGAGGACGCCGCCCGGCGCGCTCACGCGAAGTTTCGCGCCGTGCCCGGGGAGGAGGGCCTCGAGGCCCTCTGCTACTTCGGCGCGAACGTCGTCCCGTCGGGCAAGGGCTGCGCAGCATTCGCCGGCGACACGGCGAGTCGCGGGACGCGGATGATCATCGGCAACGAGGACGCGGTCACCGACCTCTGGAGCGCAGCGCGCGAGGTCATGCCCGGGCCGCGCGAGGATCGCCCGGGCCAGCCGGTGTACGTCATCGAAGAGCCTCCGGAGGGCGAGCCGACGGGTCTCCGCCCGGCGACCCTGGACGACCTCGCGCTGCTCGTGCCCGCCTGCGCGGCGACGCATTTCGAGGAGCTCGGCGTCGACCCGCTCCAGCGCGACCCCGAGGGCTTCCGCCGGAGGACGGCTGCCCAGATCGAGGAGGGGCGCTCCTGGCTCTGGGCCGAGGACGGGACGATCCTGTTCAAGGCCGAGGCATCCGCCTGGACGCCGAGCGCGGTGCAGCTGCAACAGGTCTGGGTCGATCCGTCCGCTCGGCGAAGCGGTCATGCGACGCTGGGGCTGAGCCACCTCTGTCGGCTCCTGCTCGAGAGCACGCCCGCGGTCTGCCTCTTCGTGCGCCCCGAGAACGCCCCGGCGATCCGCCTCTACGACAAGATCGGCATGCGCCGGGTCGGCGCCTACCGCAGCGTGCTCTTCT
>DATBGG010000196.1:0-7287 GCA_036558065.1 Gaiellaceae bacterium | reverse complement strand
GGACAGCGGCGCTCTCGCGCGGTCGCGCAAGACGACCAGGGGCACGGCACTCACGTGGCCGGGATCGTGGCGGCCGCGACCGGGAACGGGATCGGCGTCGCCGGCGTGGCGCCGCGGGCCAAGGTGCTGCCGGTCAAGGTGCTCGACCGCAGCGGACACGGCGACGACGGAGACGTTGCCCGCGGGATCTGCTTCGCCGTCAAGCATGGCGCGAAGGTGATCAATCTCAGTCTGGGAGACGATCCTTTGACGTCGATCGTCGTGGACGGGAACGGCTCCTTCACGAGCAAGGCCGTCGCCTACGCGTATGCGCGGGGCGTGTCCGTTTTGATCGCGGCCGGCAACGACAGCTTCCCTGCGTGCGACTTCCCCGCCTCGCACGCGAAGGCCCTCTGCGTGGGCGCAGTCGATCGGCGCGGGCTGAAGGCGACGTACTCGAACTTCGGGCTCTCGCTGGGAGTCGTCGCCCCGGGCGGCCCGTCCAGCCTGTCGTGCGACAACGAGGATGTGTGGTCGACCTTCCTGCCCTCGGCCGTGCAACAGTGCGGCCAGGACGGATACGAGCCGCTGGCCGGAACCTCGATGGCGACTCCGTACGTGGCCGGCGTAGCCGCGTTGATCATCGCCCGGTTCGGGCGGCGCGCGACTCCTGCGTTCGTCTACAAGCGGCTGAAGACGACTGCTGACGACCTGGGCGTGCCCGGAACGGACCCGTTCTTCGGCTACGGACGGGTCAACGCGCTACGTGCCGTCTCCTAGGCGCTCTCGCCAGGCCTCGGCATGCGCCCGTCCTTCGGGCGTCTCGAGGAAGTGCTCGAGCGGCACGTGGACGAACGCGAGCCGTGATTCCGCCAGGAGCTCGTCGGCGTCCCACAGCTCGCCGCGGACGAAGACGCGCCGGCCGCGCTCGTCCTCGACCCATGCGCGCACGCTGAGGGGGCGGTTGATGGGCACTGGCCGCCGGTAGCGGAGGAACATGCGGCCGGTGACGGTCGGGAACCGGTACCAGGTGGCGACGAGCCCGCACGCCTCGTCGATCAGCGCCGCGACCATGCCGCCGTGCGCGAGCCCCGGCCCGCCCTGGTGGCGCTCGTCGAAGGCGAAGGTCGTCTCGTAGCGATCTGCCCCCTCGGCCTCGGGCTGCGGCAGATGAAAGCCGATCGGGTTGTCGCCGCACCCGAAGCACGCGGGGTCGTGGTGTGGAGGAACCGTCACCCTCTCGACACGGGGTCTGACCCCGTATCGCGCCGGATCCCGTTCCCGACGCGAAGCCCGGGGTCAGACCCCGAAACAAAGGCGTGACGATTTTTGAACATGGACACGCCTCGTTAGCGCATGCCCCCGCGCTCGAAGTGGGCCTTGAAGAAGTTCTCGGATCCGGACGTGGCCATCGCGGCCGACGCCGAGATCTCGAGCGCGAGCGTCGCCGCGGCGACGATCTGGGCGAAGCGGTACACCTTCCCAGGGCCGGCGCAGTCCATCAACCCGAGCCACGCGCGGGCGTACGGGAGAGTCGTGCCCCCGCCGACTGTCCCGACCTCGAGCCCCGGGAGCCGGATAGCGGCGTTGAGCCCGCCCTCGACGCGCTTGCCCGTCCCATGTGCCATCGAGCTCGTCCCGACCATGCCCATGTCCTGTCCCGTCGCGTTGAAGATCGCGGCGATCGCCGTCGCGGGCGTGAACGCGACGGACTGCATCCCGGACGCAACCGCGCCGTGCGTGCCGGCCCAGGACAGCTCGAGCAGGTCGTCGACCGTCGTGCGCAGCACGCGGCGCACAGCGTCCTCTGTCAGCGTCACCTCGGCGAGCACCGTCTTCCCGTGCCCGCCGCGCTCGAAGTAACGGTGCGAGACCTTCTTGTCGCCGCCCATGTTCGCCTCGAGAATCGCGCGCACCGGCTTCCGAGGCGCCTCCTCCATGACGTAGCCCATGTTCAGCGCGTAGGCGTTGCGGGTCATCATGTTCGGCCCGCACGCGTCTCCGGTCGTGAATGCCCACATCACGTGGCAGATCGGGCCCGCGACGTACGTCTCGACCTCCCGCAGCTTCGCGTACCGGGAGACCCACTCCTCGTCGCGCGCCGCGAGCCAGTCGCGCATCTTGGGCAGCTCGCCCTCGAGCCAGCGTCCGAGCGCCGCGGCCTCCTCGGCCGAGCCCGTCACGAACGCGGAGGCGCGCGTGATCCGGTCGCGCAGCACCTCGGTCCGGAACCCGCCCGACTCGGTCGCGGCCCGGGCCCCCCGGTAGAGAGAGTCCGACAGCGACCCCTCTGTGTGGGCCAGCGGCACGAAGACCTCGTCGGTCGCCCGCCCGAGCTCGACGAGCTCGCCCTCCGGCTCGGTCAACTCGTACTCCCCGAGCGAGATCGTCAGCGGCCCGATCACGGCCGTCGGCGTGACCGAGACCCCCGTCAGCGCTTCCTGAGCCGCCACCCACGGGGTCAGGTCCTGCGCGAACACTTCGCCGTCGACGCGCCCGTCAAGCGCCGCTTGGCGCGCCTTGATCGATTCGGCGTCGTTCTTGCGCGGCCATTTCCGGAGCTCCACGGGTGGGACGATAATCTGCGCCGCATGACCACCGAGCAAGTCGTCGAGCCCGTCGCGGGCGAGCGCGAGGAATACGCAGGCGTCCTGCGCTTCTACGAGCTGGCCAAGCGCCAGGAGTGGCAGGTGCGGGACCTGCCCTGGAACGACCTCGAGCCGATCCCCCAGGGCAAGGGCTCGGCGCAGCGGCGTGCGCGACGCCAGGACATGTGGCGCTCCGTCCTCACGCAGCAGCTCCAGGCGGACATGCTCGCCTGCGAGATGTCATCGCAGCTCCTGAACGTCGCGCCGGACCCCGAGGCGAAGCTCTACTACTCGACGATGGTCCAGGACGAGTCGCGCCACACCGAGGCGTGGCTCAAGCTGATCAACCAGGTCGGCGGCATCGCCGAGCGCGACCCGTACCTCGACGAGCTCGCGCACATGACGCTCGAGGCGGACACGCTCGAGGAGAAGGTCTTCCAGATGCAGGTCTTCTACGAGCGCCTGATCATCTCTCGCTTCCGCCTGATCGCGCGCGCCTCACGCGGCACGGTCCTCGAAGAGCTGTGCAACCGGCTAGCGACCGACGACGGCATCCACCACGGCGCCGGAATGGCGTACGAGAAGGTGCTGCTCGAGAACGCGGGCAAGAAGATGAACCAGCGGCTCGTGGAGGCCGCGAACCGCCTGCTTCCGATCTTCGTCAAGCACGCTCTCTGGCGCCCGAAGGCGCGAGCGGTGATCGGCCGGCTGATGTACGAGCGCGACGTGCAGCGGCTCGAGGAGGACCTCCAGGAGGGCGTGAAGCTTGCGGAGTCGCTCGGCCTCGACGTGAGCGGCGTGGAGCTGCCCAGGCCCTAGTGTCGGCGCGCCTGATCGATGGCAAGGCGCTCGCGGAGCGGATCCGCGGCGAGATCGCCGATGAGGTGCGCGCGCTCGGGGAGACCGGCCTCGCGACGGTGCTCGTCGGCGACGACCCCGCCTCGGACATCTACATCCGCCTCAAGCACAAGGCCGCGGGCGAGGTCGGGATCCACGCGAAGGACATCCGTCTCGCTTCGCAGACGACCGAGGCCGAGCTGCTCGACCAGGTCGCACAGCTGAACGCGGACGACTCGATCGACGGCCTCCTCGTCCAGCTCCCGCTGCCCGAGCACATCGACGAGGCCCGGATCATCCGCGCCATCGACCCGGTGAAGGACGTCGACGGCCTGCACCCGCTCAACTTCGGCCAGCTCGTCCTCGGCCGGCCCACGCACGTCGGCGCCACGCCCGTGGGCGTGCTGCGCCTGCTCGAGGAGTACGACGTGCCGCTCGAAGGCGCCCGCGCGGTCGTCGTCGGGCGCAGCGACATCGTGGGCAAGCCCGCGGCGCTCCTCCTCCTGCACCAGAACGCGACGGTCACGATCTGCCACTCGAGGACGAAGGAGCTCGGCTCGGTCACGCGCGAGGCCGACGTGCTCGTCGTGGCGGTCGGCCGCGCCAACGTGATCGGCCCCGACGACGTGAAGGAAGGCGCGACGGTGATCGACGTCGGCATGAACCGCGGCGACGACGGTGTCTTGGGCGACGTCGACCCGGCCACGGCCGAGCGCGCGGGCCTGATCACGCCGGTGCCCGGAGGGGTCGGACCGATGACGATCGCGATGCTCCTGGCGAGCGCCGTCAAGGCCGCGAAGTACCGGCGCGGCCTTGTTGCGTTCCCGGGGGTCTGACGTTACGCTTCCGCCGCTTTTGTCCGGGCGTAGAAGGAGGAAGTGTTGGCTGAAGGCACCGTCAAGTGGTTCTCGAACGAGAAGGGCTACGGCTTCATCGAGCGCGAGGGGGGCGACGACGTGTTCGTCCACCACAGCGCGATCCAGATGGACGGCTACCGCTCCCTGACCGAGGGGCAGCGCGTCCAGTTCGAAGTCGTGCAGGGCGACAAGGGCCTTCAGGCCTCGAACGTCACCGCCGCCTAGACACTTCCGGACTCGAGAGACAAGCGGGCCTCGGAAGGGGCCCGCTTCTTTTTGCGAGGATCAACGAGTGGCCATTTCCAAAGAAGAGGTTCTCCACGTCGCGCGCCTCGCGCGGCTCGCGCTCACCGACGAGGAGGTCGAGCGCCTCGGCGCGCAGCTGAACGCGATCCTCGAGGCCGTCGGCAAGGTCTCCGAGCTCGACCTCGAGGGCGTCGAGCCGACGGCGCACCCACTCGAGCTCGTCAACGTGTGGGCCGAGGACGAGCCGAGCGACTCGCTGTCCAACGACGAAGTGCTCGCGAACGCGCCCGACCGCGAAGCCGGCTTCTTCCGGGTGCCGCCGGCATGATCGACACGCTGCGACTGAGCGCGAAGCAGGCGAACGACCTGCTCGAGACGGGCGAGGCGTCCCCGGACGAGATCTTCGCCGCGTACCGCGCCGCGATCGACGAGCGCGACGGCGAGCTCCACTGCTTCCTGCACGTCTCCGACGACGCGCCTGGAGAAGGCATCCCGATCGCGTTCAAGGACGTCGTCTCGACGAAGGGCGTCCCGACGACCGCGGGCTCGAAGATCCTCGAGGGATACCGCCCCGTCTTCGACGCGACCGTCGCCGAGCGCTGCCAGGCGCGCGGCCTGCGCACGATCGGCAAGACGAACATGGACGAGTTCGCGATGGGCTCGTCGACCGAGAACTCCGCGTACGGGCCGACTCGCAACCCGTGGGATCCCGACCGCGTGCCCGGTGGCTCGTCGGGTGGATCCGCCGCCGCGGTCGCAGCGGGGCTCGCTCCCTGGGCGCTCGGCTCCGACACCGGCGGGTCGATCAAGCAGCCGGCAGCCCTCTGCGGCGTCGTCGGCCTGCGTCCCACCTACGGGACGGTCTCGCGCTCGGGCATCGTCGCCTTCGCGTCCAGCCTCGACCAGATCGGCCCGATCACGAAGACGGTCGCCGACTGCGCGCTCCTGTACTCGGTGATCGCCGGGCGCGACCCATCGGACACGACCACGGTCGAGCTCCCTGAGCCGATCGCCATTCCGGAGACGGAGGATCTGAAAGGCCTCAAGGTCGGAGTGCCCAAGGAGCTGAACGAGGCCGAGGGCATCGAGCCCGGCGTCAGCGAGTCGGTGAACGCCGCCATCGAGCTCTGCCGCGAGCTCGGCGCCGAGGTGGGGGAGACGACGTTGCCGCGCTCCGTCGAGTACGGCCTGTCCTGCTACTACCTGATCGCCCCGTCCGAGGCGTCGTCCAACCTCGCCCGCTACGACGGCGTCCGCTACGGGCTCCGGGTCACCGACGGCGACGTCCGCGAGATGTACATGCGCACGCGCGACGCGGGCTTCGGCGACGAGCCGAAGCGCCGGATCATGCTCGGCACCTACGCGCTCTCGGCCGGCTACTACGACGCCTACTACGGCCAGGCACAGAAGGTGCGGACGATCATCCGCGACGAGTTCCGCGCCGCACTCGAGCAGTTCGACCTCCTCGTCAGCCCGACCTCGCCCACGGTCGCGTTCCCGCTCGGCGCGAAGACCGGCAACCCGCTCGCGATGTACCTGAGCGACGTGCTCGCGATCCCGCCGAACATGGCCGGCCTGCCGGGCCTCTCGATCCCGTGCGGCCTGTCCGAAGGTCTCCCGGTCGGCCTGCAGCTGATCGGCCCGCAGTTCTCGGAGAACCTGCTGTTCCGCGCCGGACACGCGCTCGAGCAGGCGCTCGCCTTCGACTACGTCCCGCCGAGGCTCAAATGACGTGGGAGCCCGTCATCGGCCTCGAGATCCACGTCCACCTGAAGACACGGACGAAGATGTTCTGCCGCTGCGAGCTCGAGTACTTCGCGCCCGAGAACTCACGCACGTGCCCGGTTTGCCTCGCGCATCCCGGCACGCTGCCGGTCCCGAACGCGAAGGCGATCGAGATGACGATCCTGCTCGGCCATGCCCTCGGCTGCGTCATCGCCGAGCACGCGGTCTTCCACCGCAAGCACTACTTCTATCCCGACCTGCCGAAGGGCTACCAGATCTCCCAGTACGACGAGCCGCTCTGCGTCGGCGGGGCGTTCACGCTGCCGACCGCCGACGGAGACGTGCCGATCGGGATCGTCCGCGCCCATCTCGAAGAGGACGCCGCCAAGAACGTGCACATGGGCGGCGCCGAGGGCCGGATCGCAGGCGCCGACCGCACGCTCGTCGACTTCAACCGCGCCGGCACGCCGCTCGTGGAGATCGTCACCGGGCCGGACCTGCACTCGTCCGAGCACGCGAAGCGCTTCCTGCAGCTGCTGCGGCAGACGGTCGTCGAGCTCGGCATCTCGGACGCCGAGATGGAGAAGGGCTCGCTCCGCTTCGACGTCAACGTCTCCGTGCGGCCGGAGGGAACGGACGAGCTGCGCACCCGCACCGAGCTGAAGAACATGAACTCGTTCAACTTCGCCGCCAAGGGCATCGAGCGCGAGATCCAGCGCCAGATCCAGATCTACGAGTCCGGCGGCCAGGTCGAGCAAGAGACGATGCACTTCGACCCGGGCAACGAGTCGGCGCCGCCGCTGCGCTCGAAGGAGGAGGCGCAGGACTACCGCTACCTGCCGGAGCCCGATCTCGTCCCGCTCGAGCCGCCCCGCGACCTCGTCGAGCGCCTGCGCGGGGAGCTGCCCGAGCTGCCGGGTGTGCGGATGGGCCGGCTCGTCGACGAGGTCGGGTTCGACCTGGCCGAGGGGCTCGTCGTCAGCGGGCGCGATCGTCTCTACGCGCAGATCTCGGGCGACCGCACCGCGGTCGCGAACGTGCTGATGAACCAGTTC
>DATBGG010000195.1:0-6556 GCA_036558065.1 Gaiellaceae bacterium | reverse complement strand
GTCGTCGACCCGGGCGCGCTCGTCCGCGGAATGGACGAGGCGGGTTGCGACTTGCGGGTCCATGAAGCGCAGTGGGAAGAACCCGTAGGCCAGCGTCCCGAAGGCTTCTCGCATCCAGTGGCTGTCGGTGAACCCGGCGAGGCAGATCGGTGCGACGCCCGCCTCGGGCTCGTATTCGGCCACCCAGGAGCCGATCGCGTCCCAGAGCGGGCCCTCCATCGGCGAGCGCGTCCCGCCCTGCCCCTCGATCCACTCCAGCTCGTAATCGCCCTCGCCGAGCAGGCTGCGCACGATGCCTTCCGCCTCCGGCTGCGTCTGCCCGGGCAGGAGCCGGCAGTCGACGGTCACCTCGCAGAGGGCCGGAATCACATTGCGCTTCTGGGAGGCCGAGATCATCGTCGGCGACACGGTCATCCCGACGAGCGGCTCGACGAGCTCGACCGCAATCGGGTCGACGGACTGCGCCAGCGCGAGCACCTCGTGCGGGTCGCCGGGCGTCTCGCCGAGAACGGCTTGCAGGAGCGCCGCCACCTCGGGCTCGATCCGCGGCTCCGGGACGAAACCCCCCAGCTTCTCGATCAGCTTCGCCGCCTTGACGAGCGCGTTGTCCGCGATCGCGGGCATCGACGCGTGACCGCTCCGGCCCCGGACGCGCAGGACGAACGGGGAGCTCATCTTCTCGGCGGTCGAGGCGAGGTAGAACGGGCGGCCGCCGATCTCGATGCGATCGCCCGCCCCCTCGTTCAACGAGTACTCGGCCCGAACCGCGTCCGGATGCTCGCGGCAGAGCCAGGCCAGCCCGAAGTCGACGCCGACCTCCTCGTCGGCCGCGGCGACGAAGATCAGGTCGCCCGCCGGCCGAAAGCCCTCGCGCGCGAGTGATGCCAGCGCCACCGCGCTCGCGGCCACCTGGCCCTTCATGTCGAGCGCGCCCCGGCCCCAGATCTCGCCGTCGCGGAGCTCACCCGACCAGGGGTCGACCTGCCATTCGGCGGGGTCGGCCAGCACGGTGTCCGTGTGCGACAGAAGCGCGAGCCGAGGGCCGTCGCCCGTACCCGGGATCCGCGCGACGAGGTTCGCCCGTTCGGGCACCTTGGCGTACAGCTCGCAGCCGACGCCGTTCTCCTCGAGGTAGGCGCGCAGGAGCTCGGCCGCCCGCGTCTCGTTCCCGGGCGGATTCACGGTGTCGACGCGGATCAGCTCGGCGAGGAGCTCCACCACCTCTTCGCGTAGCGACGGGACGGTTCGGCTCGCCACGCGCGGAGCATACTTTCCTGCCGTGGGCGATCTCTTCTCCGACGCGGCGAACGAGCGGCTCCCCGAGACGGCCCCGCTCGCGATGCGCATGCGCCCGCAGCGGCTCGACGACTTCGTGGGCCAGGAGCAGATCCTGGGCGAGCGGTCGGCGCTGCGCCTCGCAATCGCCGAGGACCGCGTCGGCTCGTCGATTCTCTACGGGCCGCCTGGAAGCGGGAAGACGACGCTTGCCCGCGTGATCGCGAACACGACCGGCGCAGCGTTCGAGGAGCTCTCGGCGGTCTCCGCGACGGTGGCGCAGGTGCGAGAGGTGATCTCCTCCGCACGCGAGCGCCTCGGTGCCCACGGGAAGCGGACGATCCTCTTCCTCGACGAGATCCACCGCTTCAACAAGGCGCAGCAGGATGCGCTCCTGCCGGCGGTCGAGGAGGGGACGCTGACGCTGATCGGGGCGACGACCGAGAACCCGTACTTCGAGGTGAACTCGGCGCTCCTCTCGCGCGCGCAGATCTACGAGCTGGAACCGCTGTCCGAGGAGCAGCTGGCCCTGATCGTGCGACGCGGCGCGGACGAGCTCGGCGTCGAGGTCTCGGACGAGGTGGTCGAGCTGATCGCGCGGCGGGCGGGCGGCGATGCGCGAAACGCGCTGAACATCCTCGAGCTCGCGTCCCAAACAGCCGTGGCCGAGGGACAGGCCCTGGACACGTCCCACGTGGAGGATGCCGCCCGCAAGCGCCCGCTCGTCTACGACAAGGGCGGCGATGCGCACTACGACTTCGTCTCGGCCTTCATCAAGTCCATGCGCGGCTCGGATCCGGACGCGTCCGTCTACTACCTGGCCGCGATGCTCGAGGGCGGCGAGGACGCGCGGTTCATCGCGCGGCGGATGATCGTGCTCGCCTCCGAGGACATCGGCCTGGCCGACCCGCAGGCGCTCCTCGTCGCGGTCGCGGCAGCGCAGGCGGTCGAGCACGTCGGTCTTCCCGAGGCGCGCCTCAACCTGGCCGAGGCTGCGATCTACCTCGCGCGCGCACCGAAGTCGAACGCCGTGATCAAGGCGCTCGGCGAGGCGGCGCAGGACGTCCGGGAGCACGGGCATGTGCGGCCGCCGGACGAGCTCCGGGACGCGCACTACCGAGGTGCGAAGAAGCTCGGCCGCGGGCAGGGATACATCTACCCGCACTCCGATCCAGCAGGTTTCGACGTCGACTACCTGCCCGAGCCGCTGAAGGGCAAGAAGTACTATCGCCCCTCCGGCTCAGGCGAGGAAAAGGGGGACGAGCATGGCGACTCAGAAGACGGCTAACGCAACGTGGGAGGGCACGCTCGCCGAGGGAAGCGGGCGGGTGAGCACCGGGAGCGGGTCGCTCTCCGATTTGCCGATGACGTGGAAGGACCGCGCCGAGGGAGGCGACGCAACGAGCCCGGAGGAGCTGATCGCGGCGGCTCACGCGAGCTGTGTGCTGATGGCGCTAGCCGCGGGGCTGGCCCGCGCGGGAACCCCGCCGACGAGGCTCGAGTCCGAGGCAACCTCGACGTTCGACAAGGTCGGCGAGGGCTTCGCGATCACGAAGATGGAGCTGAAGATCCGCGGCCAGGTCGATGGGCTCGACGACGAGGCCTTCCGCCAGGCAGCCGAGGGCGCGAAGGAGAACTGCCCGGTCTCGCACGCGCTTCAGGGCAACGTCGAGATCACGCTCGACGCGGCGCTGGGCTAGTCCGAGCCGCGCTCGATCCGCCTGGCGGCGAACTCGCCGAAATCGCCGCCCAGCGAGCGGTAGCCCTCCGCCGCTCGGGCGACGTCGTACACGCTGCGGCGGAGCTCGAAGTCGCCGTCCCAGGTCGCCCAGGCGGCGCGCACGTCGCCGTCGAGCGGCATTCCGGCGCTACCCGGATTGACGAGGTCGGTCCCGTTCGGGCCGGGGCGGTGAAACTGCTGGTGGCTGTGGCCGAAGACGACGGTCTGGTCGCGCACCCCCGCAAGCAGGCGTTCGTCGTCGTCCGAGGCCTGCGGGTGGAAGCTCTCGACGTCCGAGAGGGGCGAGCCGTGCACGTACAGGTTCCCGTCCAGCTCGGCCCGCGGGGGTAGCCCGTAGAGCCAGTCCACGAGCTCGTCGGCGTACGAGCCACGGAAGACGTCGTAGGTCTCCATCACCTCGGGCCGGTCGAGCGGCGGCTCGCGCAGCCAGCGCTCGCCGTTGCCGCGAATCCAGGTCGCGTTCGGAAGCGTCTTCAGCCGCGCGAGGGTCTCGTCGGGCCACGGGCTCGGCGTTCCGTAGTCGCCGCCGAGCAACCATCGGTCGACGCTGAGCGTCTCCGCGTCCTCGAGCACACGCTCCAGAGCCGGCAGGTTCCCGTGAATGTCGTACAGGATCCCCAGCACGTGACGTAGGCTCGCATGGATGAAGGCGATCTGCCTCGTGAAGCAGGTGCCCGCACTGGGTGCGATCGAGTTCGACGAGGAGACCAAGTCGCTCAAGCGCGAGGGCGTCCCGATCGAGCTCAACGCGTTCGACCGCTACGCGGTGCAGTACGGGGCGCTGCTCGCGGACGAGACGGTCGCGATGACGATGGGCCCGCCGCAGGCCGAGGAGGCGCTGCGCGAGTGCCTCGAGCTCGGCGCGAACCGCGCGATCCATCTCTCCGACCGGGTGTTCGCCGTCGCCGACACGATCGGCACGTCGCGGACGCTCGCGCTCGCGGTCGAGAAGGAAGGAGCGGATCTCGTCCTCTGCGGGCGCAAGGCGCTCGACTCCGAGACGTGGCAGGTGCCGCCGCAGGTCGCCGCGTTCCTCGGCTGGCCGCACGTGACGAACGTGGCCGCGATCGAGCGTTCCGGGGACACGCTGCGGCTGACCCGTGAGACCGACTTCGGCGAGGAGGTCTTCGAAGCGGCCGCTCCGCTCGTCGTCTCCATCGGCCGGCCTCCCGAGGATTCGACGTCCGGAGATCGCAGCGGCGAGGTCTCCGTCTGGCAGGCGAGCGATCTCGTCGACGACGTTCGCCCCGACGACAAGCGCTTCGGCCAGACCGGGTCGCCGACCCGGGTGCTGGCAGTCCGGGACTCGCGCCCGGAGCGCGCGGGAATCCGGGCGGAGAGCGCGGCCGAAGCCGCCGCGCGGATCGGCGAGTTGCTGGCCGAGCGCGCACCCGAGCTTTCGAGCTGGGAGAAGCCGGCGCACATCGCCGAGGAGCCGGGCGCAAGCTACGACTGCTGGAGCGTGTGCGAGCTGGTCGACGGGCGGCTCCGCCGCGTCTCGCTCGAGCTGATCGCCCGCAGCCGCGACCTCGCGGGAAAGCTCGGCGGGCAGGCGGTCGCTCTCCTCGTCGGCCACGACCTCGAGAGCGCCGCCCGCGAGGCCGCGACGCACGGGGCGGAGGTCGTGCACGCGGTCGACGATCCGGCCCTGGCCGAGTACCACCCGGAGCTCTGGACGGAGGTTCTCCGCCGGATCCTCGTCGAGCACACACCGCGCGTCCTCCTCGTCCCCGCCACCGGGCGCGGCCGCGACTACGGGCCGCGCGCCGCCGGTGACCTCGAGCTCGGAATGACCGCAGACTGCGTAGGGGTCGACATCGCGAAGGCGGGACGCCTGCTCCAGCAGAAGCCCGCGTACGGAGGCAACATCGTCTCGGTCATCCTCGGCGCGACGACGCCGCAGCTCGCGACGGTGCTCCCGCGGATGTACGAGCCGCTCGAGCCGCGCGAGTTCGAGACCGAGATCCACCGGCCCGACCTCGGGCCGCTGCCGGAGCCCAAGGTCAAGCTCGCGGAGCGAACCGCCGGCGCCGGCTCGTACGACCTCGACGAGAAGGACGTCGTCGTCGGGCTCGGCCCCGGTGCCGATCCTGCACTGCTCGATGCGATCGAAGCGGCGGGAGCCGCCCTCGCCGGGACGCGGGAGGCGTGTGAGTCGGGCCTCGTCGCGAGGACAAGGCAGGTCGGGCTGCTCGGCCGTCCCATCGCACCGCGGCTCTATCTGGCTGTCGGCGTCGGCGACGACCTCGAGCATTGGGCGGGCACAGTGAAGGCAGGAGTGATCGCGACGATCGGCGAGCCCGTCGAGGCGGCCGACGTGACCCTGTCCGCCGACCCCCTCGAAGCGCTCCCGGTCCTCCTTGACTCGACCCGGTGAAAATGAAAAGAAGTGGTGTGTTGGCCGAGCTGGGCTCCGAGGGCACGATCCGCGTTCTGCTCGCGGACGATGACGAGGGCTTCCTCGCGTCCCTGCGCGGGCTGATCGACAGCCAGCGCGAGCTCTCGGTCGTCGGCACCGCAACCGACGGGCTGGCGGCGATCGAGCTCGTCGACGAGCTCACCCCGGACGCGGCCGTGCTCGATCTGCACATGCCGCTCCTCGACGGAGTGAGCACCGTGGCGCGGCTCCGGCGGGACCATCCGAGCATGTGCCTGATCGCGCTCACGGGAGACGAGGCACCGGCGCTGCACCGCGCGGCGAGGGAGTCCGGCGCGGACGACGTCCTGCTGAAGACGCAGCTCGTCGAGGCGCTCTTCGAGCGGCTGGCCGCGTCGCGCGCGACTGGCTGACGGCGCGGAGAAATGGCGAGGGCCGGAATCGAACCGGCGACACCACGGTTTTCAGCCGTGTGCTCTACCAACTGAGCTACCTCGCCCCCAACGGCGATGCGGGTTTCAGCGTACCCGACACATCAAGCTCGTCTACGCACACCGCGCGCAAAGGTAGGCGCCCCGGGAACCGATGCTTTTCCGCACCGTTCCGAAGTCCCGGCTCACTCGGTGGCTATCGAACGAACTTAGGTCGGCGATCGCTACTTGTCCGTTGACACTAGTAGTGTTCAGGCTGTGGACACCGAGACTGCGCAGCCTGGGTGCTTTCTTTGTGCGCCGGCTCCTGGCTTTGTCTATGCAAGCAGCGAGACTGGCCGTTTCTTCGCGATGCTTGGACTCGGCCCGATCACTGAGGGTTATTCACTAATTGCGACTAGAGCACACGTGCCAAGCATGCTGGACGTCCCTCGTGATCAGCGTGATGAACTTGTGCAGTTCACGGGGACGGTCCGGAACCTCCTAGCATCACACTACGGACCCAGCGTGATCACTGAACACGGCCGAGTCGCGCCGTGTCTCAGTGCAGTCGGGAATATGCACTCACCGCACTGCTTCCACGCTCATCGACTCGTGTTTCCAGGCGCCCCGCCCGTCTCGTTGGAGCCGTTTGAGCCGACATTGGCGGTCAGGACATTCGCGTCGTTCGTAGACGCAACGAGAGGCTTTCACGACCCCGGGCAGTACCTCTACCTCGAGCGGGCCGACACC
>DATBGG010000194.1:0-27482 GCA_036558065.1 Gaiellaceae bacterium | reverse complement strand
GACTGCGTGAGCCCGCGGGCCATCGCGTAGAAGAGCTGGTCGCGGTCGACCTGGCTCACGGTCGCACCGTGGGTGCAGCGCACGTCGTTGGCCTGGATCTCGAGGCCGGGGATCGAGTCCGCGTGCGCCGTCGGCGAGAGGAGAAGGTTGCGATTCTCCTGGTACGCGTTCGTCTTCTGCGCGTCGGGCTCGACACGGATCATCCCGCGCCAGACGGCGGTCGCGTCGTCGCGGAGGGCGCCCTTGAAGGCGAAGTCGGACGTCGTGTTCGGCGCCTGGTGCTTCTGGAGCGTGTCGTAGTCGAGGTGCTGGTCGCCGTCGGCGAAGTAGGCGCCCGTCACCCGTGACGTCGCGCCCTGGCCGGCGAGGTCGTTCTCGATCCTGACCTTGCCCTTCTTCGATCCGAAGCCGCCGGCCACCCAGTCCAGCTCCGCGTCGCGGTCGACTCGCGCTCTGTGCGAGGCGAAGTGCCACGTTTCCCGCGCGAGGTTCTGCAGCGACACGTACTCGACCTTTGCCTCCTGGCCGACGAAGAGCTCGACGACCGCGTTCGAGTAGCCCGCGAGCCCGGGGTCGGAGGCCGACAGGTCCTCGATGATCGAGAAGCGGCTGCCCGGCTCGGCGACGACGAGCAGGCGCCAGAAGAGCGCGCTTCCGTCGGGCGGGTTCGCCACCCGCACGTAGAGCGGCTGCTCGAGGACGACGCCCTTGGGGACATGGACGAGCAGGCCGTGCTCCCAGAGCGCCGCGTTCTGCGCCGCGAACTTCTCATCCGCGCCGACGAGCTCGCCGAGCTGAGGATGCGACTCGTCCAGCGCCTCGAAGCGGACCCCTGCGGGCGCCCGCTCGATCTCGACGCCGGGCCCAACAGTGGCCAAACCGGCCACGTCGATGTCCAGCATCGAATTTGTAAAGGGGTCTGACCCCCGGAGGTGTCCGTTTTGGGCAAAGGCGTCCGGGTCGAAGCCCTTCAGGTCGGTGAAGCGCCACGACTCGTCCGTCGTCGTGGGCATCGGCAGCGCCTTGTAGCGCTCGAGGAGCTCGCCTCTACTCATCGGGCGGCGCGTACCGACGGTGCAGCATCAGCGCGTTCCCGTCGGGATCGGAGAAGAACGCCATGTGGCAGACGCCCGTGTCCAGGACGTCGCCGTGGAACTCGATGCCCCTCTCTTCGAGCTCGCGGCGCGTCTGCGCGACGTCGGGCACGCGAAGCGCGATGTGCGCCGAGTGCGGCGCCGTGAACTGCTGTCCGATCGACTCCATGTCGACGAGATACATGCTGACGTTCTCGCCCAGCTGGAACTCGGGGAATCCGGGGTTGCCGACTTGCTGGAGCCCGAGCGTCTCGCCGTAGAAACGCTTCGACCGCTCCATCTGTGTCACCGGCACCGAGATGAAATCGGTGCGCTCGACGATCAACCGACGGAACCCTCCATCTGGAGCTGGATCAGCCGGTTCATCTCGACCGCGTACTCGAGCGGGAGCTCCTTCGTGATCGGCTCGACGAAGCCGGAGACGACCATCGCGGAGGCCTCCGCCTCGGACAGGCCGCGCGACATCAGGTAGAAGAGCTGCTCCTCGCCGATCTTCGAGACCGTCGCCTCGTGGCCGATGTCCACGTCGGACTCGTCGATCGAGATGTACGGGTACGTGTCCGAGCGCGAGTCCTCGTCGAGGATCAGCGCGTCGCAGACGACCTTCGACTTCGAGCCGACAGCGCCCTTCGCCACCTCGAGCAGCCCGCGGTACGAGGCGCGCCCGCCGTCCTTCGAGATCGACTTCGAGGTGATGATCGACGACGTGTGCGGCGCGTAGTGCACAGCCTTGCCGCCCGCGTCGAGATGCTGGTCCCTGCCGCCGAAGGCGATCGAGAGCACCTCGCCGTGAGCGCCCTCGCCCATCAGCCAGATCGCCGGGTACTTCATCGTCAGCTTCGAGCCGAGGTTCGCGTCGACCCACTCCATCGTCGCGTTCTCATACGCGACGGCGCGCTTCGTGACGAGGTTGTAGACGTTGTTCGACCAGTTCTGGATCGTCGTGTACCGGCAGCGCCCGCCCGGCTTGACGATGATCTCGACCACGGCCGAGTGCAGCGAGTCGGACGAGTAGACCGGCGCCGTGCAGCCCTCGACGTAGTGCACGTACGCGCCCTCGTCGACGATGATCAGCGTGCGCTCGAACTGGCCCATGTTCTCCGCGTTGATGCGGAAGTAGGCCTGGAGCGGCATCTCGACCTTCACGCCCGGAGGCACGTAGATGAACGAGCCGCCCGACCAGACGGCCGAGTTCAGCGCCGCGAACTTGTTGTCGTTCTGCGGGATGATCTTCCCGAAGTACTCCTTGACGAGCTCCTCGTGCTCACGCAGGCCGGAGTCCATGTCCAGGAAGAGGACGCCCTGGGCTTCGAGGTCTTCCTTGAGCTTGTGGTAGACGACCTCGGACTCGTACTGGGCGCCGACTCCGGCGAGGTACTTCTTCTCGGCTTCGGGGATCCCGAGCTTGTCCCAGGTGTTCTTGATGTCCGGGGGCAGGTCTTCCCAGGAGTTCGCCTGCTTCTCCGTCGGGCGGATGTAATAGAAGATGTTGTCGAAGTCGATCCCGGTCAGGTCGCCGCCCCACTCGGGCAGCGGCCGGGCCATGAAGTACTCGAGCGACTTGAGCCGGAACTTGCGCATCCACTCCGGCTCGTTCTTGTGCTCGGAGATCGCCGCGACGAGCTCGGGCGACAGCCCGCGGCCCGACTTGAAGAAGTAGTCCTCGGGATCGTGGAATCCGTACTTGTACTCGTTGCCGATTCCGGCGACGACTTCGGTCTCGGTCAAGGCCACTAGGCCTCAGCTCCTTCCGGGAGGAAGGCCTCGTAGCCCTCCGCCTCGAGCTTGTGGGCGAGCTCCGGCCCGCCTTCTTCAACGATACGCCCGTCGACGAAGACGTGCACGAAATCTGGCTGGACGTGGTTCAGGATCCGCTGGTAGTGCGTGATCACGAGCGCGCCGGTCTCGTCGCCGACGAGCTCGCGAACACCTGACGCGACGATCCGCAGCGCGTCGATGTCGAGCCCGGAGTCGGTCTCGTCGAGCACCGCGATCCGCGGCTTCAGCATCGCCATCTGCAGGATCTCCACGCGCTTCTTCTCGCCGCCGGAGAACCCGTCGTTCAAGTAGCGCTGCGCGAGCTCGCGAGGAATCTTCAGGCGCTCCATCGCGGCGAGCAGGTCCGTCCGAAACTCGGGGATCGGAATCGGATCGTCCTCACCGCCGGCACGCGCCTTGCGGATCGCGTTGATCGCGGAGCGCAGGAAGCTCGTCACGGTCACGCCCGGGATCGCGTGCGGGTACTGGAACGCGAGGAAGAGCCCGGCCTGCGCGCGCTCATCGGCGCCCATCTCGGAGATGTCGCGACCGTCGAAGAGCGCCTCGCCGCCGGTGATCTCGTACGCGGGGTGCCCCATCAGCGCGTAGGCGAGCGACGATTTGCCCGAGCCGTTCGGGCCCATCAGCGCGTGGATCTCACCCGGGCTCACCGAGAGATCGACGCCCTTGACGATCTCGGTGCCGTCCTCGAGCGAGACGCGCAGGTCCTTCAATTCCAGAAGTGCCACTTTGTGCGGTCCAAAACCCTTTCCCGAAGCGGGTTTTCCGCTTCGCATGTGCCATCGTAGCTAACCCTTTCCCGCCCGCAGCCAGTGCTACTCTTGGCCCATGCCTGGAAACATCGGCTGGCAGGGCGCGATCATCATCCTGATCGTCCTTCTCGTCATCTTCGGCCCGAAGCGGCTCCCGGAGATGGGACGCTCGCTCGGCAGGGGCATGCGCGAGTTCAAGGACTCGATCACGGGCAAGGACGACGAGCCGCACGAGCTTCCGCGCGCGCCCGAGGACGAGCCGGTTTCCACGCGGCCGCGCGACGACTCAGTCTCCTAAGTCATGACCAGGCTGCCGCGGCGCCTCGGCCACGGTGAGGAAGCGTCGCTCGTCGAGCATCTCGAGGAGCTGCGGACCCGCCTGATCATCTCCCTGGGCTCGGTCGCGGTGCTGTTCATCTTCACGTACGCGTTCCGGGACACGATCATCGGCTGGCTGTCGGCGCCGCTCCCGGACAACCTGGAGCCGATCACGCTCAGCCCGACGGAGCCGTTCACGACCTCGTTCAACGTCGCCTTCTACTCCGCCGTGGCGCTCGCGATCCCGATCCTCGTCTGGCAGCTCTGGGCGTTCCTCGCGCCGGCGTTCGAGGAGCGAGCCCAGCGGACGGTCGTCCACCTGGTGATCGCCGCGACCGTGCTGCTCGCGATCGGGATGGCTTTCGCCTACTGGGTCGTCCTGCCGACCGCGGTGCCGTTCCTGCTCAACTACGACTCCGACCTCTACAACGCACAGGTGCGGGCGAAGGAGTACTACTCGTTCGCGATCGTCACGATCCTCGCCTGCGGGATCCTGTTCGAGCTCCCGATCTTCATCCTCGGGCTCGTGCGCCTCGGGATCGTCTCCGCGGCGCGGCTGCGCAACAACCGCCGGATCGGGGTCGGGATCTGCATCATCGTCGTCGTCCTCCTGCCCGGGGTCGACTTCGTGTCGATGGCGCTCCAGGCCCTGCCCGTGCTGCTGCTCTTCGAAGGGTCGATCTGGGCGGCGGTCTTCTTCGAGAAACGCTGGGCCGCGCAGGGCGTCCTCCCCGGCGAGCCGTTGGCCGAATGACCTATCCGAAGATCGAGCTGCACGTCCACCTCGAGGGGACGGTGCGGGCGGAGACCCTGCTCGAGATCGCACGCCGCAACGACTACGCGCTCCCCGCGGACACGGTCGAGGGGCTCGCCGAGCTCTACGAGTACCGCGACTTCGAGCACTTCATCGAGATCTGGGTGCTGACGACGAACGCGCTGCGCACACGGGACGACTTCCGACGCGTCGTCGTCGACTACGCGGCCGAGGCGGCGTCACACGGCGCGGTCTACGTCGAAGGGATCTTCTCGCCGGCGGAACGCGTTCGGCGCGGGGTCCGCTGGGAGGACGTCTTCGGCGGCTACTGCGACGGCGCCGAGGAGGCGCGCGAGGCGCACGGCGTCGAGATTCGGCTGACACCCGACATCGTGCGCGGGTTCCCGCTCGACGAGGCCGAGCCGGTCGTGCGCTACGGGCTCGAGCACGCCGAGCGCGGGATCGTCGGCGTGGGCCTGGGCGGCCTCGAGGCGCAGTTCCCGCCCGAGCCGTACGCACCGGTCTTCGAGCGCGCGAAGGCCGAGGGGCTGGGATCGGTGCCGCACGCCGGCGAGGTCGCGGGCCCGGAGTCCGTCCGCGGAGCGCTCGACGCCCTCCAGGCGGATCGGATCAGGCACGGCTTCCGGGCGATCGACGACCCGAAGCTCGTCTCGGAGCTCGCGGAGCGCGGGATCGTGCTCGACGTCTCGCCGGTCTCGAACGTGCGCACCGGCGCGGTCGCCTCGCTCGCCGAGCACCCGCTGCCGAAACTCGTCTCGGCCGGAGTCGCGTGCACGATCAACACGGACGACCCGGCCATGTTCGACACGGACTTGTCCCGCGAGCATGAGGCGGCCCGCTCGATCGGCGTCGATCCGCACGCCGCGTTCGCCGCCGGAATCGCCGGAGCGCTGTGCGACGAGACCACGAAGGAACGACTCCGCACCATCGCCCGCGAGTTCGACTGGGCCCAAATCCCGGAAGCCGAGCTAGTCTAGGAACGTGGCCAGATCCGGCGCACGACGTAGAGCCGCAACGGCTGAACGCCCTCAACGGCGGCGCGAGAGCACGCGTCAGGCTCAACGCAGGGAGTACGCGGCCGTCGAAGGGGAGATGTTCTTCCCGAAGCTGCGGAGCCAGGCCAAGTGGGTCTTCGTCTTCCTCGCGCTCAGCTTCGCGGTCGGCTTCGTCGTCTTCGGCGTCGGCGGCGGCGGGCTCGGTCTCGGCGACATCCTCCAGGGGAGCTCGTCCGTGAGCGGCCCGTCGGTCAAGGACGCGCAGAAGAAGATCGACAACGGCGATCTCGCGGCCTACAAGGAGCTGGCCGACGCGTACCGCAACGAGAACAAGTCGGACGACGCGATCACCGCTGGTGAGCAGTACCTCAAGGCTCGGCCGAAGGACTACGAGTACATGAAGACGGTCGCGGCCGACTACGAGGGTCGCGCGAGCAGGCAGCGCGACGAGGCGACTGCGATCCAGGACTCTGTGACCGCGAGCACCGGCGGCACGCTCTTCAACCCGCCTCAGAGCTCCAAGCTCGGGCAGGCGGTCGGGAGCGGCCGCATCGACCAGGAGCTGCAGACGGCCGCGAACCAGAAGCTGACCGAGCTCTACTCGGGCATCCAAGGCAGCTACGCGCGAGCGACGCAGCTCTACAAGCAGGTCTCGGCCGCAAGCCCGAAGGACCTGCTGGTTCTTCAGCTGCTCGCGAACGCCGCATACCAGTCGCGGGACAACCAGACCGCGCTCGACGCCGCGCGGCGAATTCGCAAGATCGCCGGCCCGGGGACGAGCGAGGCGAACCAGGCCAAGCAGCTCCAGGATCTGATCAAGGCCCAGGCCGCGGCACAGCCGTCTGGTTAGACTCCTCCGCCAGTGGGAGGGTCTATGAACTTCGACGTGAGCACCGAGCCGGTCGACGACTCGACGTACGTGATCTCGCTTTCCGGCGAGGTCGACCTGTACACGGCCCCAGAGTTCAAGCAGCAGCTGCTCGACGTGATCGGCAAGGGCGCGAAGGACGTGATCGTGGACTTCTCGGATACGACGTTCATCGACTCGACGACGCTGGGCGTGCTCGTCGGAGGCGTGAAGCGGCTCCGCGCACAGGACGGTCAGCTCTCACTCGTGTGCAGGGACCGCAACATCACGAAGATCTTCGAGATCACCGGGCTCGACCGTGTCTTCACGATCCATCCCACACGCGACGAGGCGCTGGCCAAGGCCGGGGCTTCGGCCCAGTCGTAGGTTGCCGGCGCTCCGCGGCGGCCTGCTGGCAGTCCTGATCGCGGTCGTCGCCGCGGGCTGCGGCACCGGGGGGCCCGCGAAGGGCGGGGACGCGAACCGGGGGAAGAAGCTCTTCGTCGCCGAGGCCCGCTGCGGCAGCTGCCACACCCTGAAGGACGCGGGCTCGCGCGGAACGGTGGGGCCGAACCTCGACGCAGCCTTCATGCGGTCGAAGGAAGAGAACTTCAAGACGAGCGCGATCGAGAACGTCGTCCTCGACCAGATCCGCTATCCGACGACCGGCAGCGGAATGCCGGCGGACCTCGTCAAAGGCCAGGACGCAGACGATGTCGCCGCCTACGTCGCGCTCTGCGCGGCCAGCACCGACAAGCAGGCGTGCCCGGGCATCGCAGTCGCACCGGGCGGAGCGGGGCTCTATGCGTCACTCGGCTGCCAGGGCTGCCACTCGATCGACGGCTCGAAGTCGACCGGCCCGACCTTCAAGGGCCTGGCGGGGAGCAAGGTCAAGCTCACGAACGGCCAGACGGTCACCGCCGACGACGCATACCTGCTCGACGCGATCGTCGACCCGGACAAGGAGATCGTCCAGGGCTACCAGCCGGGCGTGATGAGCGGGGTGATCAAGAAGGGCCAGGTCCCGCAGGACCAGGCCAAGCAGCTCGTCGACTTCATCAAGAAGCAGAAGTAAGTGAGTGACCACATGAGCGAGCCCCGGGCTTCGCCGGGGCAGGTTGTCGAGGCTCCTAGTTCCGTCGCGTTCGAGGCCGACTACTCGGGGCGCTCGGAGTCTCGCTCGAAGTCCATGACCTCTCCCGTCGGGCTCAGGCCCTTGCCGTCGACCATGCGGTCGGTCCGGGCGTCCCACTTGCGGTCGTAGGCCTTCTCCGCCTCGGTCTGCGGGCTCTCGCCCCCGCGCCGGAAGATCTTGAACAGCGAGCTCAGCTTGCTCATCGCGGCTCCGAGCTCGGCTCCTGGACTTCCTCGCGCTCGGCCTCGAGGTCGACCACGACGTGCGTGATCGGAACCGCGAAGCGCTCGCGGGCCGAGTCGACGACGTTCTTCTCGAGCCAGTGCGAGCGACCCTCCGGATGGGTCGAGATGATGATCTCGTCCGCACCGAAGAGCCGGAGCGCGTCCTCCATCGCCTGCAGCGGCTCTCCGTCTCCGACCTCGCCCTTCGCGTCGATGCCGAGCGACCGCAGGCGGTCGAGGCTCGCGTTCAACCGCTTCTGCGCCTCGACGCGCGCGCCGTCCTCGTCCGAAGCCCAATGGCGAAGCGGAGAGTTGAGGGCGGGCGTGACGACGAAGACCTGCTCGTCGTAGCCCTCAGAGCGCTGCCGGATCTCGTCGCGCAGGCGCTCGCCGCCGACCGTCTCGTTCGCGATCACGAGGATGCGCCGCTCGTGCTCGGCGCCCTGGCGCGACGGAACCGCCTGACGCGGCGGCTCGGTGCGGTGCGCCCGCGCGACGTAGGCGAGACCGGCGAGCGTCAGGACGACAAAGACGGCGAACCCGACCCAGGTGCCGAAGGCGAGGGCTGCGATCGCGATCGCAGCGAAGTACCCCACTGTCAGCAGCAGAAAGCGGTAGGCCTCGGCTTCGCTGCGGAGGGGGTTGATCATGGCCTCAGAGGATGTAGACGGTGGTGTACACGACAATCCACATTACGTCGACGAAGTGCCAGTAGATCCCTGCGATCTCGACGCCGTGATGATGCTCGGGCGTGAAATGCCCACGGAACGCTCTGATCGCGGCGAACGTCAGGATCGTCAGGCCGACGAACACGTGGGCGCCGTGCAGGCCGGTCAACCCGTAGAACGTCGACCCGAACGCGCCGTCGTGGGGCGCGAACCCGATCCGCGAGTACTCGCGGGCCTGCGTCAAGAGGAACGTCAGGCCGAGCGCGATCGTCAGCACGAGCCCTGCCTGCAGCGCAGCCCGGTTCCCGCGCTTGATCCCCTGGAGCGCCCAGTGGATCGTGAAGCTCGACGTCACGAGGATGATCGTGTTCACGCCGGCGACGAAGACCGGCAGCTCGAACGGCGGGGGCGGCCACTCGGGCGCGTTGTTCACGACCCGGACGAAGAAGTAGACCGTGAAGAACGAGCCGAAGAGCATGATCTCCGACGCGATGAAGAGCAGCATCCCGAGCGTCGGCGCGTCGACCCGGGAGCTCTGGTTCGCGATCGGCGGGCCGTGGTGCGCTTCGGCGTGGACCGCCACTAGACCGGCGCCTCCTCCAAGACCACATGCTCGACGGGCAGCTTCGAGTCCTTGCGCAGGCGCTCGACGAGGTCCTTCCGCAGCCAGCCGGACTGCTCCGGGCCGAACGTCGAGACGATGATCTCGTCGACGCGCTCGTCGTGGACGGCCTGCATCGCGGCCGTGTAGGGATCCGGGTGTGCGACCTGCCCGTGCGCGTCGATGCCCTCGCCGCGGAGGACCGCGAGCGAGCGCCTGAGCCGCCGCTCGGCCTCGGGATGCTCGCCCTGCGACGGGTCGCTCTGCGGGCAGATGAGCAGGAAGCTCGCCGGCGACCGCTTGGCGCGCTCACGGATCCGGTCGAGGAGCGGATCGCCGACGACCGTCTCGTTCGCGATCACGAGCACGTTCGCCTCGCCCTCGGCGTTCAGGTCGACAACGATGTGCTCGACCGGAAGCCCGCCGGCTGCGTCCCGCACTCGGTCGATCACCTTTCGCCTGAGCCAGCCCGACTTCTCTTGCGGATGGGTGGAGACGATGACCTCGGTCGGCTTGGGGTCGAGCATCGCGATCGCGTCCCGCACCGCGTCGGCGGGATCGGTCTCGACGACGAGACCGTGCGCGGGGACGTGCGCCTCGCGCAGAGCGGCCAGCGTGCGCTCGAGCCGGCGCCCAGCCGCCGCGCGCCGAGTGTCCTCGTACACGACGTAGCCCTCGTGCGGATGGCTCACGGGCGCGATCACGGTCACGAGATCGGGCTTCCGCGCCTTCACCGCATCGATCAGGCTCGGGCCGGTCACGGTCTCGTTCGCGACCACCAGGACGTGCGTCATGGTGAGCGCGCCTCCTCCAGATCGGTCGCACGGTCGCCGTTGAAGACCGCGTGGCGCGCTCCGGGCACGCCGTATTCGTAGGGCCCGCCGACGATCTGCGGGATCTCGTCGAAGTTGAAGATCGGCGGCGGAGACGACACCTGCCATTCGAGCGTCATCGCCCGCCACGGGTTGGCCTCTGCGATCGGCCCGCGCAGCCAGCTGACGATCGCGTTGTAGAGGAAGACGAGGAACGAGACGCCGAGGAAGAACGACGAGATCGAGATCACCATGTTCCACGTCCCGAACTGCGGGTCGTAGTCCGAGACGCGCCTCGGCATCCCCTGCACGCCGATGATGTGCATCGGGAAGAACGTCAGGTTGAACCCGATGAACGTCAGCCAGAAGTGCAGCTTCCCGAGCCGCTCGTTGTACATCCGGCCGGTCATCTTCGGGAACCAGTAGTAGATCCCGGCGAAGATCGTGAATAACGATCCACCCAGCAGCACGTAGTGGATGTGCGCGACGACGAAGTACGTGTCGGACGTATGGATGTCGATCGGGACCGCGCCGAGCATGATCCCGGACAGGCCGCCGATCACGAACATCGACACGAAGCCGAGCGCGAATAACATCGGCGTCGTCAGGTGGATCCGTCCTTCCCAGGTCGTGGCTAACCAGGAGAAGACCTTGATCCCGGTCGGCACGGCGATCAGGAGCGTCGTGATCATCATCGGGACGCGCAGCCACGAGGCCATGCCCGAGACGAACATGTGGTGCGCCCACACGGAGAAGCCGAGCACGAGGATCGCGCACAGCGACAGCGCCATCAGCCGGTAGCCGAAGATCGGCTTCCGCGACATGACGGAGATCACCTCCGAGGCGATCCCGAAGCCGGGCAGCATCATGATGTAGACGGCCGGGTGCGAGTAGAACCAGAAGATGTGCTGGTAGCCGAGGACGTAGCCGCCCTCCTGGTAGTTGAAGAAGTTCGTGTGCATGATCCGGTCGAACATCACGAAGAACTGCGAGCCGGCGATGAACGGCGTCGCGAGCACGACGAGCAGTGACGTCGTGAAATTCGCCCAGACGAGGAGCGGCATGCGCCAGAACGTCATCCCCGGCGCTCGCATGGTGATGATCGTGACCAGGAAGTTGAGGGCGGTCATGATCGAGGACGCCCCGGCCCACTGGACGCCCATGTTGAACCAGATGTTCCCGTCGGTGCCGACGACCGAGAGCGGCGCGTAGCCCGTCCAGCCGGCGCCGAACGCGCCGCCGGGGACCGCGACGCTGGAGAGCATCATGATCCCGGCAATCGGCAGCAGCCAGTAGGAGAGGGCGTTCAGGCGGGGGAACGCCATGTCCGGCGCGCCGATCATCAGCGGGATCACGAAGTTGGCGAGGCCCGCGAACGCCGGGATCACGAACAGGAAGATCATCAGCGACGCGTGGACCGAGATCAGGCCGTTGTACTCCTGGTTGTCCAGGAACTGCATGCCCGGCTTGGCCAGCTCGGCGCGGAAGATCATCGCCATCAGCCCGCCCGCCAGGAAGAAGAAGATCGTCGTCACGACGTACTGGACGCCGATCACCTTGTGGTCGGTGTTGACGCGGAAGTAGTCCTTCCAGCTGCGGGCGCCGTGGCCCGAGTGGTCTTCCGGCCTCGTCGGGTAGCCGAGCGCGTAGTAGACCCAGTAGTCGAACGCGCCGAGGCCGGCGAGGAACCCGATCGGCGCCGTGATCAGCCCGGCGACCGTGACGATGATCAGCCAGTCCCAGACCGGGTCGTAGTGGCCGAGCGAGCGGAGCCCGACCACGATTCCGAGGCCGATGAAGAAGAACAGCGCCGTCATCCACGCGGCGCGGACGAACCCCGGCCCGAGGACCCAGCGGCGCCAGCCCGTCTTCGGCGGAGCGGGCGGGGCGTGCGGCGTGTGCTCGACGACCTCGGTCACTGGCGCGTCAGATTATCCCGAGGCCCCCTGGGCCCCTTGCTGTTGCTGGGCGCGTGCCCACTGTTCGAACGCGGCCGGCGTCATGACGATCACCGGCGCACGCATGAGCGCGTGTCCGAGCCCGCAGAGCTCGGTGCAGATCAGCGTGTACTTCCCCGTCTTCAGCGGCGTGATCGGCAGGTGAGTCACTTCGCCGGGGACGGCATCCTGCTTCTGCCGGAACTCGGGCACCCAGAACGAGTGGATGACGTCCAGCGAGGTGAGCGAGAGCCGCACTTGCCGGCCTTCGATCAGGCGTAGCTCGTTCGACTGGAAGTCGCCGTACTGCGGGTACTTGAAGCTCCACACGAACTGGCGCGCCGTGACGTCGACCTCGAGCCGGTTCGACTTCAGGTGGCCGTTCTCGGCCAGCGCAACCGCACTGAGCAGCGCGACCCCGGTGACGAGGATCGTCGGAATCGCGGTCCAGACGATCTCGAGGCCGGTGTGCCCGTGGATCGGCGGCCCGTCCGAGTCGTCGTCGGGCCGCACGCGGAACTTGACGACCGAGTAGATGCTGATCGCGGCGACGACGGCGAAGACGCCGATGCAGATCGCGACGACGACCCAGAAGACGAGGTCGATCCGCTCCGCCTCCTTCGAGTCGGCCGCGGGCAGCCAGCGGATGAAGATGGCGATCGCGGTAGCTGCCGCCGCCGCGAGCAAAGCGATCGTGACGACCCGAACGATTGCTCCCCTGCGCACCGCTAGCGAGACTACTGAACGCCAGGCTGGGATGCCTAGTTAGCGACGACCGTCACGCGGGTACAACCTGCGCCAAACAAGGAGGTTCGTTTGGGACTCGGAGCAAGTCTGTTTCTGATCGCCGCCGGTGCAATCCTGGTCTGGGGCGTCAATGCCGAGGTCGCAGGGCTCGACGTCGACGCGATCGGCGTGATCCTGATGGTGATCGGCCTCGTCGGCCTCGTCCTCTCGATGATCTTCTGGTCGTCGTGGGGGGGCTGGGGCGGCGGTCGTCGCAGGGCCACGTACGTGGAGGAAGGCCCGCCAGGCCCCTAAGCGACCATCAGCACCGGCCTGCACGTCTAGGCCTCACTCATGGCTTCGCCGTGAGTGTTGGGCTTTGTCCGCGGTTAAAGGGCGGACAAAGGATCGACATTCGCCCCCCGCAGCAGCACCTCGAAGTGGAGGTGCGGACCGGTTGCCTCGCCGGTCGATCCCACTCGACCGACGATCGAACCGGTCGTCACATGCTGTCCGGGGCGTACGTCGATCCGCGAAAGGTGCGCATAGCGCGTCCTGACCCCGCCACTGTGCGCGATCAGGACCATTCGCCCCCATCCGCTTCCGCTGGCTCCGGCGAAGAGAACCCGTCCGGAGCCGGCGGCGGCGACGGGCGCACCTGAACGGGCGGGGATGTCGATCCCCGCGTGAAAGCGGTTCCCGCGCGGGCCGAAGAGGTCGCCGAGGGGGCCGGCGAGCGGACGGACAAGACGTATTGGACACGTCGGCAGCGGACGGCGAAGAGCCGCGTACGTCGAGGGGCCGGCGACACCGTCGGCAGGTAGGCCGGCCCAGCGCTGGAAGCGTCTCAGCGCCTTGTCGGTGTGCAACCCCAGGTGGCCGTCGAACGTCGCGGAGGGAAAGCCGTGCCACGCCAGCGCGAACTGGAGGGCGGCCACGTCCCAGCCACGCGAGCCGAGGGCGAGCTCCCGCCCTCCGAGCGGCGCCCGACGCCCATAACGGCCGAGAGCCTTCCGCGTCCGCGGCCCGGGCACTCCGTCGGCGACGAGACCGGCGCTGCGCTGGAACCGCCTGAGCGCCCCCTTCGTCCCGGGACCGAGCACGCCGTCGACCGTCCCGCCGTACAGTCCGCGGGCCCGCAGGCCGACCTGAAGCGCCGCCACGTCCGGGCTCCCGCTCGCAAAGGCGCTGCTCGCAAGGCACAACGCGACAGCGAACAGCGCGAAGACCGATGCCGCTCGGACCCCCATCCTGGGTCCAGGATCGGTGAGATCCGGCCCACTCCCATCCCCCGAAAGGGGGACTCCGATCGAGGGATGAGATCCCCACTCCGAGGGAGGCGGAGGCGCTCGAATCTCTCAATACTGCGTACTGGCGGCCCGTTCGACGGAGGAGAGCAGCATTGCGGCGTAGACGAGAGATTCAGGCGACGCCTGGGAAGGCGGTGTCCTCCCTGGGCAGGGTCCTGTGCGCCGTCCTGCTCGCCGCGACGGCTGTCTACGCGCTCGAGACGATCGTCGTCACCGGAGGACGGCTGGACACGTTCTTCGACACGCGCGTCTACAACGCACTCCTCGTCGGCGCCTCGATCGTCTGCCTCCTACGCGGCCTGCTCGTTCGTGCCGAGCGCCTGCCCTGGCTCCTCCTCGGCTCGGCGCTCGCGCTGTGGACGGCGGGCGACCTCTACTACTACTTCTTCCTGACCGGCCAGGCGGAGGTCCCGGTGCCTTCGGTCGCGGATCCGTTCTACCTCGCCTTCTATCCGGTCAGCTACGTCGCGCTCGCGCTCCTGCTTCGCAAGCGGATGCGGAACTTCCGCGGACATCTGTGGCTCGACGGCGTGATCGCCTCGCTGGCCGTCGCGGCGCTCGGAGCCGCACTCGTCTTCGACGAGGTCCTGGCGACGACTGGGGGCGGCGCGATCATGATCGCGACGAACCTCGCCTACCCGCTCGCCGACCTCCTGCTGCTGTCGCTCGTCGTCGCGATGTTCGGCCTCACCGGCTGGCGCTTCGACGCGACCTGGGCTCTCGTGGCGCTCGGCTTCGGCGTCTTCGCGATCGCCGACAGCATGTACCTCTACGAAACCGCCTCCGGCACGTACATCGAGGGCGGGCCGCTCGACGTGGGCTGGCCGGCCGCCCTCGTCCTGATCGCCTGCTCCGCCTGGCAGCCGATCCGCAAGCTGGAGGGCGTGCGAGACGAGAGCTGGCAGGCGCTGACCCTGCCCACGATCTTCGCCTCGATCGGGTTGAGCCTCCTCGTCTACGACCACTTCGTCGAGATCAACACGGTCGCGCTCGCTCTGTCGACGGCAACCGTGGCCGCGGTGATCGTCCGGGCGGTGCTTACGTTCCGGGAGCGCGTAAACCTCCTCGCGACGAGTCAGGAGGAGGCGCTCACCGATTCGCTGACGGGCCTCGGCAACCGCCGGCGGTTCGTCGCCGACCTCGAGCGAGAGCTCGCCGAGGGTGAGGGCTCGACCGCGCTCGTCATCCTCGACCTGGACGGCTTCAAGTCCTACAACGACGCGTTCGGCCATGCGGCGGGCGACACGCTGCTCGCGCGGGTCGCGGGGCGCCTCGAATCGGCGGTCGAGGGCTACGGAACCGCCTACCGGCTGGGCGGGGACGAGTTCTGCGTGCTGGCCTCCGCCGCGTACGTCGGCCCGGGAAACGTGATCGAGCTCGCGGCCGAGGCGCTGACCGAGGAAGGAGAGGGGTTCGCGGTCAACTGCTCGCACGGCGCCGTGCTCATGCCCGAGGAAGCCGCCGAGCTGACGGACGCGCTGCGGATGGCGGACGACCGGATGTACCTCCACAAGCAGCGCAACCGCCCGAGCGCCGAGCGCCAGAGCGTCGACGTCCTGGTGAGCGTCTTCAAGGAGCGGGACTCGATGCTCGCGCATCACCTCGCGGGCGTGGCCGACCTGGCCGAGGCGGTCAGCCGGCGCCTGAACGTGCCGGCGCCTCAGCTCCAGACGATCCGCCAGGCAGCGGAGCTGCACGACGTCGGCAAGCTCGCGATCCCCGAGGAGATCCTCTCCAAGCCGGCGGAGCTCACGAAGGACGAGTGGGAGTTCGTCCGTCGCCACACGCTGATCGGCGAGCGCATCCTCGCGTCGGCACCTGCGCTGAAAGCGGCGGCCGAGATCGTTCGCTCGAGCCACGAGCGCTGGGACGGGAAGGGCTATCCGGACGCGCTGCGCGGCGGAGAGATCCCGCTCGGCGCGCGGATCATCGCGGTCTGTGACGCGTTCGACGCGATGACGTCCGCGCGGCCGTACGCGGCTCCGCTGTCCCGCCAGGAGGCGATTCGGGAGCTGGTCCGCTGCGCGGGCACGCAGTTCGACGAGGCGGTGGTCGATGCGTTCGCCGAGGTGCAGGCGGACATGATCTCCGAGCTCGTGGCCTAGCGGCGACAAGAGGAGCGCAGCCGAAAATGGGCCGTGAAGGATTCGAACCTTCGACCTTGGGATTAAGAGTCCCCTGCTCTACCAACTGAGCTAACGGCCCGCTGGCGGCGAGTGTAGCCGAGCCGACTATCGCCTTAACAGCGCCCTAACGGACCGGAACTACCCTTCGAACCGGTCATGAGACTCGCGGCGCTCCTAGCTCTCGTAGCCGCCCTCGCGGCTGCTTCGGCGACCCTCACGAGAGACACCTCCGCGAGCTCGCACCGCAGCGGCGCCG
Organism: Gaiellaceae bacterium; assembly: GCA_036558065.1. Lineage (GTDB taxonomy): Bacteria > Actinomycetota > Thermoleophilia > Gaiellales > Gaiellaceae > VAXT01. Next base: position 11,127 of record DATBGG010000194.1, on the reverse strand, counting down.
ACTGCTCGCTGACCTCGACCGGGCTGGTGCCGCTCACGGACATGGGCACCCGCCGCTACCGCGGCTATCGCGGCGGCCTCTATCCGGGCGGCCGCAACACGCCCACGGCCAAGTACATGCGCAGGCTCCAGACCGCCTCGAAGCAGATCCACCCGATCAACGGGAAGATCGTCCTGCTCTCGGTCGGGATGGCGAACGCGACCGCGGAGTTCTCCGCCTTCAAGCGCGTTTCCGATCGCGACGAGCAGGTGAATCCCAACGTGGTCGTCGTCGACGGCGCCCAGGACGGGTTCGACGCGACGAAGGTCGTCAAGCGGCCGGTGTACTGGGACAACACAGAAGCGCGGCTCGCCGCGGAGGGCGTTTCCGCCAACCAGGTCCAGGCCGTGTGGCTCAAGGAGGCGATCGCCGGCGAGGATCGGCCCTTCCCGCGCGACATGAAGGCCCTGCAGAAGGATCTCCGACTGATCGTCAGGGCAATGCGCTCCCGCTATCCGAACCTGAAGCTCGTCTATCTCTCCAGCCGGACCTACGGCGGCTATGCGATCACCGGCCTCAACCCCGAGCCGGCTGCATACGACAGCGCCTACGCGGTTCGAGGCGTGATCCAGGAGCGGATGAACGGCAAGCTCAAGGGCCCGCTGCTCGCCTGGGGCCCGTATCTGTGGACCGACGGCCTCGCCGGGCGGAGCGACGGACTGCAGTGGACGTGCGACGACGTCGAGAACGACGGCACGTATCCGTCGAAGAACGGCGTCGAGAAGGTCGTCACGCTGCTGACGACGTTCTTCAAGACGGACCCGACAGCCAAGCGCTGGTTCGTGGCCCGAGTGCGGCCCTAGGCCCTCTGTACTATCGCCCCCGGTGAAGGGACCAGTCGCCATCGTCGGGGCGGGCTACGTCGGCCTGCCGCTGGCCAAAGTGTTCGCGGACGCGGGCCATCGGGTCGTGCTCGTCGAGTCGAACCCGGCCAAGGTCGAGGCCGTCAAGCGCGGTGAGAGCTACATCGCGGACGTGGACACGGACGACCTGCGTGGGCTCGTCGAGTCCGGGTCGATCGAGGTCACGTCCGACTACGACGCGCTGAAAGAGGCCCAGGCGATCCTGATCGCGCTTCAGACGCCGCTCTCCGCACAGCGCGAGCCGGATCTCTCGATCGTCCTCGACGCAGTCGAGGACATCGCGCCCCGCCTGCAGAAGGGCCAGCTCGTCGTGCTCGAGTCCACGACCTACCCCGGCACGACGCGTGAGCGCCTGCTTCCGATCCTCGAGTCGAGCGGGCTGAAGGCGGGCGAGGACTTCCACCTCGCGTTCTCTCCGGAGCGAGTCGACCCCGGCCGCGGCGACTGGACGACGAAGAACACGCCCAAGATCGTCGGCGGGATCACGCCTGCCTGCACCGAGCGCGCCGTCGAACTGTACGGCAGCGCCCTCGAGACCGTCCATCCGGTCTCGTCACCCGAGGCGGCGGAGCTGACGAAGCTCCTCGAGAACATCTTCCGTTCGGTCAACATCGCCCTCGTCAACGAGCTGGCGCAGCTCTGTGACCGGATGCAGATCGACGTCTGGGAGGTCGTCGGCGCGGCCGCGACGAAGCCGTTCGGGTTCATGAGCTTCCAGCCCGGCCCCGGGCTCGGAGGCCACTGCATGCCGATCGACCCGTTCTACCTCACCTGGAAGGCCCGCGAATACGACTTCTACACGGAGTTCATCGAGCTCGCCGGGAAGGTCAACGAGAACATGCCCTACTGGTGCCTCGCGAAGATCGCGCGGGCATTGAACGCGCACGAGAAGGCGCTCAAGGGCTCGAAGGTGCTCCTCCTCGGGGTCTCGTACAAGGCAGACATCGAGGACACGCGGGAGTCTCCGGCGCTGAAGCTGATCGAGCTCCTTCAGGCCGAAGGAGCGGACGTCTCGTACCACGACCCGTACGTCTCGTCGCTCCCGGAGCACAGCCTCACCTCCAGCCCACTCGACCCGGCGGCCGCCGACTGCGTCGTGATCGTGACCGCCCACTCCGGGATCGACTACGACGACCTCGTGGCCAAGGCGCCGCTCGTCGTCGACCTGCGCAACGCCACCGGCTCGAACGGCACTTCGAACGGCAAGGTCTGGAAGCTGTGACGGTCCGGGTCGGACACGCCGGGCTCGGCTACTGGGGGCCGAACCTCGCCCGAAACTTCGGCGACCTCGCCGACCTGAGCTGGCTCTGCGATCTCTCGCCCGACCTCCTGGCCGAAGGCGGAAAGGCACATCCGACGGCCAGCACGACGATGGACTTCGACGAGATGATCTCCGACCCCGGGCTCGACGCCGTCGTGATCGCGACCCCCGTCGTCACGCACTACGAGCTGGCGAAGCGGGCGCTCGAGGCCGGCAAGCACGTCTTCGTCGAGAAGCCGCAGGCGCAGTCGAGCGCGGAGGCCGAGGAGCTTTTCGCGCTGGCCGAGGAACGCGGGCTCGTGCTCATGCCCGGCTACCTGCTCCTCTACCACCCCGCGCTGGATGAGCTCAAGGAGCTCGTCGACGCGGGCGAGCTCGGAGACCTGCTCTACCTGTACGGGAACCGTCAGAACCTCGGGCAGATCCGCCGCGACGAGAACGCGCTCTGGTCGCTCGGCGCGCACGACCTGTCGATGATCCTGCACCTCGTCGGCGAGGAGCCGGTGGAGGCGTGGGCGCGCGGCGAGTCGTTCTTGCGCAGCGGGATCGAGGACGTCGTCTTCTGCTACCTGCGGTTCGCGTCGGGCGTGGTCGCGCACATGCACGTCTCGTGGCTCGACCCGCACAAGATGCGCAAGCTGACCGTCGTCGGGCGGGAGAAGATGGCCGTCTTCGACGACATGGAGCCCGACCGCAAGGTGACGGTCTACGACAAGGGGCCGGTGCAGCGCCCGGCTGCGGACTGGCACGTCCGCGAGGGGGACATCCGCATCCCGAAGCTCTCGCGGGAGGAGCCTCTGCGCCGGGAGTGCGCGCACTTCCTCTCGCTCGTGCAAGGCGACGGCGACCCGCTCGCGCCGGCGCGGCAAGGGCTCGGGGTCGTCCGCACGCTCGAGCTGCTCCAGGAGTCCCTGGACCGCGCCCCGGCGTGACTGAGATCGCCGAGACAGCCGTCGTCTATCCGGGAACCGTGCTCGGCGAGGGCTGCGTGATCGGCGACCACGCCGTCGTCGGCAAGCAGCCGGCACTCTCTCCACGCTCGACCGCACCGAGAGAGGAGCTCCCGCCACTCGAGCTCGGCGCGGGCTCGATCGTGTCGGCCGGCGCGATCGTCTTCGCCGGGACGAAGATCGGCGAGCGCGTGATCGTCGGCGACCAGGCGTGCGTACGAGAACGCTGCGACATCGGCGACGACGTCGTCGTCGGACGCGGCTCGCTCGTCGAGAACGACACGACGATCGGCGCGCTGACGAAGATCCAGGCCAACGCGTACGTGACGGCATACTCGACGCTCGAGGACGAGGTGTTCATCGCGCCGGGCGTGATCACGACGAACGACAACTACATGGGCCGAACCGAGAAGCGGCACGAGCTCAGGCGCGGCCCGACGATCAGGCGAGGGGCCCGGGTCGGCGGCGGCGCCGTCCTCTGCCCCGGGGTCGAGATCGGCGAGGAGGCGTTCGTCGGAGCGGGCGCCGTCGTCACTCGTGACGTGCCGGCACGGGCTGTGGTCGTGGGGAACCCGGCGCGAAAGATCCGCGACGTCGCTACGGACGAGCTGCTGCCCGGATCTTCGGCACGCGCTTCCGGTACCTGAGGGAGTACTTGCCCGCCCCCGGAGCGGTCGCCCGGACGACGAGGTAGTACCAGCCGGTCTGGGTGACGGTCACGCGGATCTTCTCCTTCGAGCCCGGCGACTTCGACTGCCCCGCAAGGAAGCGCTGGTCGGCGACGGCGCCGCGGACGGCCGTCGTCCCGGGCTTCCAGAGGAAGAGGTTCGTGTTCGTGCCCCCCGGCCCGACGAGCTTCGCGACGAGTCGCCGGCCGCCGCGCACCCAGATCTTGTAGACGTCCTGGCGGTCGTCCCAGTAGTCGATGGTGGCGGCGATCCGCTGGCCCCTGCGGCCCCAGAGCTCGGCCGCGTTCGCAACTTGGTCGTTGCTCTCGTACTGGTCCGCGTCCGGCAGCGGGTCGTCGAGCGCCCGGACGGCGCTGCCCACGTCGAGGAGGCCCCAGCCGGTCAGGGAGTCTCGGCCGGTCACGCAGCGGATGCAGCCCGTGTCCGGCGTGGCGTCGAGCGCAGACCGGGTCAAGACGTTGGCCACCTGGTCGGCTCTGAGCGCCGGGTCCGTGGCGAACAGGAGGGCCGCGCCGGCCGAGACGAGAGGCGCCGAGAACGACGTGCCTTCGCCGCGACGGAATTCCATGGGCCCACAGTCCGAGTAGCCCTGGAGCAGGCAGCCAGGGCGAGACGCCAGCGTCAGCGCGCGCGGAAGCGTGGACAGGATCTCCTCGCCTGGAGCGGCCAGGTCGACGTAGCGAACATCTCGGTTTGAGAAGGTCGGCACCGTGCCGTTGCGCGCCAGCGAGCTGACGCCGAGAACGTGCGGGAGCGCCGCCGGGTAACCGGCATAGCCCCACGGCTCGGTCGGCGCGCCGTCCCCGTTCCCGACGGCCGCGACGACGAGCACGCCTTGGCTGACCGCGTACTCGACGGCCGCGGCTTCGAGCCGCGAGTACGTGTCCTGACTCGAGTCGCCCGGATCGCGCACGCCGCCGAAACTCATGTTGATCACGCGTGCGCCGTGATCGACCGCCCAGTGGATCGCCCGCGCCTCGGCGTCGGGCGAGATCGTCCCGTCGGCGCGCACGATCTTCGCGATCAGAAGGTCGGCCGGAAAGCCGACGCCTGCGATGCCCTGGCCGTTGTTGAGCGAAGCTGCGATCTCGCCGGCGACGAACGTCCCGTGGCCGTTCGTGTCGTTTTCCCAGGAGCTCGCGACGAAGCTCTTGCCGTCGACGATCTGGTTCTGCAGCTCGGGATGAGTTGCATCGACTCCCGAGTCGAGAATGGCGACACGCACCGGCTCGAGCGTCGGGAGCTGCGCCCAGGCCTCGAAGGCGTGGATGCGGCCGAGGTACCACTGGCGGAAGGCGAGCGGGTCGTTCGGAGAGAATGCAAGGGTCCGCGACGGGCGGTCGCGCTCGACCCACGTCACGCCGTGCACCGATCCGAGCGCACCTGCGTGGCGCGCGCGCACGGAGAGTGCGAACGGGCCGATCTTCGTCACGGGCTGCCCGATCGCGGCCTGGACACGCCTGGCGACTGTGTTCGTATCCGCGCCCTTCTGGATTCCGACGGAGAAGCGCGCCGCGTGCGCCGTGGGAACGACCGCGAAGAAGACCAGCGTCACGAAGACGATGCGTCTCATGCGGGGCCGACCTTCAGCGTCGAGCTCACGCCGGGCACGAAGCCGTGGCCTGGAGCGAGCCTCGCCCGGTACTCGCCGGGTGTCAGGTCGACGTGCGCCTCGAAGTTCCCGCTCGCGTCGATTGTCGCGCGCGCGATCGTCTTCCAGCCGGCGCCGTTGCTTCGCTGGAGCGCGATGCTGGCGCCGGGGAAGAGCGGTCGCGCATAGCCGCGCAGAGTCGACCCGTCGCCCAGCCCTCGGAACCTGACGAGCGGCGCGACAGACACGTGGGCGACACGGCTGCGCACCTTGCCGCTGACGAGCCGGTAGTCGGTCGGGAGCTTCGGCTTGGCCTTGATCACGACCGCGCCTCCCGCGCCGGGCTTGACGGGCCCCACCGTCTCCCAGGCGGCACCCGGCTGCCGAGTGTCGAGCCGCACCGAGGGCATGCTCCGCGCGACGCCGTCGATCGCGACGCGCGCGCCATAGGTGATGGGCCCCTGTGGGTTGCCGAGCGAAAGCACGCCGACCCTGAACCACGTCGAGTCGAGCCCGAGCGCGCGGCGGAAGTCCCAGCCCTTCATGCTCGTCTCGCCCGCAGTGCCGACACCGGTGATCGTCTCGACACGACCCGACGGGCCGAGCTGCAGCCTCACGTCGGAGAGCGCGCCGCGGACGCCGAGCATCCGGCGCAAGCGCGAGGCGGAGACGACGAAGGGCCCCCAGCGGTGGTGCGGAGAGATCGTGTCGTAGGGATCGTTGACCGAGACGAGATACGGCACCGCATCCGCGCTCGGGAAGACCTCGGGGGCCGAAGCCGTGCGGCCTCCCGAGCTCGAGAAGAAGTACGTCGTGGCCACTTCCCCACGGTAGAGAACGACCTGGCCGGCGGTGTCCTTGACAGCGGCCGTCGTCGTGGGCGCCTCGTGGGCGATTCCGAGGTAGACCTGGCTCCGCGTGTCCGGGTAGAGGTCGAACCAGGAGCCGGTCTTCCGCACCGCAAGCGCATAGGAGCGGGCCGCGACGGCCTGCGCCTTGAGCGCCTCGGGCAGCCAGTCCTTCGGCATCTCTGACGGGACGACGCCGTACAGGTAGGCCTCGAGGCCGACGAGGTTCACCGCGCGCAGCCGGCCGCTCGCGACCGTGACCTGCAGTTGTCCGCGGTACGCGGTCGAGCCGAAGCGCAGCGGTGAGGAGCCCGGGACGAACGTCAGAGGCGCGACGAGCATCTGTGGCTGTTGGACGTCGGTCGTCTTTATCTTCAGCCCCGGCCCGAAGGACAGCGTGCCGGCGGCGAGATGCCACGTCTGACCGGTCCCGTCACGGACCGTGAACGGCGCGTTCGAGCCGAGGCTCAGCCTCGAGCGGCCTTGCGCCAGGAAGACGCGGACCTTGCTCAGCGGCGCCGGGCCGAGCGTCGTGCCGCGGTAGTAGTGCGCAAGGATGTCTTCGTACGACGCGCCCTGCTGTGCGAAGCCGAAGGCGCCCCACTGGGCCATTCCGACTCCGTGTCCCCAGCCCCGCCCGCTGATCACGAAGGTCGGAGGCCCGGGCATCGCGTGCTGCACGCGCGGCTTCGCGCTCGACGAATAGCCCCCCGGGGCGCCGATCGCGAGGAGAGTCAGTAGGAGCGCGGCGAAGAGAGTGGAACGAGCCATGTCGAGCAGTGTTGTCGGCGCCCGGGCACTGGATCCTGAGCCCGACCGCAGAACGCTTCTGAGGCTAGCGCATCACCCTGCCGAAGGCATCCCTTCTTTACAGGAACTTCACGGCAAAGCCCCAGCAATCAGGAGGTTTCTCGGAGCTTCATTCGGGCTATGGAAAGGTCCGGCCCGAAATGAGCGTCTCGAACGGAATCCTGCCTCCCCGCTATCGCAGCCCGACTCCGGTCGGCCAAGGCGGCATGGGCGAGATCTTTCGCGCCGAGGACACGGAGCTCGGACGCGTCGTCGCGGTCAAGGTGCTGGCCGAGCGGTACGCCCGCGATCCGTCCCTTCGCCAGCGGTTCACGCGGGAGGCGCTGGCAGCGGCCCGGCTGTCCGGGGATCCGAGCACGGTCACGATCTACGACGTCGGCGAGTGGGACGGGCGGCCGTTCATCGTCATGGAGCACGTCGACGACGGGTCGCTCGAGGACCGACTGCGGGCGGGGCCGCCCTCGGTCGACGACGCGCTGCACTGGCTGGCGCAGGCCGCCGCCGCGCTCGATGCCGCGCACGCGAAGGGCGTCGTCCACCGCGACGTGAAGCCGGGGAACCTGCTCTTGACGAGCGACGGTGGGCTGCGGGTCGCGGACTTCGGGATCGCAAGCGCGGCAGGTCTCCAGTCGCTGACGATGACGGGGACGGTGCTCGGGACGGCCGGGTACCTCTCTCCGGAGCAGGCGAAGGGCGAGCGGGCGACGTCGGCCAGCGATCGCTACGCGCTGGCGGTGGTGGCATACGAGCTCCTGACCGGGCGGCGGCCGTTCGAGTCGGACAGCCCCACGGCCGAGGCGACGGGCCACGTCCAGGCGGAGGTGCCGCCCGTTTCCGCTCGGATCGACCCGGTGCTCCGGCGCGGGCTGGCGAAGGATCCTGAGCAGCGGTTTCCGACGGCGACAGCGTTCGTGGATGCTTTGCGCGAGGCGCTCGAGGACGGCGCAGGCGCCGCTACGACGCGCGTGCTGCCGGTTGCGCGCCGTTCTCCGTGGCCGCTGGTGGCGGGGGTCGTGGTCGCCGCGCTGCTCGGCGGTGCCGGGCTCGCCGCGCTCCTGACGCATGGCGACGGGAGCCAGGCGGCGCAGCGGACGACGGCAGCCCAACCGCCGCCTCCGCCGCCGCCTCCGCCTCCACCGCCGCCTCCGCCTCCGCCTCCACCTCCACCTCCACCGGCGGCGAGCGGGACGAAGCTCACGGATCAGGCGACGGCGCGCCTCGAGTCGGGCGATTACGCAGGCGCGGCGGCGCTTGCCGGTCAGGCGCTCGGGGCCCTCCGCGGACAGATGCCCTACGAGGCCTACGCGGAGTACGACCTCGGCGCGGCCCTCGTCGGGCTCGGCCGCTGTGACGAGGCGCTTCCGCACCTCGACCGTTCACAGGAGCTCCAGGGCCGCCGCAAGCCGATCGACCAGGCGCGCAGGGCCTGCAAGCATCAGGACCGGCCCCGGAAGCGGGGAAAGCGCCACTGAGCTTCCGCGTACGATGACCGTGTGCGGATCCTCGTCACCGGCGCGGCCGGGTTCATCGGCTCCAACTTCGTTCATTACTGGCTCGAGCGGCATGCCGAGGACTCGGTCGTCGCGCTCGACCTCCTGACGTATGCCGGCAATCGCGCGAACCTGGAGGGCACGGAGGAGCGGGTGCCGTTTGTCCAGGCGGACATCGCCGACCTGGACATCGTCGAGAACGTCATGCGCGAGCACGAGATCGACGCCGTCGTCAACTTCGCGGCCGAGTCGCACAACAGCCTGGCCGTGATCGACCCGGGGCGGTTCTTCCACACGAACGTCGTGGGGACGCAGGCGCTGCTGGAGGCGGCGCGCCGCGTCGAGGTCGGCCGCTTTCACCACGTCTCGACGTGCGAGGTCTACGGTGACCTCCCGCTCGACTCGGAGGAGTCCTTCACGGAGGAGTCGCCCTACCGGCCGCGGACGCCCTACAACGCGTCGAAGGCAGGCGGCGACCACGCGGTGCGTGCCTACTTCGAGACGTGGGGCCTGCCTGTGACGATCACGAACTGCTCGAACAACTACGGGCCGTTCCAGTTCCCGGAGAAGGTGATCCCGCTGTTCGTGACGAACGCGCTCGACGACCGGCCGCTGCCCATGTACGCGTCGACCGAGAACCGGCGCGAGTGGCTGCACGTGCGGGATCACTGCCGTGCGATCGACCTGGCGCTCCACCAGGGCGAGCCGGGCGAGACTTACAACGTCGGCAGCGCGGTCGAGGCGTCGATCGAGGAGATCGCCGACCGGGTCCTGGAGCTGACCGGCAAGCCGGAGTCGCTGAAAACGATCGTCCCGGACCGGCCCGGCCACGACCGGCGGTACCTGCTCGACTCGTCGAAGATCGGCCGCGAGCTCGGCTGGGTGCCGGAAGTCGGCTGGGACGAGGGGCTGCGCGAGACGGTCGAGTGGTACGCCGCCAACCGAGGCTGGTGGGAACCGCTCCGAGAGCGCCTGCAAGTCGAAGAAACCGCCTGGCGCTGAGAGACAGGTCCCCGAGGGCGAACCCCGGGGTCAGACCCCGCTTCATCTTCGCGTCGAGCTCAACACAGAACGGCGAACTCGTATCCCCAACTGACGCAACGGCGTCCGGCCGTCAGAGCGAAATGTAAAGGGGTCTGACCCCAGGAGGTGGCCTTTAGAGACGTGTTAGGCAGGCTCGGAGGCCTTCTCGCCAGTGGGGTACTTGCGGGGCTCCTCGTTCGCTGCGGAGGACCGAGTTGACTGGGCGTGGAGCGGGACGGCCGAACTCCCCGGTCGTGATCCGGCGAACCCGGCACCGGAGGCCGGCCTCCTCGAAGATCGCCTCGGCGAACTCGGCCCACGTGCAGTCCCCTGCGGCCGCGACGTGGTATGTCCCGTAGGGGAGCTGGAGGACGCCTTGCGTCGCCTCCGCGAGATGTCCGACGAACGTCGGCGAGCCACGCTGGTCGTCGACGACCGCGACCTCGTCCCGCTTTTCCCCGAGCTCGAGCATCGTGCGCACGAAGTTCTTGCCCGTCCAGCCGAAGAGCCAAGACGAGCGGACGACCCAGCCGTCACGCACCTCACGCTCGCCCTCCAGCTTCGTGCGCCCGTAGATCGACAACGGATGCGGCTCGTCGGACTCGACGTACGGGCCCTCCTTGCGCCCGTCGAAGACGTAGTCCGTCGAGTAGTAGACGACCGGACTGCCGAGAGCGACGACATTCCGCGTCCCCTCCACATTGACCCGTCGAGCCCCGTCCGGATCCGACTCGGCTCCGTCCACGTCGGTCCAAGCAGCAGCGTGCAGCGCCAGGGAAAAGTCCGCTCCTCCCTCGTGCTGCCGCGTGACGTCCCAGTCGGCCCTCGCGAGCCCAACCGCATCGGGAAACACCTCGGCCAGCGCGACCCCGAGCTGGCCGCCGGCGCCGGTGATCAGGACGCGGCCTTGTCCCTGTCCGACAGGATCGGCGATCTCGTGCTCCACAGGTCGACGACGCGAGGATCGTCCCACGGGATCCCTTGCTCGTCGGGATCGTCGGGGTCGTACTCCTCGGTCACGTGGTACAGGAACAGGCAGTCCGTCAGCGCCTCGTAGCCGTGGGCGTTCGTCCCCGGGATGTAAATGGCCACCGGGTTGCCGTCGCCGATGTCCTCGCTGAACGTCTCACCCGTCTCGCGATCGAGCACGACGACACGCACCATGCCCTGCACGCAGGCGAAGAGGTCGTCCTGTCCGCGCTCGTGAAAGTGGAGCCCGCGGATCACACCCTGACGCGAATACGAGAGGTTCGACTGCTTCACCGGCTTCGGCAGTTGCGAGCCGCGCATCAGCTCGACGAACCAGCCGCGCTCGTCCTCGAAGCGCCGCAGCGGAATGCGCCGAAGCCCGTCGATCACCGGTTGGCGCCGTTCCGCCGCACGAAGTCGTTCACCTCGTAGTAGGCGTCGATCGACTCGCCCGCGTCGCCCCAGAAGCCGTCGACCACGTCGTACTCCATCTCGCCCTTCTCCACGAACCAGTTGTTGACGTCCGTGATCTCGAGCTCGCCGCGCGCGGACGGCGACAGCGTCGGCAGGAACTCGAACACCGACGAGTCGTAG
>DATBGG010000193.1:0-9376 GCA_036558065.1 Gaiellaceae bacterium | reverse complement strand
GCGACTCAGCTCCGCCTGCTGCATACGAGCGGAAGGTACCAGTGCTCGGCCGTTAGGATCCCGCGCGTGAAGGCCGTGCGAATCCACGAGGACGGCGGTCCCGAGGTCCTCCGCTACGAAGACGCCGACGATCCCGTCGCGGGGACCGGCGAAGTCCTCATCCGGCTGCGCGCGGCCTCGCTGAACCATCTGGACATCTGGACGCGCCAGGGCCTTCCCTCCGCGCCGAAGCCACGGATCCTGGGCGCCGACGGCGCAGGAGTCGTCGAGGCTCTGGGCGATGAAACGGACGGTTTCGCGGCCGGCGACGAGGTGGTCATCAATCCGGGGCTGGATGATGGCGCGCACATCATCGGCGAGCACTCCGACGGCACCCACGCCGAGCTCATCGCCGTTCCCGCGGACTATGTCCACCCTCTGCCCAACGGCCTCTCCTTCGAAGAGGCGGCCGCCTTCCCCCTCGTCTTCGAGACCGCCTACCGGATGCTCGTCACGCGGGCCGGCCTACAGGAGGGCGAGTGGGTGCTCATCTGGGGAGTCGGCGGCGGGCTCGGGAGCGCGGCGAACGCGATCGCCAAGGCGCTCGGCGCGCGGACGATCGTCACGTCGTCGAGCGACGACAAGCTGGGCCGTGTCGAGGCCGACGTGAAGGTGAACCACGGCACCGACGACGTCGTCGAGGCGGTGAAGGAGGCGACAGACGGGCGCGGCGCCGACGTCGTCGTCGAATCGGTCGGCGAGGCCACGTGGCAGCGGACGCTGCAGGCGGCCGCCCAGGGCGGACGGATCACGGTGTGCGGCGCCACGAGCGGGCCGAACCCCCCGGCCGCGCTGCACCGGGTCTGGTGGAAGCAGCTTTCGATCTACGGGTCGACGATGGGCAGAAAGGACGACTTCGAGGGTGCCTACGAGCTCGTGAAGAGCGGCAAGGCGAAGCCGATCGTCGACGAGGTCTTCCCCCTCAGCGAGGCGCGCGCCGCGCACGAGCGCATGGAGGCCGGCGAGCAACTCGGCAAGATCGTGCTGACTATCCCGGACTAGCCCGGTAGTCAGCCGCTTCTTCGACGAGCGCCTTGAAGAGCGCGAAGTCCTCGCCCTCTTCCGGATGCCAGAGCACGCCCAGCGCGAAGCGGTGCGCCGGGTCCTCGAGCGCCTCGACCGTCCCGTCCTCTGCCCAGGCAGCCTCCTGGAGCCCCTCCCCCAGCTTGCCGAACCCCTGGTGGTGCGACGACTTGACCGGCGCGCGGTCGCCGAGAATCGAGCCGAGACGCGACTCGCCCTCGACCGTGACCTCGTGATCGGCCATCGCGGCGTGCTCATGGCGATGGCGGTCGTGGCCGACGATCTCGGGGAGATGCTGGACGAGGTCTCCGCCGCGCGCCACGTTCAAGATCTGGCTTCCGCGGCACACGGCCAGAACAGGCATGTCCCTTCCGAGCGCAGCCTGGAGCAGCGCGAGCTCGGCGCTGTCCCGCTCGGGACTGATCTCCCCGGTCTCGGGATGGGCCTCGGCGCCGTACGTCTCCGGATCGAGGTCGCCGCCGCCGGAAAAGATGATTCCGTCGACCGCGTCGAGGGTCTCCTCGATCCCGTCCTCGCTCGGCGGAATGAGCAGCGGCCTCCCGCCGGCTTGCTCCACGGCCCGGACGTACGCGAGCGGTGTGAAGGCCGCAGGCTCCGTCCAGCGCCCCCAGGTAGCCTCTTCGGCGTACGTAGTGATCCCGATTACCGGTCGCACGCTCCCAAAATAGCTTGCAACCACCCTGTTTCCACGCCGTCCTCGAAGCGAGCTATCGTGAGAGCGCGGGGCAGAGCGCAGGCCCCCGATTGCGGCGCCGAAGCAGTTCCATGCCAGTGAGCAGGCTGGTCCCCCCATGGAAAGCCGCAAGACAGTTCTGATCTGTGACGACGAGCCCGCCCTCCGCGAGCTGATCCGCGCGTCGGTCGACGACGGGTACATCTTCGCCGAGGCCGGCGACGGCGTCATGGCGCTCGACCTCGCCCGCGAGGTCAGTCCGGACGTGATCATCCTCGACCTGATGCTGCCGCGATTGAGCGGCCTCGAGGTCCTCGCGCGGATGAACGACGACGAGGAATTGCGCAAGGTGCCCGTGATCGTGATCACGGCCTGGAACGAGACGCGCGAAGACGTGCTCGCGGCAGGGGCCGCGGACTTCGTCACGAAGCCGTTCGAGCCGGACCGTCTGCGACAGGCGGTTCGAGCCGCCGCAGGAACATGAGCCGGCCGCCCGCCTCACTCCAGACTCGCCTGATCGCCGCAAGCGCGGTGCTTGCGCTGCTCGTGATCGGCGTCTTTGTCGCCCTCGTTCTCGCGGTCTCCGCAGCACGGACGGCGACGAACGAGGAAGCGCGCTCCAAGAACGTGACCACCTCGGCGCTCCAGCTGGAGAAGCTCGTTCTCGATCTCGAGGCCGGCGTGCGCGGCTACGTCCTCACCGGCAACACGAGCTTCCTCCAGCCGTACACGACGGCCAAGCAGCAGCTACCGGAGGCCAAGGCGAACTTCGTGGACCTGACGAAGGGCGAGCCGGGGCAACACGAGCGAGCCCAGCTGATCACCACGTCCATCGACCAGTACATGAACGAGTACGCGAAGCCCGTGCTGCTGATCGCGCAGGAGAGCCTCGGCGCCGCCAAGGACGCCGCAAAGAACGAGGGCACATTCCGGATCGACCAGCTCCAGCGCGACTTCAGGAGCTTCATCCAGTCCGAGGACGTGCTCGCCGCGAGCCACAAGGAGTCGGCGGACACGAAGTCGAGGCATGCGATCGAGCTCGGCGTGGCGGGCCTCGCCGGATCGACGATCCTGATCCTGCTCTTCGGGCTCTACCTGTCCCGCATGATCGCGCGCCCCGTCCGCGAGGCGGCCGATGGGGCGAGCCTGCTGGCGGCCGGCGACCTGTCCCTCCGGCTCAGTGAGCGCGGCCCCGGCGAGGTCGGCGAGCTGACGCGCAGCTTCAACTCGATGGCCGAGCGCCTCCAGGGGACCCGGCGCGAGCTCGAGGAGCAGAACGCGCAGCTTCGCGAGAGCGAGCGCCTGAAGTCGGATCTCGTGAACACGGTCTCACACGAGCTGCGGACGCCGCTCTCGGGCGTGCTCGGCTTCACGAAGCTGCTGCTGACGAGGGACTTCGACTCCGAGACGAGGCGCCACTACCTCGGGATCATCGACGCGCAGGCGCGCCGCCTCGCAGAGCTGATCGACGACTTCCTCGACGTCAGGCGCATCGAAGAAGGGCGATTCGAGCGCGCGCAAGAGCTCGTCGACATGGCGACGCTCCTGCGCGAAGAGGCTCAGCTCTACAGCTTGCAGAGCCCCAAGCACGAGCTCGCGGTCGAGGTCGGGCCGAAGGCGATCCCCGTGCTCGGCAACCCGGACCGGCTCCGCCAGGTGATCGGGAACCTGATCTCGAACGCGATCAAGTACTCCCCGCAGGGCGGGCTCGTCCAGATCTCCGCCGAGGCCGAGAACGGCTCCGTGCGCGTCGAGGTCCGCGACGAGGGGATGGGCATCCCGCTCACCCAGCAGCATCAGATCTTTACGAAATTCTTCCGAGGAGACGCGGCGGCGAGCGGTATAACTGGCACAGGGCTCGGACTGGCCGTGTCGCGGGACATCGTGGAATCCCACGGCGGACGCATCGGCTTCACGAGCGCAGAGGGCGAAGGAACGACCTTTTTCGTCGAGCTTCCCGGAGCGAACGGGGGGTCCGAAGAACAAGGACAAGGCCCAGATCAGTCGTAAGGGGGATCGTTATGAAAAAGGCACTCTTCGTCACCGGCGCTCTGGCCGCGTTCGCCCTCGTCACCGGATCGGTCACATCTGGCTCTTCCGAGCTCACGGGCCCGGGAACGATCAAGCTGACGACGCGGCAGGTCGGCATCAGCCTGAACAACACCGGTTCTGTCGGCCGTGGGCCCGGCGACGTGCTCCTGATCCGTGAGCTGCTCTACAACAGGGGGATCCGGAAGGAGCCCATCGGGCACTCGGAGATGGTCTGCACCTACACCGGGATGCGGTGGCAGCAGTGCAGCGGGACGTACTTCCTCCCGCGCGGCAAGATCGTCGTCGCCGGGTCCCTGCGCTACCGCGAGTTCTTCAAGCTGGCGGTTGTCGGCGGCACGGATCTCTACGACAACGTGCGCGGCTCGGTCAGCGCGACGATGTACAGCCGGAACCCGCGGCGCTCGATCCTGATCTTCCGGCTTACCGTTTAGCCGAAGCCGAGGATGAATTTCGCGTCGTCGGACATCAGCTCCGGTGTCCACGGCGGGTCCCAGGTCAGCTCGACCTCGACCTGCTCGACGCCGGGCACAGCTGCCGTCGCGTCGTGGATGCCCTCCTGGATCATCGGGCCGGCGGGGCAGCCCATCGAGGTCAGGCTGTGCACGACCTTGACCTTCGGCCCCTCGATCTCGACGTCGTAGAGCAGGCCGAGCTCCACGATGTCCATGCCGAGCTCGGGATCCTCGACCCCGCGCAGCGCTTCTGTGACGTCGTCTTTCGTGACCACGACCACAGGCTACAAAAGGCGCACTTCCTCGCGGCGTTCTCTCGCGAAGAAGTGGATGCCGTCCACGAAGCGAACCCAGTTGCAGCGCGTGCACATGACGAGCGAGTGCGTGCGGGCGCTGTCCGCGCCGTAGCGGACTCCGCGCAGCAGGTCCCCGTTCGACACGCCCGTTGCGGCCACGATGACCTCGGTCGGAGCGAGGTCGTCGATCGAGAAGATCTGCTCGATGTCATCGACGCCGTCCTCCGCCGCGCGCTCGATGTCACTGCGCGTCGTCGGCCAGAGCTGAGCCTGCATCTCGCCGCCCAGGCAGCGGAGCGCGGCCGCCGTCAGCACGGCCTGGCGCGTGCCGCCGATCCCGATCGCGAGGTGGTCGTTCGTCCCGCGGATCGCCGCCGAGATCGACGCGGTGACGTCGCCGTCCTGGATCAGCTTGATCCGCGCGCCCGCCTCTCGGATCTCCGCGATCAGGTCGTGGTGGCGCGGGCGGTCGAGGACGATCGTCGTCACGTCCGCCACCCGCCGGCCGAAGGCGTCCGCGATTGCCTGGATGTTGTCGGCCACCGGTCGCCTGAGGTCGATCTTCCCGCGCGCTACCGGCCCAACGGCCATCTTCCGCATGTACATGTCGGGAAGCGTCGGGAACGAGCCGCGAGGGCCCGAGGCGATCATCGACATCGCCCCGCTCCCGCCCCGCGCCACGATCCCAGCGCCCTCGAGCGGGTCGAGCGCGAGATCCGCCGGCTCTCCGTCTGCGCCGATCTCCCCGCCGGCACCCAGCCCCTCCGCACCCTCGGACGCGCCGATCACGATGTGCCCGGCCACCGGCAACTGCTCGAGCGACTCCTGCATCCCGGCGCACGCCGCCTCGGTCGCTCCCTGTTGGTCGGCGCGGCCCAGCCAGCGCGCGCTCGCCAACGCGGAACGCTCGGTGACGCGCGCGTAGCTCTCGCACATACACGGGCGCGCGGCGCCTTGCTCCTGGTGCGACAGCTCTTCCACCGCCCTGGCCATCAGACGCGCTGCAGGCGATCGGCCGCGCTCAGCACGAGCTCCATCACGGCCGAGGTCGCCCCCTCACGATCCTGGTTCCAGATCACCGGCACGTCGATCCTCTCCGCCCGCTCCACGATGTAGTCCTGCAGGTAGCGGATGTCGGAGAGGTGGTCGAGGTACTTGTCGAGAGCACGGGCGCCCTCGGAGGCCACGTCGCGGATCCAGAAGTGGCTCGCGTGCGCGTCTTCGCTCTTGATCGCCAGCACGCACTGGACGACGAGCGCGTCGCTGATCGGCGCGACCATCCCCGGCACGAGGTGGACGCCTTCGAGCACGGTCGACCAGCCCTCGGCGAGCGAGCGCTCGATGGCGGCGTTCACGCCGACGAGGACGTTCCGTGTCTGGTCGAGGAACCCGTGGAGCAGCGGATCGACCTCCTCGGTCTCCGCGCTCTGCAGCGCCTGGCCCGCCTCGAAGCTCGAATAGTGGATCGAGGGCATGAACTCGGTGCTGAAGAACGCCCTGAGCGTCTGGCGCACGAAGTCGGTCGAGGTCACGCGCGTGACGCCGAGGCGGTATGCGACCTCGGTGGCGACGGTCGACTTCCCCGTGCCGGTGGCGCCGCCGATGAGCACGATGATCGGCAGGTCGAGCTCGGCCAGCTCGCTGTAGCGCCGCAGGCGCTGGATCGCCTTGCTGCCCTCCCCCTCGCCGACGACGTCCTCGCCGAGCTCCTCGAGGCGCTCGAGCTCGATCGCGTCGACCTTTCGCTGGAACATGTCCTGCTCGACCCGCCGTGCCAGCTCGTACGCGCGCACTGCCGACACGCCGACGCGCATCAGCGCACGCGCCATCAGGCCCTTCGAGTACGGCTCGTCGCCGCCGAGCGGGAGCGGATCGGTTCGCCGCCGCTCGCTCATCCGGCCACCGGCTGCGCGGTTGCGGCGTCGGCGAGGGCGTGCAACTCCGCGTCGAGGTCGACGCCATCGTCGAGCGGCTGCACGTCGTTCATCGCGAAGACGCACTCGGCTCCGCGCGCGAGCGCAGCCTCGGCGACGACGTCGATCGCGGCCGCCTTGATCTCGATCAGGAAAACGTCCGCGTCGACCCGCTCGAGCTCCTCGCGCAACGCGGAGCGATCGGCGAGGTTCCTCGAGACGTGGACGACGTCGGCCTCCAGGTGGTCGACCGGCGCCGGGCCGGCGGTGAAGACGGCGACCCGGCCTGCGACGGCTGACATCGGCCTCAGCCGCAGCTCGACCGGGAGCACGGGAATGCGCTTCAGTCTCCGCACCGCCTCCACGTCGCCGCCGCCGACGAGCAGGACGAGATCCGAGATCAGGACGCGGTACGGGTTGAGGTACGCCGTCGCGTCCTGTCCCGGCCCGACGACGAGGATCCGGGCGTTGACCGAGACGGGAGGGATCGCGGCGCCGCTGCCGTCGAACACGGCGATCGACGGCTTCTTGTCCTCGACGAGCTCGACGCCCCGGCGCAGGTTCGACGTGAAGACCTCGCCCGCGAAGCCGCCGCCTGCCCGCCGGCAGCCGATCGTCGGCACGCCCACGAGCGCGGCCGTCTCCAGGTAGTCCGATGCCGCGTGACCGCCGGCACGAGAGATCTCGAGCAGCCGCTCGAGCGTCGGCTGGACTTCCACGATCTCCGGCTCCGCCGGCCCGCCCCGCCCCATCGAGACGACGACGACTTCGCCGCGCTCCGAGAGCAGCCGAGCCACGTGCCCGGTGACCGCCGTCTTTCCGATCCGCTTGCCGGTCCCGGTGACCGCAATCGACGGAACGGACGGGTACGGCAGGAAGTCGGGCGGCCGGAACTCGAAGTCCGAGCCCACGTACCGGAGCCCCCGCGCGAGCGCCTCACTCGCCCAGCGCATCCGCTCGCGCGGCCCCAGCACCGGCTCGTCCGAGAGATCGACCACGGCTTCGGCTGCGACGTCGTCGAGCGACTGCACGAGCCGGACGCCGTATTCCTCGCCGCCCTCGAGCTTCTCCGTCCCGCCGACGAGGATCGCCCCGACGAACTCGAACGGAAGCTCGGCCAGCGCGTCGCGCACCACGTCCCCGCGGTGCTCGCCGTCGATGAGCGCGATCGCCTTCACGAGTGCGACCTCACCTCCGACTCGATGCGCGCCGTGTACTTCTCGAAGGAGAGCGTGTCAGTGGAGAACTGGATGATCCTTTCCTGCCCGTGGAACGGGTACTTCCGCCAGACGTCCACGTGCGACCCCGTGATCTCGACGACGTTGTAGCAGGGCCTCGTGTTCCCTCGCAGGCGTAGCGAGGAGACGGTTCCGGTGTTCACGATGAAGAGGTCCTCGAGCCGCCACGCGTACGGCACGTGCTTGTGGCCGGAGAGCACGAGGTCGACGCCGGCGCGCTGCAGACACTCGATCGCGTCGCCCGCGTCGTAGACGACGTTTCGCTCGCGGCCGGTGCCCGGGACCGGAAGCAGGTGGTGGTGCAGGACGAAGATCCTGAGATCGGCTTCGTTCGCGCGGAACTGCTCCTCGATCCAGCGGTAGCGGCCGCGCCCGATCTGGCCGTGGTCGAGGTCGGGCTCCGTCGAGTCGACGGCGACGACCGTCACGCCGTCGACGCTGAGCACGGAGTTCCGCTCGCCGAAGAGCTGCTCGAAGTGGACGTAGCCGACGTTCCGCGAGTCGTGGTTTCCGGGGACGACGACGAGGGCGTCGCACTCGAGGCGATCGAGGTACGACTTCGCCTGCGCGAACTCCTGCTTGAAGCCGAACGTCGTCAGGTCGCCGCTGCATACGACGAGGTCTGGCTGGAGGTCGTTGATCTCGCCGATCGCCCGGTCCATGAGGCTCGGCATGAAATGCGGGCCCCCGCAATGGATGTCGGAGATGTGCGCGATCTGGAACGTGCGGTCCGCAGCCGGCATGGACTCGAAGTGTACGTCCGGCCCGCCCGAAGGGGGCGTATCCGAAGCCGTTGCTACCATTTTTGACGTGGCCTCAGAAATGCCTGATTTCCAGGCATATTGCGGGGAGGGAAATCCGCGGTTTGCAAACGACGCGGAGCTCGAGTGCGCCAAGCTACTCGACTACTACGGCGTGCCCTGGGAGTACGAGCCGAGAACGTTCGTCCTGGAGCAGGCTGCGGACGGGACCGTGGTCGAAGCGTTCCGGCCCGACTTCTACCTCCCTGACCAGGATCTCTACGTCGAGGTCACCGTCATGAAGCAGTCGCTCGTGACGCGCAAGAACCGGAAGCTGCGCAAGCTCCGGGAGCGCTACCCCGACATCAAGATCAAGCTCTTCTACAAGCGCGACATCGCGCGGCTGGCCCAGAGATACAAACTCGACTTAGCCTCATAAACCCCGACGAGCTCGGCGAGATCTATCTCACCGCCGAGGAGATTCGAGCACGCGTTGCAGAGCTCGGAGCGGAGATCGCCCGCGACTACGAGGGCCGCGAGCCGATCCTCGTCGCGTCGCTGAAGACGAGCGTCTTCTTCCTGGCCGACCTCTCGCGGGCCCTGAAGATCCCGCACGCGATCGACTTCGTGGCGCTGGCGGGATATGCAGGCAAGACGCCGCGCTCGGGCGTGCGGCTGATCAAGGACCTCGACGTCTCGATCACCGGCCGGGACGTGCTCCTCGTCGAGGACGTGGTCGACACGGGGCTGACGCTCAACTACGTCTGCAAGACGTTCGGGCTCCGCGAGCCGGCTTCGCTGACAGCGGTCACCTTCCTCGACCGGCCGTACCGCCGGCTCGTCGACGACCTCCCGGTCAAGTACATCGGCTTCACGGTGCCGGACGAGTTCTTCGTCGGCTACGGCTTCGACCTCGACGAGCGCTACCG
>DATBGG010000192.1:0-9217 GCA_036558065.1 Gaiellaceae bacterium | reverse complement strand
GATGGCGTGGATGATGGACACGTACTCGATGCAGGTCGGCCACGCCGTGCCCGAGGTCGTGACCGGCAAGCCGATCGTGATCGGCGGCTCGGTGTTCCGCAGCGAGGCGACCGGCGCGGGGGTGGTGATGGTGACCGACCGTGCGTGCCAGCGCCTCGGCTGGAAGCTGGCCGAGCAGGGCTGCGTCGTCCAGGGCTTCGGGAACGTCGGCGGGATCGCGGCGCGCGAGCTCCAGGCGCGCGGGGCGAAGCTGCTCGCCGTCTCGGACATCTCGGGCGGCGTCTACTCGCCTGACGGCCTCGACTACGACGACATGAGCAAGTGGGTCGCAGAGCACGGCACGCTCGCCGAGTACCCCGACGTCGAGCACGTCTCCAACTCGGAGCTGCTCGAGCTCCCGTGCGACATCCTCGTGCTCGCCGCGCTCGAGGAGCAGTTGACGGGCGAGAACGCTCCGCGGATTCAGTGCAAGCTCGTCGCGGAGGGCGCGAACGGGCCGACGACGATCGAGGCCGACGAGATCCTCAACGACCGCGGGATCCCGGTCCTCCCGGACGTGCTGACGAATGCGGGCGGCGTCACGGTTTCGTATTTCGAGTGGGTGCAGGATCTCGGCCGGCTCTTCTGGGACCGCGAAGAGATCCGCTGGAAGCTCGAGGAGAAGCTCAGCGACGCGTTCGACCGGGTCTGGGACCTCGCCGAGCAGCGCGGGCTCTCGCTGAGGAGTGCGGCGACCGTCGGCGCGATTCACGAGGTGTCCGGGGCACTCGAGGCGCGGGGGATCTACCCGTGAGCAAGGTGCGCGAGGCGATGGTTCCGGAGCCGCGGACGCTCGATGTCTCGGCGCCGGCGGCCGAGGCGGGAGAGCTGCTCGCACGCCCCGAGGTGCGGGCGATCTTCGTCTGCGACGACGGCCGGCTGACCGGAGTCCTGACCCGAAAGACGCTCGTCCGTGAGGTCGTCGCTCCCGGTCGCGACCCGAAGGCGACCCCGGTCGGCGAGATCGCGGAGAAGCCCTACTACACGCTCGACGCTGACATGAACATCGACGAGGCGTTCCGTTTCCTCGAGGAGCAGGACGCCGAGCGTGTTCCCGTGGTCGAGGACGGCCGCCTGGTCGGGATCCTCGTCCGGGAGCTCGTGCAGCGGCGTCTGGCCGAGGACGAGCCGCCTGAGCCGCTCGAAGCTGCCTAGCAGCAGGTGTACGCGCCGGGCGGCGCCTCGCCCTCGACCGGCTCGGGAAGCTCGGCCGCTGCGAGCGCGGCGCCGTCGAGGATGTCGCGCTCGCTGACCTCGATCTCGTCCAGCCCGAGGTAGCGCATCGTCTCGAGCAGGATCGCGGCTCCCGCGACGATCACGGGCGCTCGCTCCGGCTCGAGGCCGGGTACTTCCCGGCGCTCGGCGAGAGGGAGGGCCGCGAGGCGTTCGAGCTGCGCCTCGACCGCGGACTCGCGCAGCCGATGCCCGTCGACCTTGTCCGAGTCGTACTCGACGAGGCCGAGGTCGAGCGCGGCGAGTGACGTGACCGTGCCCGCGACGCCGATCCCGCGCTCGGCCACGAAGTCGTGCTCGGACAGAACGGCGCGGATCGCATCTCGGAGCGACCGCAGCTCGTCCTGAGTGGGCGGGTCGCTCGCGAGGAAGCGCTCGGTCATGCGCACCGATCCGAGGTCGGTGCTGGCCCGGCCGTTCGCGCGCGTCAGCTCCGTCGACCCGCCGCCGATGTCTATGAGCACGGCTCCGTCGCTGAGGCCGCCGATCCCGCGGAGGGCCATCGCGGCCTCCTCGTCGCCGCTCAGGAGACGGGTCGTGAAGCCGTAGCTCCACTCGATCTCGCCGAGGAAGGCCTCGCCGTTCTCGGCGTCGCGGACGGCGCTCGTCGCCACGAGCAGAGTCCGCTCCGCGCCGAGCGATTCGAGCTCGCGGCGGTAGTCGGAGAGGCAGTTCCGGACTCGTGTGATGGGCAGGGGGAGCAGTCGACGACGCGAATCGACGCCTTCGCCGAGCCGCGTAATCGTGCTTCTCCGCACAACCTCGGCCACGCCGCCGTCGACCACGTCAGCCACGAGCAGACGGGTCGTGTTCGTTCCCTGGTCGATTGCGGCGACGCGCATGGTCTCCCTCTCCGACGGTACCAGCGGTTCGTAGAATCGAGAGTGATGCGACAGGCGTTGGTCGCAGTCCGGCGGCGTGACGGGATCCGGGAGATCCTCATCGTCCTCGCCGCGGTATGGGCGTACGAGGTTGCGCGCATGCTCATCCGGCCGAACTGGCCGGCCGCGATGGCGAACGCGCAAAAGGTGGACAACCTGGAGCGCGCGCTCGACTTCGCGTGGGAGCAGTCGCTCCAGCGCGCGTTCCTCAGCGTGCCCGAGCTGATCGAGGCGATGAACCTCTTCTACTTCCTTGGCCACTTCCTCCTGACCGCCGTGTTCTTCGTCTGGCTCTATCACCGCTCGCGCGACGGCTACCGCAGCTTCCGGAACGGCTTCCTGGCGGCGACCGCGATCGCGGTCTTCATCCACTGGCAGTTCCCGACCGCGCCGCCGCGTTTGCTCAACGGCCTCGGCATCGAGGATACGCTCGAGGCGATCTGGCACCTCGACATCGGCTCGCCGCACGCGTCGGCCTTCTCGAACCCGGTCGCGGCGGTGCCGAGCCTGCACGCGGGCTGGGCGGCCGGCGTGGGGGCGGGCCTCGTCCGCTATGGGAGGCACCGCTGGGTGAAGGTGCTCGGGGTGCTCTATCCCGTGGCCGTGGTGCTGACGATCATCGTCACCGGGAACCACTTCATCTTCGACGCGTTGGCCGGAATCGCCGTGCTCGCGCTGGGTTTCCTGCTCGTGAATCTGCCCCAGGTGGGGCGGCGGGCGCTGAGCTATAATTGACCCCACGCCGCGGGGTGGAGCAGTCAGGTAGCTCGCCGGGCTCATAACCCGGAGGTCGCAGGTTCAAATCCTGCCCCCGCTACTGGAAAGGCCCCGGAAACGGGGCCTTTCTTCTCGACCGCCGAACTGCGCGACACTACGCCGGTGCAGCCGGAGACGCGGTACGCCAGGAGCGGCGACGTCAACATCGCCTACCAGGTGCTAGGCGACGGGCCTCCCGACCTTGTCGCCGTCGACGTCGTCTCGCACATCGAGCTGGACTGGGAGATCCCGGCAAAAGCCCGGTTCTTTGAACGACTCGCTTCCATCTCCCGCCTGGTCAGGATCAACCAGCGGGGTACCGGCATGTCCGACCGCGACTCGGGCTCGGCAACGCTGGAGACGCGGATGGACGACATTCGCGCTGTGCTGGACGCGGTCGGGTCGGAGAGCGCCGTGCTCTTCGGTCTCGGGGACGCCTCACCGCTCTCCGTCTTGTTCACGGCCACCTATCCCGAGCGCACCGCAGGGCTCATCCTGATGAACGCCTCGCCGCGCTTCGTGAAGAGCCCGAACCTGCCCTGGCTTCCGACGCGAGAGGAGACCCAGCGACGTGCTGACGAAACAGAGCGCCGCTGGGGCGATCCCTCGTTCGCTCCTGAGTTCCTGCGGCTGAGCAACCCGGGCGCGAGCGGTGAGGAGCTCCGGGCCCTCGGTCGCCTGTTCCGGCTCAGTGCCAGCCCCGGCGCGATCGCTGCCTACATCCGCGCGAACATCGACACGGACGTGTGCGACGTGCTCCCGCTGATCCGGATCCCGACGCTGGTCATGCACCGGCGAGACGGGGGAGGATGGGACATTCGCAGCGGGCGGTACCTGGCCGAGCAGATTCCCGGAGCTCGGTTCGTGGAAGTGCCCGGGACGGACTTTGCCCCGTTCATCGGAGAGCAGGGGCCGGTCTTCGCGGAGCTGGAGCGCTTCCTGGCCGATGTGGTCGCCCATACGCATCCCGTGATCGAGCGGGATCGCGTGCTCGCCACGGTCCTCTTCACGGACATCGTCGGCTCGAGCAAGAAGGCGGCCACCCTCGGCGACCAGGCCTGGGGTGAGCTTCTCGAGCGCCACCACGAAGTGGTCCGAGCGCAGCTGTCCCGGTTCCGAGGCGAGGAGGTGGACACCGCCGGCGACGGCTTCTTCGCCTCCTTCGACGGCCCTGCCCGAGCGATCAGATGTGGGTGCGCCATCGTCGGCGCCATGCCGGAGCTGGGACTCGACGTGCGGATTGGACTGCACACCGGCGAGTGCGAGCTCGTCGACGGGAAGGTGGCAGGCATCGCAGTGCACACCGGGGCGAGAGTCGCGGCCAACGCGAAGCCGGGTGAGGTGCTCGTCTCCTCGACCGTCAGAGACCTGGTCGCCGGGTCGGGGCTGGCCTTCGAAGACCGCGGCTCGCACAAGCTCGAGGGCATTCCCGGCGAATGGCGACTGTACGCGGTCGCAAAGAGCAGCTAGTCGTACTGGAAGGCGCCGGAGACGGGCCGTTCCGTATTGACAGGCGCGACGCGGCTGTCGTACGGTCAAATCGTTGCGAGTGACACTATCTGCGGCCGTTTGCGCGGCGACGGTGCTGGGAGCGCCGTCGTCGATCGCCGCGCCGTCGGCCAACCCTACGTGGCACGGCACGGCAAACGGGACCCAGGTGCGGCAGCGCCACCACGACGAGCAGACGTCTCCGAACGTCGTGTGGGACGACGAGCAGCACTACGCGGTGCACCTGCAGTTCTCGTTCTCGATCAAGGACGGCGACATCACCGGCACCGGCACCGGCTCGTACAGCGACGCCCGCTGGCACATCGCCGGAGTCAACGAGCACGCGGCGCAGGACAACCCGCCCAAGGACCCGCATTTCTCCTGCGATCCGCCGATCCATGCCAAGCCGTTCGACTTCGTCGTGCGAGGGCACGCCACTTCGAAGGACGTGACGCTCAGTCTCGCGATCCCGAAGGCGGCGGAGGAAGGCGACGACTACGACTGCGGCGCGGACTTCACCGGATTCGCCTCGACCTCGCACTACATGGCGCAGTCGCTGGACGGTGTGGGAGGCGGGGCGTTGAGCTTCTCGCGCTCGAGCCCGCACATCCCGACGCTGACGAAGGACGTCCGGATCGACACCGGCAAGACGACCGGCCACGCGCTGAGCACGTGGACGATCAAGGTGACCGTGCCGACGGGGTCAGGTTCCGGCTCGGGCTCAGGCGGCGGTGGCGGCGCCACGACGCCGAGCGGCAATCCGCCCAAGCGGTCGGACTGCACGCTCACGGGCACCGCCCGCGCTGAGGTGCTGAACGGCACCGCCGGACCGGACGTGATCTGCGGCTTCGGCGGGAACGACGTGATCCGCGGGCGCGGGGGCAACGACGTGATCTACTCGGGCTCGGGCAAGGACCGCATCACGCCGGGGGCCGGGCGCGACACCGTTTCGGCCGGGCCGGGCGCCGACCATGTGGTCGCCCGCGACGGCAAGCGCGATCGCATCGACGGTGGTCCCGGCTCTGACACGGCGTTCGTCGACCGAGGCAAGGATCGGGTCACTCACGTCGAGCACTATGCCGGGAGGTAGGTTCGACCCCAGGTACTTCGGCAGCCCGTTGACCATGTCCGCCCACCTGCCCGTCTGGCTCGGCCAGTATCCGGCCAGCCCTTCGTAGGTCTTTCGGCCCAGCACATCCCATCTCGAATCTCCGTCGCTCATGAATTCCACTCGACCTCGATCGGCCGGTCGAGGCCCGGTAACGGCAGTGTGGCGGCCTCGGCCTCGACCGCGTCGCGCGCTCCACGCGTGAGCCTGCCCCAGGTCTCGATCTTCACCGCGTGCCCTGCCCGCCTCCAGGTTCCGCGGATCTCGCCCTCGACGAGGAGCCCGCCCGGCCAGACGCGCGACGTCCAGAGGCGCTCTTGCTGCTCCTTGCGCGGCACGAGGATTTGACGCTCGGCGCCGTCGAGCAGGAAGTAGGCGTCGCCGCTCGGGAGCAGGCGCGCGGGGGCCGGTGCCGTCTCGGCGGCGAGCATCTCCGGCTCGTCGTCCGCGAGCAGCCACTCGTCGCCGAGCGGGGATCGGACCGGCAGCAGATCGTCCGAGAGCGACCCGAACGTGTCGCTTCCGGCCCGCCGGGAGATGCCGGCCCAGCGGGAGAAGCTGTCGGCCGTGGTCGGTCCGAACACGTGGAGGTAGCGCCGAGCAAGCTCGCGCTGCGCGTCGGCCGGGGAGATCTTTGGACGGGGGACACGCCAGATCTCCGGCGCCCGGGCGCCCTCCCAGCGGATCGCGATCGTGCCCGTCGGCCCCGCGTACCGCACCGCGTTTCCCACGCCAAGCGCGTCTGCGACCTCGCGATCCGTCAGGCGCTTCCCCGAGAGATAGGCATGCATCTGCTCGGCGATGCGCTCCGCCCGCTCGCGGCCCTTGGCGTCGGAGGCGAGCCGGCCGAGCGAGAAGAGGGCGAAGTCGCGCTTCGGGACGACGTAGGTCGAGTAGCGCGGCCCCCAGAGCTGAGCGAGCGAGGGATCGTCCCAGGTCAAGGGCTCGACCCCGATCACTCGCGCGTGCAGCTGGAGGAGCGCGGATCGGGGCATGCTGTCCTGAAGGCCGGCCCACGCCGCCCGCCGCAGCGACGCCGCACTCTTCGGCATGCGCTCGTCGAGCGAGCCCACCCGACGGCGGAACGCCAGGATCTGCTTTCGGCTGAGCGCGAGCGGCTTGGGCATCTAGTCGAGCGACACAACCGGATCGCCCACGCGGATCCGTCCGTCCGTGACGATGTCGGCGCGCAGGCCGCCGCGATGGACGAGCGGCCGGAGTAGCCCGGGGCGGGCGAGCCTTTCCAGGTGCGCGCAGGGCTCGCAGAGCCTCCGCCCGATGCACTCCGCGGAGCCAACTTTGAACCGTCGGCCCACCAGGCCGTTGAGCGCGATGTCGCGGGTCACGACGTTGCGCCGCGCCTGCGGCCACGGGAGGTCGATCTCGTCGAGGACCTCGGCTTCGACGAGCGTCAGCTGGTAGCCACGACCCGGCCCGCTGAACGTCCCTCCTCCGGCTGCGTAGCGGTCGCCTTCCAGCCCGTGTCCGGCGACGGCGGCGACCTCGTCGACGGAGGTCAGCGGCGCCTCGGCCGTAGGCGCGATCAAGATGGCCGCCACCGAGCCCTCGCCGGTAGCGGGGCTCCACGGCGCGTCAGTCGACACGTGGAGATCGAGCGGCGCGAGCATCCAGCCGGCCTCGATCGCAGCGCCGTTCGCGAAAGCGCCACCGGGATCGAGCCACGGGCCGGACGGGGAGCCGAACATGACGACGGCGTGCTCTCCGTCCGAGGCGCGCACCTTCGCCAGCCACTGGCCTGGCCAGGAGAAGTTCTCCGCGCCCTCGACCGAGACGAGGCCGAGATTTCGCTCGGCCAGCCACTGCTTGTAGAAGAGCAGCGGCTCGCCCTCGGGTGACGGAGCCGGCGCGCGGATCATCTCGGCCAGGCAAGCGCGCAGCTCGTCGTCGAACGCGGACACGGCCGGATCCTAGGTGCCCGCCAGTGAGACGCAGAACCCGACGACCGTCGCCACGCCGGCCAGCGTGCGGCCCCGCTCGTAGGCGAAGGGAATCAGCGAGTTCGTCAGCATCGCGAGCAACCCGCCCGCGGCCAGCGCGGCCATACGGTCGCCCGTCGCGCCGCTGAAGGCGTCCGCGGCCGCGAAGCCGAGTGCAGCTGCGACGCCGCACGCGACGACGACGAGGAGCCAGAGCCCGCCCAGGCGACGAACGGTCCAGCCGGCGGCATGCAGATCGGCCGAAGGCGCAACCGCCTGCGGGATGTTGGAGACGAACACCGCGCTCAGGAAGCTGATGCTGATCGGGAAGCCGGTGGCGACCTGGATGCCGAAGATGATCGACTCGGGCACACCGTCGACGACCGAGCCGACGACAATTCCCATCGCGCCGCCCGTGCCTTCACTCCCGAAGCGGCTCTCGACGACGTAGTCGCCGCCGAGGAAGACGACCAGGCCGACGACCATCCAGAGCGCCAGCTGCCACGTGTCGAGGTGCTTCGCCTGGCCGATCAGGTCGAACGAGACGGCCGCGATCAGCGCGCCGGCGCCGAAGCCGGCCAGCACGCCGACGACCCGGGGCGGGATGTCGATCCAGAAGACGAGCAGCCCCGCCAGCAACAGCGACGACTGGGCGAGCGTCCCGAGCGCGAACGCGTCGAACACTGCGGTCGCGGTGCTCTAGCCGGCGAGGATCTTGGCCTTCTGGGCCTCGAACTCCTCTTCCGTAAGCACGCCCGAGGCCTTCAGCTCGCCGAGCTTCTGGAGCTGCTCGATCGGGTCGGCCTCGGGCGCAGCCGGTGCCGCCTGGATGGGCTCTTCGGAAGAGCCCTCCTGCTCTGCCCAGCGGTTCGCCTGTCGTCGCGAGACGTTGTTCGAGACGGCGGTCGCCGTGCCGGCGATCACGGCCGTCCTTGCCATTCCGCGTAGAAGTCCTGGCATGTTCCTCTCTCCTTTCGCCTAGGCCTCTGCGGCCTCGAGCTGCTCCAGCTTCTGAATCAGGTCGTTGACCGGGATCCGGCCGTTCGCCACGAGCTGCGCGCCGCTCTTGCGGAGCGCGGTCGCGAACGGTGCGGCCCACGTGTTCTCGTAGACGAGGATCGCCGCCGAAGCGCCCGGCTCGAGCACTTCGCTCGCGTCCTCGTACTCGTCGTCGCCCAGCAACCCGGACGACGCGCCCTCGAACTCCACGAGGTCGAGGCTGCCGTCCGCGTCGAGGTCGGTGATTGCCATCCCCTCGACGCTTCCGTCCTCGTTCTTCCTGACGAACGCGAGGTCGATCACGCGGATCAGGCCCCGGTCGCTCAGGTCGACGAGATGCTTGAGGCCCTCGCCGTTCGGCTCCTTGCCGGCCGGCCACTCCACCACGACGTAGTCGATGGGGCCGAGCTCGATGTCTTCGGTGCTCATCAGTCCCTCCTCTTGCCCAAGTTCCTCTCGATGAAGACCTTACAGAGGCGGTTAGTGTCTTCGCCGATGACCGTCCGTGAGGGTGGATGTTCCTGCGGCGCCGTGCGCTACAGGCTGAGCTCCGACCCGATGTTCGTGCACTGCTGCCACTGCCTGAACTGCCAGCGGCAGACCGGGAGCGCGTTCGTGATCAACTTGCTGATCGAGGCCGACCGAATGGAGTTGCTCTCCGGCGACCCGGAGCCCGTGGAGGTGCCGCGCGACGACGGAAGCACCCAGCGCATCTTCCGCTGCCCGGAGTGCCAGGTCGCCGTCTACAGCGAGTACGGACCTCCTGAGGTGCGCTT
>DATBGG010000191.1:0-18580 GCA_036558065.1 Gaiellaceae bacterium | reverse complement strand
GCGCCCGGCGGCGCGCCCGGTGCACCTGGTAGGCGCGCTGGACAGCGGCCGGATCGAGCTCCAGCGCTTCGTCGACCAGTTCCTGGCGGCGGGCCGGCTCGGCCATGCCGCGCAGCATAAACGCGGGGGCCGACACGCGGGTCGAACGACGGTGGGCGATGAGGAATACCGTTCAGGGAGATGGAAGGAACGTACGAGCAGTCGCTCGAGGCTCTCGCCGACGCCGGGAGGCGTGCTGCGGGGGAGAACGAGCTCGACGATGCGCTCAACGCGGTCGCCGAATCGCTGGGCGACGTCGTCGCGGCGGACGCGGTCGTCGTCCGGGTTGCCGATGCCCAGGGAGCGCTGTACGCAAGGAGCGTCGTCTCCCGCTCGCAGGCGCTTGCGGCCGAGCTCGCGGGGTCGAGCTTCACGACCTCGGAGCTCTTTCGCTACGACGGAAGCGCGGACAGGCTTCCAGGCGCGGTGAGCCGCGCCGCGCGACGCGGTCATGCGGCCGAGGTCATTCTCCTTCCGGTTGCGATCGACGGCCAGGCGACGGGCAGCGTCGAGCTCTTTCGCGCCGCCAC
This sequence comes from Gaiellaceae bacterium, assembly GCA_036558065.1. Classification (GTDB taxonomy): domain Bacteria; phylum Actinomycetota; class Thermoleophilia; order Gaiellales; family Gaiellaceae; genus VAXT01. Next base: position 18,011 of record DATBGG010000191.1, on the reverse strand, counting down.
GCCCTTCTCCGCGTGGGAGAAAGCCGCTGCCGCTGTCGCCGCCTCGCAGATCGGGCTCGTGCTGCGCGCCGCCGGTACGGAGAACGGGACCAACATGGACGGTTCGCTCGCGCTCGCCGGGGACGCGCTCGGGGCCGCGCTCGACTCGGGTCGCGGCGCCGAGGAGGTCGTTCGCGTCGCAGTCCGCGCGTCGGGTGCGGAAGGCGCGCTGCTCTGGCAGCCCCGCGCAGACGGAAGTCTCGAGCTGGTCGCATCGGTCGGCCCGAGCGCCTCGCTCGCGGCGGCGGCGAAGCCGGGCTCCTCGCTGCCGACAGAGCACGAGCCGCTGCGGCTCGAGCAGTCGAGCGACGGCTCCGGCCGGGCGACCGCGACGCTCACGCTGGGGCAGCCGCCCCTGGGCGTCCTGCAGCTCGTCTTCGGCCCGGGTGGCGCACCGTCACAACGAGAGCTGGAGCGTCTCGGCACCTTCGCCGTCCGCGCCGCGCAGGCGCTTCGAGCCGGCGAGCATGCGCAGGCGACGTCTGTCGAGCTCGAGCGCTCGCGTGCGCTGCTGACGGTCGTCTGGCAGGCGATCGCCGAGCTCTCGCTCGCGCACACGATCGACACCGCTGTGACGCGGGTGTCCGAGCTGCTGGGCGAGGAGCGCGTCGCGATCTACCTCGCAGAGGGCAATCGACTGCATCCGCAGGCAGTCACGGGCTCCCCCGCGGAGCTCGCGGTCGCGGAGCGCCTGCTCGAGCTGGCCTTCGGGCCGCTTCGTGTGCAGGGGATGCTGCACGTCACCGACGCTGCGGCCGACCTCCAGCTCGCGCCCGTGCGGGACGCGATCGGCGACGCGGGGATCGAGTCGATCCTCGCCCTCCCGCTGGTCGCCCGGGAGGAGCTCGTCGGCCTGCTCACGATCTATCTCCCGCGCGGGCGTGTCCTCGACCCGAACGAGATCGCCTTGCTCACCGCGCTCGCCAGCCAGGTCGCGGTCGCGGCCCAAAACGCCCAGCTGCACGAGCGCACCGAGCGGCTCGCCGCCGAGCGCAAGGAAGCGCTCGCCTCGGAGCGTGAGTCCGCCAAGCGCCTGCGCGCGCTGTACGAGATCTCGAGGTCGTTCGCGCAGAGCCTGTCCCTCGACGCAACCCTCGAGGCGGTGACCGGCGCAGCGGTCGAGCTGCTCGATGCGGATGCTGCCGTGATCCGCATGAAGGGCGACCGCGGCGACCAGCTCGTGCCGCACGCTCCGCATGTGGCCGACTCTCGTCTCGCCGCGCCGCTCCGCCCGCTGCTCGAGCGCGAGCAGTCGATCGAGAAGCTTCCCGGCCGCCGTCTGTTCCGCATGGGCAAGCCGCTCGTGCTCGACACCGTGAGCGCCCGCCGGCTGGGCGCGTCGTACGAGCTCCTCGTCCCGTTTCTGGAGCAGGGCGCGACCGTGGTCGTCGTTCCGATCGCGACCACGGCCGAGCTGCTGGCGACGCTGACGGTCGTCTCCCTCGATCCGTCCCGCCGCCTGGGAGACGAGCAGGTCGAGACCGCGCTCTTCGTCGCCGGACAAGCGGCGCTCGCGATCGAGAACGCGCGGCTGACGCAGGAGCGGAAGGACTTCGCGGACACGATGCAGCGCTCGCTGCTACCGCGCGGCGTCCCGGAGGTCGAGGGTCTCGACGTCGGAGCCGTCTACGAGCCGTCGGCGCGCCTCGAGGTGGGCGGAGACGTCTACGACTTCCTCACGCTTCCGGACGGGAAGCTCGCGGTCGTCCTCGGCGACGCGAGCGGGCACGGAGTCGCGGCCACGGCCGACATGGCGCTCGCGAAGTTCGCGTTCCGGTCGCTCGTTCGCCTCTATCCGGATCCTGGCGAGCTCCTTGCTCAGGCGAACGAGGTGGCGCTCGGCGAGCTCGCGGGTGGAACGTTCGTGACCATGGTCTGCCTGACGGTCGACCCGGCCAGCGGCACGGTTCGCGCGGCTTGCGCCGGTCACCCGCCCGTGCGGGTGCTGGGGCCGGACGGGGAGGTCTCCCTGCTCGCGCCGGGTGGCCTCGCGCTCGGCGTCGAGGCGGATCAGCGGTACGAGAGCGCCGAGACGATTCTGGCGCCGGGTGCTGCGCTGTGTGTGTACACGGACGGGCTCGCCGAGGCGCGGCGGGACGGCGACCAGTACGGTGAGGAGCGGCTGCACGCGGCGCTCTCGTCGGGCCGCGAGCTCTCGGCACAGGCGCTCGCTGAGCACGTCGTGGCCGATGCGCGTGCCTTCGCCGGCGAGCCGGGCGACGACTACGCGGTCGTGGTCATTCGCAGGACGTAGCGATGGCGGAGGCTGTCGGGGCCAAGGAGCGGACGGCACGGCCCGACGATGGGCGTGGTCTTGCGCTGGCGCTCAACGCGCTCGTCTTCTGCGCCGGTGCCGGCGCGCTGGCGACGGAGATCGGCGCCGCGCGCCTGCTCGCGCCCTACTACGGCAGTTCGACGATCGTCTGGGCGAATGTGATCGGGCTGGTCCTCGCGTCGCTCTCGGTCGGCTATTGGATCGGCGGGAGGATCGCGGACCGCAGTCCCAGCCCGCGCGTGCTCGGCCGGATCGTCGTGCTTGCAGCCGTGCTGATCGCGATCGTCCCGTTCGTTGCGCGGCCGTTTCTGGACGTCTCCGTGAAGGGGCTGGACCAGGTGTCCGCGGGCGCCGCGATCGGCTCGTTCTTCGCGATTCTCGCGCTCTTCGCGCCGCCGGTCACGCTGCTCGGGATGGTCTCGCCGTTCGCGGTCCGGCTCGCGATCGAGGACGTCCGCGATGCGGGCTCGGTGGCCGGACGGCTCTACGCGCTGTCCACGGCCGGGAGCCTGCTCGGCACGTTCCTCGCGGCGCTCGTCCTGATTCCCGCGATCGGAACGCGCAGGACGCTGGTCGCCGCGGCGCTCGTCGTCGCGCTCTCCGGCGCGGCGCTGCTCGGACGGCGCTGGCTCGTCGTCGCGGCGGGGCTCGGCGCGCTGCTCGTGATCCCGGCGGGAATCGTCCGCGCCGAGCCGGGGCTGATCTACGAGCAGGAGTCGCGCTACCAGTTCATCCACGTCACGCAGCTGCATGGCGTCCGTCGGCTGTACCTGAACGAGGGGCTGGCCGTGCACTCGATCTGGCGGCGCAACGCCGTGCTCACAGGTGGAGAGTGGGACACGTATCTCGCGGTCCCGCCGCTGCTCGGCCGGCCGCTGCGGAGAGTCGCCATTCTCGGGAACGCCGGCGGGACGACGGCGCGCGCGATGGGCGTCTACTACCCGCGGGCGAGGATCGACGGCGTCGAGCTCGACCCGGCCGTGACCGAGGTCGGCCGGCGCTACTTCGGGCTCGGGGACAACCCCCGCCTCCACGTGATCACCGCCGACGCCCGGCCGTTCCTGCGCCGAACGCATTCGCGCTACGACCTGATCGTCGTCGACGCCTACCGCCCGCCGTACGTGCCGTTCTACCTCGCCACGCGCGAGTTCTTCAGGCTCGCGCGCTCGAGGCTCGCGCCCGGAGGCGCGATCATCCTGAACGTCGCGGCCGCGCCCGGCGACCACCGGCTCGCGGACGGTGTCTCCGGGACGCTTGCGAGCGAGTTCCCGCAGGTCGTCACGTGGCAGCCGCTCCGCTTCAACGACTTCGTGATCGGCCTCGACCGGTCGACGCCGAGGGCGGTGCTCGAGCGGAGGTTGCGCCACGCGCCGCACGGTCTTCGATCGCTCACGCGCCTACTCGGTCGCGACATGCAGCCGGCGGCGGCTGCCACCGATCCGTGGACGGACGATCGCGCCCCCGTCGAATGGATCACCGACCGGATGATTCTCGAGTACGCGGCGCGCGGCGGGCGGTTCGAGGAGACGCCGCTGCCAACCGTGCCGTGAGGCTCTTGAGAGGAGACGGCCCGCTGCTCAGGGTCGGTCATCGCGGCGCGGCTGCGCTCGCACATGCGAACACGATCGAGGCGGTCGAGGCCGCGCTGGTGCACGGCGTCGACTTCGTCGAGCTCGACGTCTTCCTCTCGGAGGGCAGGCTCGTCCTCGGTCACTCGCGCCGCGAGCTCACCGCGACGCCGGTCGGGCTCGACGAGATGTTCGCGTTCCTCGCCGAGCGCGCGCCGACGACGGGGCTGCTCGCCGATCTCAAGCTGGCCGGGCACGATCGTCAGCTGGTGGACGCCCTGCGCGCACACGGCCTGGTCGAGCGTACGCTCGCGTGCACGAACAACATGGCGACCCTGAACAACCTGCGCGCCATCGAGCCTGCCTTGGCGCGGAGCCGGACATATCCGCGCGGACACGTCTACTTCGGGCGTCGCCGCACGCGGTTCCCGATCGGCGGGCCGGTGCTCTGGGCGCTGAAGCAGGCGCTTCCGTACCGGGTGGAAAGGCTGACGGGCGAGGTCGGCGCACGGGCGATGACGCTGAGCAAGCGGGTGGTGTCCCGTGCGGCCGTCGAGCGGTGCCACGAGCTCGGCATCGCCGTCTTCGTCTGGACCGTGAACCGGGTGGACGTCGTCGGCCGCCTGGACGCGCTCGGGGTGGACGGCGTGATCACCGATGACCCGCGGGTCTTTCCGGGTTAGCGGGGTTGGCGGGACATTGCTCGTCGCCGGGGTGCGATGGTCGTTCCGAGGACGCGGACGCAGGGAGACCCGGTAGTGAACTACCGGGTCGACTGAGGGCCCGGCCTCGGGGCGAGCAGCGCGGCCCGGCGACACAGACCATGTTCCGCCAACCCCGCTCAGGGCTACACTCAAGGGCGTGAGACGCCTCGGCTATGCCGTCGTCGCGCTCGCCTGCGCTGCGGCAGGCGCGCTCGCGTCTGTCGTCCTCGCGGGCGGCGTCGGCGCGGCCGGGTTCCTGACCACGTCCACGACCACGACCGGCACCACCACGACGACGCCTCTGCCGGCGTTGATCCCGCCGGGCGTCACGATCTCCGGCGTCCCGGTCGGCGGTCTCACGGCGGAGGAGGCGAGGACGGCCGTGCAGGAGCGGTTCGAGTTGACCCTCCCGCTCGTCCTCGACCGCAAGCATCGCCTCGCGCCGCCGCCGAGCGCCCTCGGCGCGATCCCGCACTACGACGAGGCGATCGCGAAGGCGCAGTCCGCCCAGCCGGGCGAAGCTGTGACGCTTCCGGTCTTGATCGACGGCGACGTCGTGCGCGCTTACGTTCTCCAGGTCGCAAAGCGCTTCAACCGCAGGCCGGTCGACGCACAGGTCTTCCTGCGGAAGCTGAAGCCGGTCGTCGTCCCGGATCGACCGGGCCTGACCGTGAACCGGCTCGCGCTGACGCAGTCGATCGTGTCGCGACTTCGGGCGACGAGCCGCGCGCGCGTCCGCATCAGGCACGGCGCGTCGACGGCGGCGATGACCGCGAAGGCGTTCCGCTCGGTGATCGTCGTCCGCCGCGGCTCCAACCGGCTGATGCTCTATCGCTACGACCACCTGCGGCGCTCGTTCCGCGTCGCCACCGGCCAGTCGACGTACCCGACGCCGCTCGGCCGGTACACGATCCAGGTCAAGTGGCGCAACCCCTGGTGGTACCCGCCGAACTCGAAGTGGGCCAAGGGCCAGAAGCCGATCCCGCCCGGCCCGAACAACCCGCTCGGCACGCGCTGGATGGGGCTGACCGCGCCCGGCGTCGGCATCCACGGCACACCGAATCCCGCCTCGATCGGCTACTCCGTCTCGCACGGCTGTATCCGCATGTACATCGCGGACGCTGAATGGCTGTTCAACGCCGTCGACATCGGTACGACGGTGTTCATCGTCAGCGCCTGATGCGCGCGCTGAAGCTGGCCGGGCAGATCGCGTCGGTCGCGCTCGTCGCCGCGCTCCTCGGCCTGCTCGTCTGGAAGGTCGTCCAGAACGACCGGACGAACGTCGCCTCGTCGTTCGCGAAGAACCACAAGACGAAGCCGGTTGACTTCGACCTGAAGCGGCTCGGGAGGCCGGGCTCGCTGAAGCTGTCGGCGTTCAAGGGCAAGGTCGTGGTCGTCAACTTCTGGGCCTCGTGGTGCGAGCCGTGCAAGAGCGAGGCGCCCCGCTTTCAGGCCGCATACAAGCGCTACGGCGACCGTGTCGCCTTCATCGGCGTCGACACCGCGGACTACTCGTCCGACGCGGGGCGGTTCCTCGACCGCTACGGCGTGACGTACCCGAACGTGCGCGATCCCGACCGCAGCGTGCTCGGCAAGTACGGCGGGCTGCCGATCCCGCGGACGTTCGTCATCTCGCCGCAATGGCAGGTGACCGGCTACATCTTCGGAGAGGCCCGCGCCGCGGACCTGGAAAGCGCGATCCAGAAGGCGCTCGCGGCATGAGACGGCTCGCGGCGATCGGCGCGATGCTCGCGCTGGCCGCCTGCCCCGCGGCGCTGGCAAGCGGGCAGCCCCGGGCGTCACAGGCGGACCTCGAGGGCGAGATCATGTGCCCCGTCTGCTCGACGACGCTCGACCAGTCCGACTCGCCGATCGCGCGCAACATGAAGGCGGACATCGCGCGGCGGATCGCGGCCGGCGAGTCGAAGCAGGAGATCAAGGACGCGCTCGTCGCCGAGTTCGGCCAGCAGATCCTCGCCGCGCCTCCCGCGAAGGGCTTCAACCTCCTTGCCTGGCTCCTGCCGTTCGGGGCGCTCTTCGGCGGTGCCCTCGTTCTCGGCCTGCTTGCGTGGCGCTGGAGCAGGAATCGCGAGCCGTCCCCGCCTGCCGCGCGCTTGAGCCCGGCGCTCGAGCGGCGTGTCGACGAGGAGCTCGCCCGCTTCGACGAGGGCTGAGCCGTCGCGGGTCAAATACCCGCCGCGTTCCTCGCGGGCGTGATCTCGATCATCACGCCCTGCGTGCTGCCGCTCGTGCCCGGCTACCTGTCGGCCGTCTCGGCGATCGAGGCCGACCGGCTCGGGACTCCCGGAGCTGCGCGCCGCGTCGCCCTCGCCAGCCTGCCGTTCATCGCCGGCTTCACGGTCGTCTTCGTCGTGCTCGGGATCGCGGCCGCCTCGATCGGCGGCGTCCTCCCGTCCGACCGCCAGCTCGAGCTCGCCGGCGTGATCCTCGTCGTCATCGGGCTGACATTCATCGGGCTCCTGCCCTGGCCGGAGCGCCTGATCGCCCCGGGTCTGCTCACCGGCGCGCGGCAGCGCAACTCCAGCATCCTGCTCGGTGCGGCCTTCGCGGTGTGCGCGGCGCCGTGCATCGGCGCCGTCCTCGCGTCGATCCTCGCGATCGCGTCAACCAGCTCCGTGCTCAAGGGCGCGTTCCTGCTCGCGGTCTACTCGGCGGGGCTCGGCCTCGCGTTCCTGCTCGCGGCCGTCGGCTTCACCCAGGCGATGGGCGCGTTCCGCTGGCTTCGTGACCACTACGCGCTGATCCGCGTGATCGGCGGGCTCTGTCTCGTCGCGCTCGGGTTGCTCCTCTTCTTCCACCGCGACTGGTGGCTGAACGTGTTCCTGAACCGTCTACTCGATCACGTCGGGCTCGGGGACATCTAAGGCGCCGCTTGCGGCGCCGCCGTCAGGACGCGCGGGCTTGACCGCGCGTCCGTCTGAAACGACCGGTCGACACGTTACGGATCGATCGAGACCACCTCCAGCGGCGGCACGTCGAGCGTCCCGCCCGCCTGCGCGCTCTCGACCTGGCTGAGCAGGGCGGCGACGTCGATGCCGCGGTGCTCGGGAGCGAACGGCCCGAGCCGGCGCGCCGCCTTCTCCAGCTGGCGCTCGAACCCGACCCGGTTCCCGCGGCCGGCCTGGTACCAGGCGACGACGACGTGGACGAGCCCCTGAAAGAAGTCCTTCTCGGCGGGGTCCGAGGCTCGCCAGGCATCCTCGAGCGACTCGTGCGCGGCGAAGTACTCGCCCCGGCGCGCGAGGGCGAGGCCGCGCTCCAGGTCAGCCGAGACCGACTTGGACTGCTCCATCCTCGACCCTGACCTCGTAGGTCTTGGCCTGGATCGCGAGGTCGAAGTCGTTCTTTCCGGTGCGCGGGTCGTACTTCCAGCCGTGCCAGGGACAGGTGAGGTAGTGCTCCGCGTCGAGCGTGCCCTCGCCGAGGGGGCCCTGGAGGTGCAGGCAGTGGCCCTGCAGCGCGTAGAACTCGCCGTCCAGATTGACGAGCGCGATCGCCTCCTCGCCCGCCTCGACCGCAGCGACGGATCCCGGCGGGACGTCCTCGGCTCGGGCGACGGTGACGAACTCCATGCTGGTTCCGACGCTAACAGAGTGCTACCCTCGGGCCGCCGTGGCGACCATCCTGTTGGCGGGGGTGGACCTCTTCATCCGGGGCAAGCTCGAGGCGACGCTCCCCGGCCATCACCTCGTGACGAGCGACAGCGTCGACCCGCCGGATCTGGTGATCGCCGATGTCGCTCGGGTCGATCCGTACGACGTGGCCGACGAGTATCCGGAGGTGCCGCTGCTCGGGTTCACGAACCACAAGGACACGGCCGGCCTACGGCGCGCGAACGAGGCGGGCTTCGACCAGGTGGTTGCGAAATCGGCGCTGGACGAGCGCGCCACGGAGCTGATCGACGGTCTTCTGGCTTCGTTAGAGTGACCGGCTCGCCGTGACGTACATCATCGCCGAGCCCTGCATCGACATCAAAGACCTCTCCTGTGTGGACGTCTGCCCGGTCGACTGCATCCACCAGTTCGAGCGGATCCTGGTCATCGATCCTGAGGAATGCATCGACTGCTTCGCAGGGAGCGAGCTCTTCATGACGACCTACGGCTTGCGCTCGTTCGAGGAGATGGAGAACCAGCCGTGTCGCGTCCTGACCGACTCCGGGTTCAAGCCGGCGCTCGTGAAGCGCTTTAGGCGCAAGCCGCTCGTGAAGCTCGAGCTCGCGCCTGCGTTCGAGGAACGTGACCGGTACGGAGGCTGGCGGCTGACCACACGGAACATCTCGCGCTACCGGCGCACGATCTGGGCGACGCCTACGCACTCGTGGTATCTCGCCGACGGTGATCGCACCGACTCGCTGAGTGTCGGCAATTTCGTGCCGGCGGTGCGCCACGAAGCGAAGCGCGAGAACGAGAGCTACCGCCTCGGCGTCCTGCACGGGCTCGTGTTCGGCGACGGAACTTGGAACAAGCAGGAAATCCGGTCCGAAGAGCACCTGCACTACGTCCAGCTGTACGGCGACAGGGTCGCGCGGTTCAAGGACTTCTTCGACCAGGTCAATTTCTCGCCGTGCCTCGACGTCCATCCTGGCTACATCGGCACGGGCGTCGTGCGCGCCGGCGCCAACCTCAAGCGCTCGCTGCCCGAGACGGCCGACACCGAGTACATCGCCGGCTTCGTGGACGGCTGGCTCGCGGCGGACGGCGACGAGGTCAAGACGGGCTCATGGCGGCTCCGGTCGATCGACCACGAGGCACTCGACTGGCTCGAGGCGGTCGCTCCGTACGCGGGTTTCATCACCGTGGGCTCGGGTGAGGAGGGAAGCCGCGAGACGAACTTCGGCGTGCGCAGCCGGCCGATTCGCTGGCTCTATCTCGCGACGCGCGACACCTACTGGCGCGTGATGAGCCGTGAGGAGCGCGAAGCTGATCCTGAGGAGGTCTTCTGCGCGGTCGTCCCGGATAAGCACGCATTCACCCTGGCCGGAGGGGTCATGACCAAGAATTGCGGCGCGTGCGAACCGGAGTGCCCGGTCGAGGCGATCTTCCCCGAGGACGCGCTGCCCGATAAGTGGGAGCCGTTCGTGAAGATCAACTACGCGTACGGCGAGGGCGCGGACGTCGTGAACAAGCTCACCGACGAGTACGCGACCGAGCACAACGTCCAGAACCCACCCCTGGAATAGAAACAGCGCTTTCGGGCATCCCCTCTGGGCAAGCGAAACGAGGGGGTCTGAATGCCACAGAAAGCCTGGAGCAACAAGCGCGAGCGGCAGTACGAGCACATCAAGGAAGGCGCGAAGAAGAGCGGCAAGTCGACGAAGCGCGCCAAGGAGATCGCGGCGCGAACCGTCAACAAGGAGCGCGCTCGGAGTGGCGAGGCGCGGGAGCGTTCCCGCTCGTCCACGCGTGACATGTCGTCCAGCCGGCGGGGCGGGCTTCGCTCGCACTCGGGCCGCACCGGCGGCCACTCCGGCCAGACGAAGGAGCAGCTCTATAACCAGGCCAAGCGCCTGAACATCAAGGGCCGCTCGAGGATGAACAAGCGGCAGCTCCTGGCCGCAGTCAATCGAAAGAAGTCGTGACCGACTCGGGCCTCATCCGGCTAGGTAGATTGTCCGGCGGGATGAGGCCCAAGACTCTCGACCACATCGCGCTCTGGGTCGCCGACCGCGACCGGATCGCAGAGTTCCTCGAGCAGCGGTTGACGATGCATGTCATCGAGCGGACGGACAAGTTCACGCTCATCGGGACGAATGCGCGTCGCGGGAAGCTGACCCTGTTCGACGAGGAGGGGCCGCGCGAGCGAGGAGCGCTGAAGCACGTCGCGTTTCGGGTGAACGACCTCGACGCGGCACTCGGCGAGCTCGAGGGTGTCGAGGTGGAGCGCGAGGACGGCGCCGCGTACTTCGACGTCTACGAGGGGCTCCGCCTGGGCGTCGTCCAGGGCGAGACCGACGTCGACTACGACCTCGACCACGTCGCGCTGTTCTCGGAGAGCCCGAAGCAGACGGCGACCACCTACGCGGAATTCGGGTTCGCGCCCGAGGACGACACGCGTGTGGAGGTCGGCGGCGCATTCGTCGAGTTCCATCCAGGCGAGCCGGGTGATCCGGAGAAGCCGCTCCTGAACCATCTCGCGGTGCTCGTCGATTCGGCCGACGAGACGCTCGAGGACGCGAAGGAGGCCGGCATCGACGTCGCGGACGTCGTCGATGCGCCGAATACGCTCGCGGTCTTCGTCTGGGGCCCGGAGCACGTGAAGATCGAGTACGTCGAGCAGAAGCCGACGTTCGCGCTCAAATAGCCGATGTAACGATCGCCGGCGCGGGCATGGCCGGCCTGGCCGCCGCCGCGCGGGCGCGTGAGCTCGGCGCGGAGCCGCTCGTCCTCGAGAAGGGCGACCGGCCCGGCGGATCGATGCTTCTCTCGAGCTGCGTCATCTGGCGCTACCGTTCGCTCGAGCTGTTCCGTGAGGAGTGTCCGGGCGGCGATCCGGGGCTGCAGCGCGTCATCGTCGAGCGGCTCGACGAGGCGATCGAGTGGCTCCAGTCCCTCGGCGCGCCGGTCGTCGAGCACGACACCGGCAACCCGCGCACGATCGGGAAACGCTTCGACCCCGCGGGCCTCACCGAAACCCTCGTGCGCGCCTTCGGTCCCGATTCGTTGCGCCTCTCACAACGGGGTCAGACCCCGCTCCAAGAGGCGCACATCTTGTCCACAGGCGGCTTCCCCGTTCGGCTGGCTCGCGAACGGGGGCTGATGCTGCGCGCGAACCCGTGGAGTGAGGGCGACGGGCTCGACCTCGCGACCGAGCGCGGAGCCGAGACCACCGGCGACCTCGACGAGTTCTACGGGCGGGCGCTGCCGGCCGGAGTGGACGTCGGCCCGAAAGACTATGTCCGTCTCTCCCAGCTCTACGGCCGCTTCGCCGAAGTCGCCTCGGAGGACGGCCGGGAGCGGTTCGACGGCGACCCGGGCTGGTCGGAGACGCATCTCGTCCAGGTCATCGCGCGGTGGCCCGGCGGCCGGGCCTGGTATCGCGTGCACGAGGACGACCTGGATGAGCGAGTCCGGGAGCGGACGGTGGGTGAGATGATCGAAGCGGCGCGCGGGGCGGGAGCCACGGTCCGCGACGAGCCGCCGTTCACCTCGGTGCTCGTCCAGGCCAGCGTCACCCAGACACTCGGTGGGCTTCGCATCGACGAGCGCGCGCGAGTCGTCGGCGCGGAAGGCCTGTACGCGGCGGGCGCGGACGTCGGCGGCATCTCGACCGGCGGCTACTCGAGCGGGCTCGCGGCCGCCCTCGTCTTCGGGCGGATCGCCGCCGAAGAGGCGCTCAGCTAGTCGCGGGCAGGAGGTACGCGCACGGGCGGCGGTCCTGCGGCAGCGGCGACTGGCTGATCCGGTTCACGATCCAACTGCCCTCGCCGTCGAGCTCGACCGTCGAGCCGACCGCCGGCGGATCGCCCTCACGGTCGAGGAGCTCGTAGCCGGTCGGCTTCGAGACGAACAGGCAGTGTCCGGACTCGGGGGCCATCGGGCGTCGAGTCTAGCGACGGACTCTGTAGGGCGGGAACAGCACTCGGACGGACGTGCCCCCGTCGGGCACGGGCTCGACGCTCATCCGCCCGCTCAGCGATCTCGCGCGCTCGGCGATCACGTCGAAGCTCGCGCGTCGGCGCTCCCCGGGGGCGTCGTCCGAGATCGCGACCTCGACCACGCCTCCGCCTTCGAACACGCGAACCCCCATGCGCGTCGGCGGCCCGCGCCGAATCGCGTGGTGCAGCGCCTCGCGGATGATCTGGAAGATCGCGACCTGCGCGTGCTCCGTGAGGTCTTCCGCGGTCTCGACGTCGAGGTCGATCTGGATCTCGTTCGACATCCCCAGCTGGTCGGCGAGCGCGCGGACGGCCGGGCCGAAGCCCTGGTCGCGCAGGACGACCGGCTCGAGCTCGAACGAGAGGTCTCGCAGCGAGCGGATCGTGCTGCGCTGCTTCTCGAGCGCGGACCCGAGGATCTGTGTCGCCTCCTCGGTTCGACCGCCCTCGACCGCGGCGATCACCGCGTCGAGCATGAGCGCGATCCCGGACATCGACTGCACGGGCCCGTCGTGGAGGAAGAGCGCGATGCGGCGGCGCTCCTCCTGTTCCGCGGTGATCAGCTGGTCGGAGAGCCGGGCGTGCTCGGTGGACAACGCCTCCAGCTCCTCCTCGACTCGCTCGTCCTGCTGCCGCTCCGTGACGAGCAGCGTGGCGGCGAGCGCTCCGGCTGCGGTCACCGCGAAGATCAGCCCGACAAGCGCGACCCACTCGGTGCCGAGGGCGAGCCCGAGCACGCCAACGATCGCGCCGGCCACGACCAGCGCGATCAGGAGCGTCGTTCTAGTCGATGATTGCTTCACGAAGCGCAATCGCCACCGCGTGCGTGCGCGTGTCGGCTTCGAGCTTCGTGAGGATGTGCCGCACGTGGCTCTTCACGGTCTCCTGGCTGATGAAGAGCTTGGCGGCCACGTCCGCGTTGGACATGCCGTCGGCGAGCAGCTGGAGGATCTCCCGCTCGCGCGTGGTGAGCATGTCCTCGCCCTTGCCGGGCAGGAACGCGGGCATGAGCGCCGGGTCGACGTAGCCCTCGCCGGCCACGACCTTCTCGATCGCGCGCAGGAGGGTCTGGTGCGGGGCCTCCTTCAGGATGTAGCCCTTCGCGCCCGACTCCAGGCCGCGTCCGAGCAGGCTGCGCTCGCTGAACGCGGTGAAGATGAGGACGGCGACGTCGGGCGCCTTCTCGCTGAGCAGCTTCGTCGCCTCCAGACCGTCCATGCCCGGCATGCGCACGTCCATGATCACCACGTCCGGCTTGCGGCGTTCGGCGAGCGCGACGGCGCTGGCTCCGTCGGAGGCCTCGCCGATCACGCGGATGTGCGGGGCGCGTGAGAGCGAGAGCCGAAGCCCCTCGCGGACGACCTCGTGGTCGTCGACGATCAGGCAGGTGATCTCGGATTTTCCGTCGCTAGCGTTTTCGGCCACGGCAGGCGGATTGTATTCCGGCGGTCAGACCGCGAGTGCCAGCTGCTCGGGCCGGCGCTCCGGCTCCTCGGGGTCGGCGCGCCGGTCAGCGACCTCGAGCTCCCTCGCGAGCGCGGCCACCTGACGGCGGACCGGCTTCGTGACGTCGGCGTGCAGGTAGGCGCGGCGCCGGTACAGCTCGTGGTAGCGAGGGACGAGCTCGGGCCAGTCCTCGGCCAGGTGCTCGAGGAAATGCTCGCGCGTGCCCGGCCGGAGGAAGAGGAGGTTCGTCCAGACCCCGGTCGCGCCGGCGTCGCGCGCGGCCTTGACGACCTCGCGGAGCTGTTCCGGCCGGTCCGAGATCCCGGGCAGGATCGGCGCCATGCCGACACCCGTCTTGACCCCCGCGTCGACGAGCCTCTTCACGGCTTTCAGCCGCTGGCGCGGGTGAGCGGTCGACGGCTCGGTCTTCCGCCAGACGTCGTCGTCGAGCGTCGGGATCGAGAACGTGACCGAGACTTCGGCGCGACGTGCGGCTTCGACGAGCACGTCGACGTCGCGGACGATCATCGGCCCACGCGTGATGATGCTGAACGGGTTGTGCGCCTCCGCGAGCGCCTCGATGCAGGCGCGGGTCAGGAGGTAGCGACCCTCGGCCGGCTGGTACGGGTCGGTGGCTGCCCCGATCACGATGCACTCGCGCTCCCAAGACGGGCGCGCGAGCTCGCGGCGGAGGACCTCGGCGACGTTGACCTTGACGCGGATCGACGTGCCGTAGCGGTCGTCCGCGGGGCGGTCGGCGCGCCGCTCGAAGGCGCGGACGTAGCAGAACGTGCAGCGGTGGACGCACCCCATGTACGGGTTGAGCGACCAGTTGAAGCGCATGCCCTTGACGCGGTTCAGAGCCGCACGGCAAGGCTCTTCGCGGTACTCGGGCGCCATCGCGACAGTATACGAACAAGTGTTCGATCAGGAGTGCGGGCCGGTTCCTTCCCTATACTCAGAGCCTGATCGCCGTTGGACAGCGACCACCCGCCTAGTACCCGCGCCCCGGCGAGCGGGGCGTGAGTCTCCTACTCCAGCTGATCGCGGTCGCAGGGCTGCTCCTGCTGAACGCGTTCTTCGTCGCGGCCGAGTACGGCCTCGTCACCGCGCGCCGCACCCGCATCACCGAGCTCCGCGACCAGGGCGACCGCCGAGCGCGCCTCGTCCTCCAGATCACGGCCAACCCGCCGCGCTTCATCGCGGCGATGCAGCTCGGCGTCACGATCACGAGCCTGGCCATCGGTGCTCTCGGCGAGCCCGTCTTCGCTCACATCTTCGACCCGATCCCCGCGACGATCATCGCGTTCGCCCTCGCGTTCCTCATCATCACGTACCTGCACGTCGTGATCGGCGAGCTCGTCCCGAAGGGGATCGCCCTCGGCCACGCCGAGACGACCGCGCTCGTCGTTTCCCGCCCCGTCAGCTGGTTCTTCGTCCTGATGAGACCGCTGATCTGGGTGCTCGAGCACTCCTCCGACGGCGTCCTGCGCATCCTGGGCCTCGAGCCGCCGGGTGAGGAGCGCGGTACCGCTCTCTCGGAGGCCGAGCTGAAGATGCTGCTCGACCGGTCGACCGAGAGCGGGGAGCTCGAGCAGCAGGAGCAGGAAATGCTCTACAAGGTCTTCGACTTCGCCGACAAGGAAGTCTCCGAGGTCATGGTTCCGCGGCCGGACGTCGTCGCCCTGTCGATCGACCTACCGCCCGAGGAGTGCCTGGCCGCGGTCATCGACTCGCCGTACACGCGCTACCCGGTCTACCGCGAGACGCTCGACAACGTCGTCGGGATCCTCCACGTCCGCGACCTGTTCTCGGCGCTCGTCGACCGCGGGATCGCGAACGTCGCCGTCGAGGAGATCGTCCGCGACGCGTACATCGTCCCGGAGACGAAAGACCTGGCCGCGATGCTCACCGAGTTCCGGCGCACGAACCAGCACATGGCGATCGTCGTCGACGAGTACGGCGCGATGCAGGGCATCGTCACGCTCGAGGACCTGCTCGAGGAGATCGTCGGCGAGATCGAGGACGAGTTCGACCTCCCCGACGAGTCGATCGAGCGCGTGGACGACGACACGATCCGCATCGCCGGCACGTTTCCGATCGACGACTTCAACGAGCAGTTCGGATCCGACCTCGAGGACGACGACTACCACACCATGGGCGGTTTCGTCTTCGGCCTCCTCGGCCGGGCACCGGAGCCGGGCGACACCATCGACCACGACGGGATGCGCTTCGACGTGCTTGCGGTCGAGGGCTCGCGAATTCTCAAGCTCGCGGTCACGTTCATGAAGCGCCCCGACCGCAAGGAAGAGCCCGTGGCCGAAGGCGAGAGCCAGAGCTAGCGCCATACTCGGCGGCATCGAACCGACGGCCTTCGCAGAGACCTCCGCGCCCGAGAGCTGGCCCCGTCCACGCGGCTTCCCGCGGCCGGAACGGCTCGCGCGCGGGGTCGACTCGCTGAACGGTGTCGGCCCGGCCGTGGCGAAGCGGCTGGCGAAGCTCGGGTTGCGCACGATCGGAGACCTGCTCGACCACCGGCCGTTCCGCTACGAGGCGGCTGCGCCGGAGGTCCGGATCGCCGATCTGCTCGCGACCGAGGACGAGGTCGCGATCGCAGGCGAGGTCGTCCGTACGTCGGTTCGAAGGCCCCGGCGCCGGCTGGCGATCGTCCAGGCTCGCGTGCGGGACGGGAGCGGCGAGATCAACGCGGTCTGGTTCAACCAGGTCTGGCTCGCCGACAAGCTCACGCCCGGGACCCGGGTACGGCTGCGCGGCCAGCTGCGGCGCAACGAGTTCAACGTCCGCTCGTACGACCTGAACGGCGCCTCCGCGACGGCGGACTTCGCGCCCGTCTACCCGGCGAGCGAGGACGTGACCGTCAAGAAGCTACGAGAGCTCGTCGGTCAGGCGCTGGCCTGTGCGCACGACCGTCCCGACCCGGTCCCGGCGAACGTCGCGCAGGATCTCCCGCTGCGGGTGGACGCGCTCACCGCGCTCCACAAGCCGCGCGAGCCGGAAGCCGCGGAGCTCGGCCGCAAGCGGCTCGCGTTCGAGGAGCTGCTCGTCCTCCAGGTCGGCCTGGCCCGCCGCCGGCACGGCCGCGAGCAGGAGCAGGCGCCTCCGCTCGGGAAGCCCGGCGAGCTGACCGCGCGGTATCGCGACACGCTCCCATTCGAGCTCACGCCGCATCAGGAGCGCGCGATCCAGGAGCTGGACGCGGACCTGGCGAAGCCGACACCGATGGAGCGCCTGCTCCAGGGCGAGGTCGGCTCGGGCAAGACCGTCGTCGCGCTCTATGCGCTCCTGCGCGCGGTCGAGGCGGGCAAGAGGGGCGTGCTGATGGCCCCGACGGAGACGCTCGCCGAACAGCACTTCCTCACTCTCGAGCAGGCCTGCCTCCAGCTGGGTGTCCCCATTGCGCTGCTGACCGGCTCGGTCAAGAGCGATCCGGCGGCCGCGCAGATCCTCGTCGGCACGCACGCCCTGATCCAGGAAGGCGTCGACCTCGACGAGGTGGCGGTCGCAGTCGTCGACGAGCAGCATCGATTCGGCGTTGCGCAGCGAAGGGCTCTGACCGCAGCGGTCTCGCCACGGGGGGTTAACGGCCCGCAGGCGAAGCCCGCGGGCCTCTCAGACGCCGCCGCAAGCGGCGGCTTGGGGGTCGAGCAGCGGCGCGCGATTACGGGGGGCCGGACGCCGCACGTCCTGCACATGACGGCGACGCCGATCCCGCGGACGCTCGCCCTCACCGTGTACGGCGACC
This sequence comes from Gaiellaceae bacterium, assembly GCA_036558065.1. Classification (GTDB taxonomy): domain Bacteria; phylum Actinomycetota; class Thermoleophilia; order Gaiellales; family Gaiellaceae; genus VAXT01. The sequence continues at coordinate 601 of DATBGG010000191.1, read as the reverse complement.
TCCAGGTGAGCGAGATCGCGAAGCCGCCGGCCGACCGCAAGCCGGTGAAGACGGCCTGGGTGACGCAGGATCGCTCGAGCGAGGCGTACAAACGTCTCCGGAAGCATCTCGACGACGGGCGCCAGGCGTATGTCGTCTGCCCGTTGATCGAAGAGTCGGAGACCTCCGTGGCCCGTGCTGCCGAGCGGGAAGCCGAGCTGCTCCGCAAGGGCGAGCTGAAGGGCTACCGCGTCGGGCTCATGCACGGACGGCTGCGCCCGGCCGAACGACGCGAGCTGATGGCGCAGTTCAAGGCGCGCGAGCTCGACGTCCTCGTCGCCACGACCGTGATCGAGGTCGGCGTCGACGTCCCGAACGCGACGATCATGATCGTCCAGGAGGCCGACCGCTTCGGCCTCGCGCAGCTCCACCAGCTTCGCGGGCGCGTCGGTCGCGGCGCGGAGCAGTCGTACTGCCTGCTCGTCTCGCGCGCGAAGGAGGAGCTGACCGACTCGGCGCTCGCCCGGCTCGAGGCGCTCGTCGCCACGACCGACGGATTCGAGCTCGCCGAGAAGGATCTCGAGATCCGCGGCGAGGGCCAGCTGCTCGGTACGCGCCAGGC
>DATBGG010000190.1:0-5321 GCA_036558065.1 Gaiellaceae bacterium | reverse complement strand
AGCTCCTCGGAGTTCCAGCTTCCGATCCGGGTGAAGTCCCGTCCCTTCAGGTGTTGCGCAACCTCGACCACGAGGTGCGGATGCTACGCGCTCTCGTAGCCCGCTTCCGCGAGCAGCACCCGTAAGCGCTGGAGCCCGGTGAACATGCGGCTCTTGATCGTTCCCAGCGGCTGGCCGAGTCGCTCGGCAAGCTCGGACTGCGTCAGGCCGCCGTAGTAGGCGAGCTCGATCGCCTCGCGCTGCTCGTCGGGCAACCGGCTCAGCGCGCTGCGGACAACCTCTCCCCGCGAGCGGGCAACGACCGTCTCGTCCGAGCCGGGGCCGGAAGGTTCGGGAGCCGAGTCCGCCGGAACGGTTCGGCGCCGTTCCTCTCGGCGGACGAGGTCGACGGCGCGTCGATGGACGAACGTGAGCAGCCACGTGCCGGCCTTCGCGCGGTCGCGCTGGTATGCGCCGGCGCCGCGCCAGGCCTGGAGAAACGCCTCCTGGACGGCGTCCTCGGCCAGCGACGCGTCCCTGAGGATCTTGAACGCGAGCCCGTAGGCGACCCTGCCGAAGCGGTCGTACAGCTCGCCGAGGGCGTCCTCGTCGGCCCGGGCGACGGCCTCGACGAGCTCCTCGTCCGAGCGCTGCGGAACCGCAGGGCTCATCCGCCGCTCACTCCAGGGGGCGCCGAGCCCCACCACGGAGATGGCGATCGGGCTCTGAGCGGCGGCGGACACTTCAGGTCGCTTCCGCCCTGAAGAGGATCGGCAGCGTCGGCGAGTCGGCTCCCTCGGCCCGCTCGAGCGTGACCGCGACGGTCGCGTTCTCCGGCACACGCTGCGTGAGGACATGTGGGCTGCAGCCACTCCCGCCCCGGAACAGGCCCGCGGACTCCGGTGACTTTCCGGTGATCACCCACGCCTCGTACGTCTTCGCGCTCGGCGCCTCCGCGAGCCCGCAGACGACGAGGGCGGCCCGCCCGCTGCGGGCGACGATCAGCGAGCCGTTCGCGCCGATCAGGGGCTTGGCCGTTGCGTTCTCGGCGAGGAGCTGGTCGATCGCCGCCCTCGCGCTTCGCTCGCGATCGAGCGAGTTCGAGAGCGAGTTCGCCCAGATCCCGAGCCCAATCGCCAGGCAGGCCGCGGCGGCCGCGACGGTGGCAGCTGTGCCGAGCGCCCAGTTGCGCCTCGGAAGCTTGATGACGGCGGCGCGTGGCTCTGCGCGCGCTCCTTCAACGATCCGGTCGCGCAGCTCTTCCGGAGGAACCGGTCCTTCTGCTGCGTACGCGAGGGCAGCAACCGGCTCTCGGAGCAGGGCGAGCTGCTCCGTGCAATCTGCGCACTCGGAGAGATGCCGCTCGAAGCGCTCCCGCTCGTCGTCGGCCAGCGCGTCGAGCGCGTAGGCGGCGAGGAGGTCGTGTGGGTCGTTGCTCATCTGGGCTTCGTCTTATTCGCCCTGGGCGCCGATCCGGTTCGGACTAGAAATAGTACGGCAGGAGATTCTGTGCTCCCAGCGCGTACCAGAGCCCGAAGGCGAGGCTCAGGAAGCCGAGAGCGGGAGCGATCCGGGCGAACGAGCGCTGCGCCGGCCGGCTGGCGAGCGTGAGCCCGAACCCGGTCGTCAGCAGCCCCATCGAGACGGCGCTGAAGAGCGCGAACAGGGCGAGCGCGAGCACGCCGACGACATGCGAGTGGATCGTCGCCAGCAGGAGCACGCCGATACCAGCGCTGCCGCCCATCCCGTGGATCAGCCCGATGCCGTAGGCCTGGAGCGGCGACCGGGCTTTTCCCGTCTCGTGCGCGTGGCCGTCGCCGGTGTGCGTGTGGCCGTGGGCGTGGAGGCCGTCTCCGTGCTCGTGCAGGTGCACGTGGAACAGGCCTCGTCGCCAGCGGACGAGCAGCCAGATCGCGAGCCCCATGATCAGGAGCCCGACCGAGGTCTCAGCGCCCCGCTCGACGGGCTCCGGCACGTAGGCCTCGAAGAGCAAGATCGGGAGCCCGAACGCGAACAGCGTCGTCGCGTGGCCGAGGCCCCAGGCAAAGCCGAGCTTGCCCGCGCTGCGGGCTGCCCGGTCGCGCTTCGTGGCGATCAGGGCCGTCACGGCAGCGAGGTGGTCGGGGTCGGTGGCGTGGCGCAGGCCGAGCAGGATCGCGACGCCGATCACGAGCACGAGCGTCGTGCCGTCGGAGAACGAAGCGAGGAACTCGTCGAGGCCGAACATGGAAGCCGACGTGACGATAACGGGAGACCTCGGTGAACCGGCCGGTGGCGCGCTGCGAATCAGCGGCGCAAACGACCAGGAGGTCTCCGAATGCAGATCAGGATCACACGCTGGATCGTCGTAGCGGGCGCCGCGCTCCTTGCCGCGGGTGCGCTCACAACGGGGGTGATCGCGTCATCCCAGCCGTCGCACGCCCAGTCGATGGGCGCCCACCAGTCGATGCACGCCATGCACGCGTCGGCGGCAACGCTCTCGAAAGCCGACCTGCGCGTCACGCTCGACCGGCTGTTCGGCCAGCACGCCGTGCTCGCGATGAACGCAACCAACGCAGGGGTCAAGGGCTCGAGCTCGTTCCCTGCCACCGCGAAAGCCCTGGACCGCAACTCGGTGGCGTTGTCGAAGGCGGTCGCTTCGATCTACGGTGCCAAGGCCGGCCGGACGTTCCTCAACGGCAAGTTCATGTGGCGCGACCACATCAGGTTCTTCGTCGCCTACACCAAGGCTCTCGCGAAGAAGGACAGGAGCGGCCAGAACAAGGCTGTGGCGAACCTCAGGCAGTACACCGTGACCTTCGGCGACTTCCTCGCCGGCGCGACCGGGCTGCCCAAGTCAGCAGTGCGAAGCGACCTGCTCGGGCACATCTTCGAGCTGAAGCAGCAGCTCGACGCCTATGCGGCCGGGAACTACAGGAAGGCGTCCGCGACCTACGACGCCGCCTACGAGCACATGTTCATGACCGGCGATCTGATCGCGGGTGCGATCGCCAAGCAGAAGGGCCTCGAGTAGCGATTCGTCAAGCGCATGCCCGGCTCGGCTCGGTTGGGCTCGGGCCGGGCATGCCGCTACCGATGGATCGTGGTGCCCGCTTCGCCCCGGAGCGCGTCGGACAAGGCCGCTGAGGACGTGATCAGCGTCTCGCCGCCGGCTCGCGCGAAAGCGACCGCGGCTTCGAGCTTCGGTCGCATCGACCCCTCGGGAAGCTCTGGGAGGAGCTCGACGGTGTCGTCGATCGAGAGCTCCCGGACCTCTTCCTGGTTCGACTTCCGCCAATGACGGTAGACGGACGGCACCTCGGTCAGGATCACGAGCTTCTCGGCGCCGAGACGCTCTGCGAGGAGAGCCGAGGCGCGGTCCTTGTCGATCACCGCGTCGATCCCCTTCAGATAGCCGTTGCGGCTCACGACCGGAATCCCGCCGCCGCCGCAGGCGACCGCGATCGCGCCCGTCTCGAGCAGCGCGCGGATCGAGGACAGCTCGACGATGTCCAGCGGCTGCGGCGACGGAACGACGCGGCGGAAGCCTCGCCCCGCATCCTCGACCAGCTGCCAGCCACGCTGCTGGCGAAGAGTGTGCGCCTCGTCGTCCGAGTAGAACGGGCCGATCGGCTTCGTCGGGCGCTCGAACGCCGGATCCTCCTCTGCAACATGGACGTGCGTCAGGAGGCAGGCGACCGGCCGGCCGGTCGCGCCCGAGAGCTGGGTCTCGATCATCGCGCCGATCTCGGCCTGTGTCTGGGCGACCGCGAGGTAGAGCGGGAGGGGCGGCACCTCGTCGGCGGCGCGCTCCTGACGGAGGAGCTCGTTGCCGACCTGCGGGCCGTTCCCGTGCGTGACGACGACCTCGCCTTCACGGACGAGCGGCGCGATCGCGGCGCAGGTGTCTCGCAGCGTGTCGAGCTGCTGCGCGGCCGTCCCGGCCCCCAGCGCGTTACCGCCGAGGGCGATTACGAGGCTCAACCGACCGGCGTTCGCTCGCCGATCAGCCCCTGCTCGGCGAGAACGTCTTCCAGGGTGCGGTCACCGAGCTCGTTGAGCCTGTAGGTGACGCGCAGCGCAGGGCGTTCGAAGTCGATCAGGCGGCGCAGGTCGATCGGCGTCCCGATCAGCACGAGATCCGGGTCGCAGCGGCGGATCGTCTCGCGCAGATCCTCGCGCTGCTTCTCGCCGTAGCCCATCGCCGGCAGAAGCGCGCCGACGTGCGGGTACTCCTCGAAGGTGGCCGCGATCGAGCCGACCGCGCAGGGTCGAGGGTCGATCAGCTCGGCGGCGCCGTTGGCCTTCGCGGCGAGCACGGCCGCGCCGTAGGTCATCTCTCCGTGCGTGAGCGTGGGGCCGTCTTCGATCGCGAGCACGCGCTTGCCGGCGATCTCGGACACGTCCCCTTCGACGTGGAACGGCGATGCGGCGAGGACGACATCGGCGGACGGGTTGACCGTGCGGATCGACTCCAGCACCGCGTCGATGCCTTCCTGCTGCGCGCTGTCGACCTTGTTCACGACGCAGACGTGCGCCATGCGCAGGTTCGTCTCGCCCGGGTGGTAGCGGAGCTCGTGTCCCGGCCGGTGCGGATCGACGACGACGATGTGCACGTCCGGCCTGATGAACGGCGTGTCGTTGTTGCCGCCGTCCCAGACGATCACGTCCGCCTCTTGCTCGGCCGCATCGAGAATCGCCGCATAGTCGATCCCGGCGAAGACGAGGTTGCCCTCGGCGAGATGCGGCTCGTACTCCTCGCGCTCCTCGATCGTGCAGTCCGCGGCCTCGAGGTCCTCGTAGCGCTCGAAGCGCTGGACGACCTGCTTCGTCAGGTCGCCGTACGGCATCGGGTGGCGCAGGACGGCGACCCGCTTGCCGTCGTTTCGGAAGAGCTCGGCCACGCGGCGGGTCGTCTGGCTCTTGCCGGAGCCCGTGCGGACGGCGCAGATCGCGGCGACCGGCTTGGTCGACGCGATCATCGTGTCGTGCGGCGACAGGAGCTTGAAGCCTGCCCCCGCCGCCAGCGCGCGCGAGCCGATGTGCATCACGTGCTCGTGGGTCACGTCCGAATAGGCGAAGACGACCTCGTCGATCTCGTGCTCGCGGATCAGGTCCTCGAGCTCGGCCTCGGGCCGGATCGGGATGCCGTCCGGATAGAGGTCGCCCGCGAGCAGAGCGGGGTACATGCGCCCGGCGATGTCCGGGATCTGCGTCGCCGTGAACGCGACGACCTCGTACTCGTCACGTCCGCGATAGACGACGTTGAAGTTGTGGAAGTCGCGGCCGGCCGCGCCCGCGATCAAGACCCTCGTCCGCATGTATACGCAGTATGCACTTACACACCGGATAGAGTCGGCGTC
>DATBGG010000189.1:0-16954 GCA_036558065.1 Gaiellaceae bacterium | reverse complement strand
GAGCCCGTTCCTCCGCCCCCGCCGTCGCCGCCGTAGCGTGAAGCTCGCCGGGCGCGTGACGGCGCTCGCCGCGCCGGTGTTCCTGCTCGCGTGCGCGGTGCCGGACGGCGGCCTCTTCAGGGCGGAGCGCTACCGCGACGTTCATCTCTACGGGATCTACGCCGACCGGTTCTTTCGCGGAGAGCTGCCCTACCGAGACGTCTTCGTCGAGTATCCGCCCGGCGCGTTCGCGGTCTTCATGCCGCCGGCCGTGCTGCCCGGGGGTCTCTACAACGCGGCGTTCAAGACGCTGATGGCGCTCTGCGGCATCGCGGCGCTCTTCGCGGTCGTGCTCGTGCTCGTCACGATCGGTGTGCGCGGCCGGCGCCTCTACGCGGCCGCGGGGCTGTTTGCGCTGTCGCCGCTCGCGGTCGGCCCGATCTCGCTCAACACGTATGACCTGTTTCCCGCGGCTCTGACCGTGGGGGCCCTGGCGGCGCTGCTGCGGCGGCGTGAGCTGCTCGCGTTCGGGCTGCTCGGACTGGCGGTCACTGCAAAGCTGTATCCGCTCGTGCTCGTCCCGCTCGCGGCGATCTACGTCTGGTCGACCGTGGGCCGCGACCGGGCACTGCGCTCGCTCGCCGTGCTGGTCGGGGTCATCGTTCTCGTCATGCTCCCCTTCGCCGTCCTCGCGCCGCTCGGCCTCTGGGACAGCTTCCACGCACAGTCGTCGAGAGGGCTGCAGATCGAGAGCGTCGGCGCCGCGATCCTGCTCGCCGCGCATCAGCTCGGCGTCTACGACGCAGCGGTCGTGCGCGGAACGACCGGGGCGGTGACACGCGATCTGGCCGGGTCGTTTCCCGATGCGCTCGCGACGCTGAGCTCGATCCTCCAGCTGGCGGCGGTTGCCGCGGTCTGGCTCCTGTTCTCACGCGGGCCGCGGAACGCGGAGCGGCTCCTGATCGCGTCGGCGGCCGCGGTCACCGCGTTCCTCGTCTTCAATCGCTTCGTCTCCCCGCAGTACGTCGTCTGGCTGATCCCGTTGGTGCTGCTCGTTCCCGGCCGGACCGGGATTGCCGCGGTGGCGATCGTCGGCGCGTCGCTCGTCCTCGCGCAGATCTGGTTCTTCCACTACAGCCACGTGTTCCAGCTCGAGAGCATCACCTGGCTTGTCGTCCTGCGTAACGTCGCCCTGCTCGCACTCTATGTCCTGCTCGTCCTGCGCTTGAAGACGAGCACGCCGTCCTCGGAGAAGACGAGCCGCCAGTCCGGGTTGCGGCGCAAAGCGGCCAGGTCGGTCGCCGTCGCCAACGGGTCCCAGCGGTCGGCATAGCCGGGCTGCGTCTCGTCGGCCGCGACCCACTGCGCGTCCTCGATGTACGGGAAGCTGAGAAACCGCCGGCGCGCGGAGAGGTGCGAGCCGAGCGAGTTCGTCGCGCTGACCACCGCGTCGTCGGGGATCAGGCGGAGCGCCCGGTCGGTGACCCGGTCGTGTGTCGCGACGTGCGAGGCGTAGGCCTCGTAGCGCTGGCCCTCGGGGAGCTTGTGCCAGACCGGTACCGCGCCGAGGGCGTAGTTGGCGACGACCATCGCAGCGACCGCGGCCATCGCCAGCGGCAGGCGGAGATTCGTCCTCGTTCGCGTCAGCCGCGCGGCGCCGAGGATCGTTGCCGCGAAGAGGGGCGCGATCAGTCCCGCTGTGTAGTGGTGGTGGATCGAGTCCTGGGTCGGGGTCGCGGAGAGCAGGTTCAGCATGAGCTCCGGGAGCGCCGCCACGAGCACGAGGGGAGCAGCGAGCGCAAGCAGGAGCAGCGGCAGGAACAGATCGAGCAGGTAGTGGGCGCCGCCGTGGTCGAGCGCGGTCGTCCACACACGGCCGGGGTGCGTGAACAGGGTCGTCAGGATCGCGCCCGGCGAGCTGCCGAGCGCCCCGTAGCGGTCGTAGAAGCTCGACGAGGCGCCCTCGTTGAAATGCGGCAGGACGATCTTCACGGAGATCGCGGTCAGCAAGACGCCGAGCGCGGCGATCGCGCCGCCCTCGAGCCGGCGCCGCCGCGAGAGCGCGTACCAGAGGCCCATCCCGGCGATCACGAGCGGGATCTCCTCCTTGGTCGTCGCGGCGAGTACCGCGAAGATCCCGAACGCGACGAGCCGGTCTTCGTCGAGGTACCAGAACGCATAGAGGAGCAGTGGGCAGGCGAGCGCGACGGGGTGGAACTCGTTCAAGGCCAGCCACTGGACAGCCGGATAGAGCAGGTACGCGAGCGCGAACCCGAAGCCGACGCGCTCCGAGCCGAGGTGCTTGCGCGCGAGCCAGAAGACGGGTAGCGCGCCGAGCGCGATCGCGAGCGCCTGAACGACGACGAGCATGTTCGGGCTCGGCCAGATCCACCACAGGGGCGCGAACGCAACGAGGATCGGGTCGACGTGCGAGCCGAGCCGCGAGGCCTGGTCGCCCTGGAGGTTCGTGACGGCGAGCGGATGGCCGTGCGCCGTCGACCAGACCGCCTGCGCCATGTTCCCCAGGTCGAAGCGTCCGGTGTTGTACGCGCGGTAGCGCAGGATCGAGAGAGCGCCGAAGCCGATCGTGAACGCCCCGATCGCGACCCAGAGGAGCACCTTCGGCCGCGGCCTCAGGAAACGAGCGTCTCGAGCAGCTTCCGCCACCGCTCGCCCAGCACCTCCTCGCTCGCGCGCTCCTCGTAGACGGCTCGCCCCGCACGGCTCAGCCGTTGCGCGAGATCGGGATCGCCGGCGATCCGCCTCATCGCCGCGGCCAGCGCGTCCGGGTCGCCCGGCGGAACGAGGAGCGCAGTCTCACCGTCGCGCATCAGCTCGTGCGCCGCGGGCGTGTCGCCGGTGATCAGCGGCGTCCCGCACGCCAGCGCCTGGTACGCCTTGTTCGGGATCACGCGTAGTGCCTTGTCGGACGTCCCGAAGATCCCGAGCGCGCAGCCGGCGCCCCAGTACTCGCGCGGCAGCTCGTCGTACTCGATCCACTGCACCCACTCCACGTTTGGCGGCAGGTCCTCCATCAGGTCGTTCAGCTGTCCGCTGCCGATGATCCGCACCTCCAGCTCCGGAGCGAGCCGTGCCGCCTCGAGGATCGTCTCCAGGCCGTGCAGTGGGATCAGCTTGCCGACGAAGAGGACGCGGAACGGCTCGTCGGGGCGCCAGCCCGCGTGGAAGAGGCGGTCCTCGGCGCCGACGAGGCACACCTGCACGCGCTCGCGCGGCAGCTCTCCGAGCTCGGCGAGGAAGTCCGCGTTGGCCTCGGTGTCGGCGACGACGAGGTCGGCCGCGCGCAGGGCGTGGCGGTCGACGATCGACAGCACGCGGGCTGCGAAGTAGCCCTCCCTGAAGCGGCTGCGGTCGCCGACGAGCGTGTCGTGGAGCGAGATCAGCGGGTTGAAGACGAGGGGCCGCGCCCCGGCGACCCGCCGCGCGTGCGGAACGTCGAAATGCCCCGGGTACCCGACGAGCACGATGTCGAACTCGTCGTGCTTCGTGAACCGCAGGCGCAGCTCCGCGAGGAAGAGTCGGAACGCCACCGTCCAGCGGACGGCCCAGTTGTCGCGGCGGTGCTCCCAGACCGGCTCGTGATGCTCGATCACCTCGACGCCCGCGCCGCGCAGCGCCGAGATCACCTGCGCGTTGCGCGGGTAGTCGCGCTCGTACGTTCCGAAGTAGAGGACGCGCAAGCTACGAGAGCACTTCTTCGACCTGCGCGCGCTCCCGGTCGGCCGCGCCGCTCCGCTCCTCGTGATGGCTCGTGACCATCTCGCTGAGCAGCCCGAGCGAGAAGAACTGGAGGCCGACCACGACGAGCAGCACGCCCAGGGTCAGAAGCGGCCGCTGTCCGATTGCGTGCCCCATCGCCTTGAGCACGGTCAGGTAGACGAGGATCGCGGTCCCGAGCAGGCCGAGGACGAAGCCGAGCCCGCCGAAGAGGTGAAGCGGCCGGTGCCGGTAGCGGCCCATGAACGTGACCGTGAGCAGGTCGAGGAAGCCGCGCAGGTAGCGCTCGAGCCCGTAGCGCGAGGCGCCGTGCTTCCGAGGCCGGTGGTTGACCGGGAGCTCGGCGACGCGGAAGCCGCGATAGTGCGCCAGCACGGGGATGAAGCGGTGGAGCTCGCCGTAGAGCGCCATGCCGTGGACGACCTCGGCCCGGTAGGCTTTGAGCCCGCAATTCATGTCGTGCAGGCGCAGGCCCGAGACCCGGCCGGTGACCGCGTTGAAGATGCGCGAGACGATCCGGCGCCGGAGCGGGTCGCGGCGCCGCGTCTTCCAGCCGGTCACGAGGTCGAAGCCCTCGTCGAGCTTCGCCAGCAGGCGTGGGATCTCGGCGGGGTCGTCCTGGAGGTCTCCGTCGAGCGTGACGACGATCTCGCCCTGCGCCTGGGCGAACCCGGCCGCGAGCGCGGCCGACTTGCCGAAGTTACGGCGCATGCGGACGACGGTCGTGTTCGGCGTGCGGGCGTGGAGCCGGGTGAGCGCGCCGAACGTCCCGTCCTGCGAGCCGTCGTCGACGAAGACCGCTTCCCACTGCTCGCCGACGGGCTCGAGCGCGGACTCGAGCTGCTCGTAGAGGAGCGCGACGCTCAGCTCCTCGTCATGGACGGGGACGACGACCGAGATCACGGCCACGGGAGCCTAGCCCGGAGGCGGCGGTGGTGGTGGTGACGCCGGCGGTGGAGGCTCGGGCGGTGGAGGCGGTGGCGGCGGCGGAGGTGGGGGAGGTGGGGGCGGAGGAGGAGGTGGAGGCGGCGGCGGTGGAGGCGGCGGAGGGGGCGGCGGCGGTGGAGGCGGTGGAGGGGGCGGCGGCGGTGGAGGCGGTGGAGGGGGCGGCGGCGGAGGAGGAGCCTGCGTCGACGGCTCGTTCACGGTCGAGTTGCTCGGAGTCGGAGTCTCGGAGCCCGAGCCTCCGGTCAGGATGAGCGCGAGCCCCGCTCCGGCGAGGACGAGCACGGCCAGCACGATCAATCCGATTGCGACCGGCGAGATCCGCCGGCCCGGAGCCGGGCTCAGCACCTGGGTGACAGCGCCCGCTCCCGGCCCGACGACGACAGTCGGAGCGGCCGTGCCCGAGAGGAGCTCGCCGAGCGCGCGCCCATCCGCCGGCCGGTCCGCCGGATCCGTGGAGAGCGCCTCTTCGGCGACTGTCGCGAGCGCTGGAGGCGCATCCGCTCGAAGCGCGGAGATCGGCGGCGGCAGCTCGTGCAGCCGGCGCTGGAGGAGGTCGACCGCGCTGGACGACTCGAACGGGAGCCGTCCCGTCAGCATGCGATAGAGCATCACCCCGAAGCTGTAGACGTCGCTCGCTGGAGTGGTGGGCTCCCCCGCCGCCTGCTCGGGCGACATGTAGGCCGCGGTTCCGATCAGCGTCCCCGCCTCGGTCAGCGTGTCGGCGCCGGTGAGGCGAGCGATCCCGAAGTCCGAGATCTTGGCGCGGCCCTCGTCGTCGAAGACCACGTTCGCCGGCTTCAGATCTCGGTGGACGAGCCCCCGCTCGTGGGCATGCGCGAGCCCCGAGGCGACCTCTGCGGCGATGCGCTCGGTCTCGGCGTCCTCGAGCGGCGTGTCCGACTGGAAGCGGTCTTCGAGCGTGCCGCCGGGCAGGTGCTCGAACACCATGTACGGACGCCCGCCCGCCTCACCGTAGTCGTAGAGGCGGGAGATGTTCGGGTGTGAGAGCGCGGCGACTGAATGCGCTTCGCGCTCGAAACGCGCTGGGTCGGCGTCGCCGCGCAGGAGCTTGACAGCTACCTCGCGTCCCAGCTGCGTGTCGTGGGCGAGCCAGACCTCGGCCATCGCCCCCGCGCCGAGCTGCCGCTCGAGGCGATACCGGCCGCCGATCGTCTCTTCCATCGCGCAGTAGCTTATGGGCGAAGTGGCCGCGTCAACGCGAAATCTGATCTCGGTCGGCGAGGCGCAGGAGCTGATCCTGGAGCGGGTCGAGCCGCTTCCGGCCGAGACGGTTCCGCTGGCGGCTGTGGTCGGGAGAGTCCTCGCCGAGCCCGCGACTGCCACCGTCGATCTCCCGCCGTTCGACAGCTCGGCCATGGACGGCTTCGCGCTGCGCTCCGAGGACACGCCGGGCCGCCTGCCGGTGGTGCATCGCATCGCCGCCGGGTCTCCCGCGCCGCGGGCACTCGAGCCGGGGCAGGCGATGGGGATCTCGACCGGAGGCGTCGTCCCGGACGGAGCGGATGCCGTCATTCCCCTGGAGTATGTTGTCGAACATGACAACAGCATCGAGGTCGCGGATTCGGTGGACCCCGGCGCCAATGTGCGTCCTGCCGGCGGAGACATGCGCCGCGGTGACGTCGTCGTCGAACGCGGTGTGCGGCTCGGAGCCGCCCAGCTCGCCGCCCTGGCGGCTGCCGGTCGACCCGAGGTGCGCGTGGCGCGTCGGCCGCGGGCCGCCGTGCTGGCCACAGGGAGCGAGCTCCGCCCTCCCGGCGAGCCGCTCCAGCCCGGACAGATCTACGAGGCGAACTCGGTCCTGCTCGAGGCCCAGCTCGGCTCGGCCGGCGCCGAGGTCGAACGGCTGAGCGCGGTCGAGGACGAAGCCGAGGCGCACCGCGAGGCGCTGGCGCGAGGGCTCGACGGCGACCTGCTCGTCACCTCGGGCGGCGTCTCGGTCGGCCCACACGACCTCGTGCGGGCAACCCTGGGCGAGCTCGGCGTCGAGGAGGTGTTCTGGGGGGTCTCGGTCAAGCCGGGGAAGCCGATCTCGTTCGGCGTGTCCGGGCGGCGGCTCGTGTTCGGGCTCCCGGGGAACCCGGTCTCGGTGCTCGTCGGCTTCGAGCTCTTCGTGCGGCCTGCGCTGCTCGCGCTGCAGGGCGTTGCCGACCCGCTACCACGGTTCGAGCGTGGCGCCCTGGGCGCCGAGCTGAGAAGGAGCCCCGGCCGTGACGAGCTCGTTCGCGCGCGGCTGGTCGCCGGTTCCGACGGTGTCGTTGTCGAGCCGTTGCCCGGGCGCGAGTCGCACATGATCGCGCGTGCGGCGGGAGCGGACGCGCTCGTCTTCGTCGCGCGCGGCCACGGGAGCCTGGCCCCGGGCGCGGCGGTCGACTTTCTCAGGCTCTAGGGCCCGGTTGCACGCCGTTCTTCCTCGGGCCGGTGGCGGTGGCCGACGGTCAGCACCGCGCTGCGAACGAGGCGACGGACCGGCCCGAGATTCCGCCGTTCGCCGGCGCTCGGATAGGGCGCGTAGCGGCGGGCGGCGATCGCCGCCAGCTGGGCGGCGACGGCGAGCCACGCGGCGGCGACGAGAAGCGCCGGGAACCGGACGTACCCGACAGCGGCGAGCTGAGCGAGATACCAAGGGGCGTCGAAGCCGAGGCCGAGCCGGCCCGCGACCGATCCCACGAGGACGAGAGGGCCGAGAAACCCGGCGACGAGAACCACGGCTCGCAGTGGAGCCGGCCGGCCGCGCACCTGCGGCAGCCAGATCCAGGCGTGCAGCGACGGAAGGACGAAGATCACCGCGTAGGGGTTCATCGCGACGACGAGCAGCGAGAGGACGGCGAGCACGAGCAGCGCTGCGACCTGTCCCGCAAGCTCCTCGCCGTCTCCGAGCGGGCGGCGCGGAATAAGCCGGTCGCGCGCGATCAGCCAACCGACTGCCAGAAAGCACGTGAAAACGACGATTGCGACGACGGGCCAGTCCGTCCCCGGCGAAAGCTCGGGCGCGAGCGGACGCGCTGCCCCCGTCTGCCAGGCGCCGAGGTAGACGAACGCTTCGAACACGAATGCCGCGAAGATCCAGAAGAGGAGCCTGCTGCGGAGGCTGCGCAGCGCAGGCGCCAGGGGAATGTGGCGTCTCCGGAGCCGCGCGAAGAGGTCGACGATCACCGCGAGGCACGGGAGCAGGGCCGTGAACAGGATGAGCACGATCGACCACCCGCGGACGACCCGCGCCCCGAGGTAGACGTAGCTCGACGTGCCTTCCGCGAGCTCGACCTCGCCGTCGAGGGACAAGAGCAGCGCCTGGCTGGAGCGTCCGATCTCGGCCAGGCGCTTGTCGTTCAGCCGTTGGAGAGTGTCTCCGAAGGCGGACGGCGGGCGGTCACCCCCTGAGGTGAGGGTGAGCGCGGCGACGTCTCGACCGACGAACGGCGCCTGCTCGTGAAGGCTGAGCGGGAACGCAAGGTCGAGGAGCTGGCTGAGCGCGCTCGGACGTGTCGGCCCGACGCCTGTCTGCTCCACGATGCGTGCGGCTCCGGTTCGAACAAGAGCGGGAGACGCGAATCGGGGCTCGTCGCCCGCGAAGACGAGGTGCGGGCGGCCGTTTCCACCGATCGAATCGAGGTTGACGACGGCGACGACACGCTCGCGGTACTGGGAGTGCTCCGCGAAGTACGTCGCTCCCAGTCCGCCGAAAGCGCCGCCGTCGGTGGACAGGAAGAGGATCGTGTGATTCGGCTCGGGCGAGCGCGGAGGCGCGCGGGGCGTGGCGTACGAACGGGCGAGCTCGAGCAGAGCGGCGGTCCCGGAGCCGTTGTCGTTCGCGCCAGGGCTTGCGCCGCTGTTGTCGCGGTGCGCAAGGACGACGATGATCTGGTTCGACTGTCCTTCGCGCAGCGCGATGAGGTTCTCGAGCTGGACGGTGCCGCGTCCCGGGATTTTCGCGTGAAAACGCTCGCGCTGGGTCCGTAGGCCGTACTGCGCGAAGCGTTCTGCTACCCAGTCGGTGGCGTCCTGTGCGTCAGACGTGCCTGGGACGCGGAGCGGGTTGTTGTTGACGAAGGCGTCGGCAGTCAAGGCCGCCGTCGTACCGTCGAAGTCGGGCTGGAGTGTCGGCGCGCTCAACGGCTGCGGGTGCGAGACCGTGAACGCCGAGATCAGGAGCGGGATCCCGACGAGGAGCCACGTTCCCCGGTACATCCGGCTGTTCACCGGTGCATCGAGCGACCCGGGACGCGGCCGGCGCCGTTGCCGGAAAGGCTGATGGGCGGCCATTGGGAGGCAATAGTAGGGACGGCCCCGGCACAATTAGGCGGAATGCCCGACTCCTCCACCATCCTCCTCGTCGACGACGAGGAATCGGTTCAGAAGCTGCTCACGTATCCGCTGGAACGAGACGGGTTCCGCGTCGTCGCCGCCTACGACGGCGAAGAGGCGCTGCGGCTGTTCGGCGCGGAGACGGTCGACCTCGTCGTTCTCGACGTGATGTTGCCGAAGCTGGACGGGCTCGAGGTCTGCAAGCGGCTCCGGGCGGAGAGCTCCGTGCCGATCATCATGCTCACGGCGCGCGACGACGAGTTCGACACCGTCCTCGGCCTCGAGCTCGGCGCCGACGACTACATCACGAAGCCGTTCTCGATCCGTGAGTTCCGGAGCCGGGTCCGCGCCCTGCTCCGCCGCGCGGGCGCCTCGCGGCGCGACGCCGGAGAGGCCGAGCCTCTCGTCGCAGGCCCGGTGACGCTCGACCCGGACCGGCGCGAGGCCCGGGTGGACGGCCGGTCGCTCGACTTGACCTACGTCGAGTTCGAGCTGCTACGGACGCTTGTCGCCCAGCCGGGCAAGGTCTTCAGCCGCCGCGGCCTGCTCCAGGCGATCTGGGGCGACTCGTCGTACCGCGAGCCGCGCACGATCGACGTCCACGTCCGCCATCTGCGCGAGAAGCTCGAGGAAGACCCGAGTGAGCCCGAGCTGATCCTGACCGTCCGCGGCGCCGGCTACAGGCTCCGAGAGCAATGAGACACCTGAAGACCGTCGGCGCCCGGCTCAGCCTGGCTCTCGTTCTTGTCGTGGCGGCGGTCCTTGCGTTCGTCTACCTGATCGTGACCCCCTCGCTCGAGGACCGCCTGGTCGGCTCTCGCCAGGACCAGGTCGCCGAGGTGGCGAGGCAGATCACCCAGTACTGGCCGCATCGCAAGCCGTCGGACACGCCGAAGGGGCTCGCGGCGAGCTATGCGGCGGCCAGCAACACCCGCGTGATCATCCTCAGCGTCGACAACCGCACGCCGCTCTCGCTGAGCGTCATCGCGGATCAGGGCGCGGGCGGCTCGGCCGTCGCCACCGACACCGACCCGGTGGCGCGCAAGGCGGCGAACGAGCTGGACTCGACGCGCGGCGTCGTTGCTCGCGGCGAGCGGCGCTTCGCCGAAGCGGCCGAGCCCACTCCCGATCAGGACTACGTCGTCCTGGTCTCGAGCTCCATCGAGGACTCGCTGGGGAGCGTCACGCTCGTCAGGCATCGCCTGCTCATCTCGGCGCTGTTCGCGCTGGGCGCGGCGCTTCTTCTCGGCTACGTCGGAGCACGTCTCTTCGCCCGCAGGATCCGGCGGCTCGAGCAGGCCGCCGAGCGCATCGCCAGCGGGAAGTTCGACGAGCCGATCGTCGACAACAGCCCCGACGAGCTCGGCCAGCTCGCACGCGCGTTCGACCGCATGCGCGAGCGCCTCGCCGGCCTCGAGCGCGCGCGCCGCGAGTTCATCGCCAACGCGTCCCACGAGCTCCGCACGCCGCTCTTCTCGCTCGGCGGCCATCTCGAGCTGCTCGTCGACGAGGAGCTCGACGAGGCGACGAAGCAGGAGTTCCTCGAGCGCATGCGGGAACAGGTCGATCGCCTGACGAAGCTGGCGGGCGAGCTCCTCGACCTCTCACGACTCGATGCCGGCCGCCTGCGCGTCGACCGTGAGCCCGTCGAGCTCGCCCAGGTCGTCGAGACCCTCGTCGAGGAGTTCGGGGCGCGTGCCCAGGGCACCGGCCACGACCTGGAGCTGGACGGAGTCGACCGCGGCGCGACCGGCCTGGGCGACGAGCAGCGGATCCTCCAGGTTGGCCGCGCGCTCGTGGAGAACGCGATTCGGCACACGCCCGCGGGCACGCGCGTCGTCCTCGGCGCCAGCCGGAACGGCGACCGCGTCGCGTTGACGGTTTCCGATGACGGCCCGGGGATCGCGCCGGCGGCAGAGAACCACGTCTTCGAGCGCTTCTACCGCGGCGACACCGGCGGCCGCGCGTCGGGCAGCGGGCTCGGCCTGGCGATCGCCCGCGAGCTGGCCGAGGCGATGCACGGCGACATCGACCTCTCCTCCCAGCCCGGAAGAACCGTGTTCACGTTGTCGCTACCCGCGCAATCGGCGACCTCCTCTCCGACGCTCGACTGACGTTGGCAGAATAGACAACACGTCGGACGGCAAACCCGTGGCTACAGTTCGAACGTGCGCAGGAACTCGCCCTACGTCGTCGTCGCACTCGCAGCGGCGGTCGTCGGAGGCATCGTCGCGCTGCTCGTCGGCGCGCTGAGCGGTCTCACCGACAAGCGGACGAGCACCGTCTACGTCCCGACGAGCGCAAGCGACCTCGTCGTGGGCCGCGACGAGGCGATCTCTCATGCGCGGCCCCTCGCCGGCAACCGCTTCGATCCCGCCCGGATCTACGCGGCGCGCTCGCCCGGCGTCGTCACGATCTTCTCCCTCTTCGACAAGCCCGACGAGCACGAGGCCCAGGGCTCCGGCTTCATCGCCTCGAGCGCGGGCTACATCCTCACGAGCGCGCACGTCGTGATCGACACCAGCACGTCGAAGACGATCGAGGCAAAAAACGTATACGTCGGATTCAAGGACCGCGACCGCGTGCAGGCGACGCTCGTCGGCTGGGACGTCTACGACGACGTGGCCCTGCTCAAGGTCGACCCGTCGGCGCACGCGCTGGCGTCGGTGCCACTCGGAGATTCGTCCCGCGTCCGGGCGGGCGATCCCGTTGCGGCGATGGGCAGCCCCTTCGGCAACGAGGACTCGATCTCGACCGGCGTCGTGTCGGCGATCAGGCGCTCGATCGCGTCGCTCACGTCCGTCTACAAGGTCGTCGACGCGATCCAGATCGATGCGCCGATCACCCACGGCAACTCCGGCGGCCCGCTCTTCGACGCACGCGGCCGGGTTGTCGGCATCAACGCGCAGATCCGCACCGAGACGGGCGGCGCCGAGGGCGTGGGCTTCGCGATCCCGATCAACGCGGCGCGGCGCTCGATGACGCAGCTGGCGGCGACCGGCCGGGTCGTCTACGCCTACCTCGGCGTGACGACCGAAGACCTGACGCCGAGCCTGGCGCGCCACTTCGGCTACGGCGCGGCCCGCGGCGCCCTCGTCGGCGAGGTGCGCGAGGACGGCCCGGCCGAGAAGGCCGGCATGCACGGCGGAAGCGGCGACGCGACCTTCAACGGCCAATCGATCACGCCCGGCGGAGACATCATCGTCGCGATCGACGGCCGTGCCGTCCAGAGCGCGGACGACGTCGTCCGCGAGGTCAGCACGAGGCTTCCGGGCCAGACGATCAGTTTGACCGTCGTCCGCGGCCGTGCGAGAAAAGTCCTGCACGCGAAGCTCGGAGCGCGGCCGGACGCGCCGGAGACGAACCCGTGACCTCGACGTTAAGGAACCAGTGCCAGGGGTACTACCGGGGCACAAGCTGATGTCTGCCGAAGCCCAACCTGCGGCGATGGTCGGGAGTCAGACGGTTCGTCTCACCATCCCCGCCAAAGCCGAATACATCACGCTCGTGCGGCTGGCGTTGAGCGGGCTGTCGCGCCTTCATCCTCTGAGCGAGGAGGCGCTGGGAGACCTCAAGCTCGCGGTGACGGAGGCGTGCACCAACTCCGTCCGCCACGGCTACGCAGACGGCGAAGGCATGGTCGACATCGTCTACGAGCTCCGGCCCGACCGTCTCGTCGTCGAGGTCGCGGACGACGGGCCCGGCTTCGACGCGGCGGGTGACCGGCCGACCGAGGAGACCCTCGCCGAGGGCGGCCTTGGGATCGCGATCATCCGCGCCGTCTCCGACGAGTTCGAAGCAGGAGAGCGAGCCGACGGCCAGGGCTCGCGCCTCCGGTTCGTCAAGCTGCTCGAAACGTAGCCCGCCGGCAGGATCCCGCGGGTATCGTGCGGAACCTTTCGAGAAGCCGCCATGCTCCAGCTCGTCAACGTCGGACATAAGTCCCTTGCGGACTACGCGTCGATCGCCTCGCGCGGTCTCATGACCGAGCTGCACCGGCTCGCCGAGCCGCTGCGCGGCAAGCGGGTGGTGCACCTGTCCGCGACCGCGTTCGGCGGCGGGGTGGCCGAGATCAACTACGCGCTCGTTCCGCTGATGGCGGACATCGGTCTCGACGTCGAGTGGCGCATCATCCAGGGCGACGACGAGTTCTTCGGCGTCACGAAGACGATCCACAACGCGATGCAGGGCGACCCGAAGGGCCTCACCCAGCAGCAGGAGGCGATCTTCCGGCGCTACAACGAGCTGAACGCCGAGGAGTTCGAGGACGAGTACGACTTCGTGATCGTCCACGACCCGCAGCCCGCTGCCATGATCGGCCACTTCCCGGACACGACCGCGCACTGGATCTGGCGCTGCCACATCGACCTCTCGACTCCGAACCAGGACGTGCTCGGCTTCCTCGCCCCGTCGCTCGAGCGCTACGACGCCGCGATCTTCCACATGAAGGAGTACGTGCCCCAGGACGTCGCCCTGCGCAAGGCGATCATCTGGCCGCCGGCGATCGATCCCCTGACGCCCAAGAACATGGCGCTCTCGGCCGATGACGCCGCGTATGTCGTCGATCAGTTCGGAATCCATCTCGACCGGCCGTTGCTGACGCAGATCTCGCGGTTCGACCCGTGGAAGGACCCGCTCGGCGTGATCGACGCGTACAGGCTCGTGCGCCAGACGCACCCGGAGGTGCAGCTCGCGCTCGTCGGCTCGATGGCGCACGACGATCCCGAGGGGTGGGACTACTACAACCGCACCGCGGCGCACGCGGCCGGCGACCCGGACATCTTCATCCTGTCCAACCTGAACAACATCGGCTCCGTCGAGGTGAACGCGTTCCAGGTGCATTCGGCGGCCGCGATCCAGAAGTCGATCCGCGAGGGCTTCGGCTTGACCGTGACCGAGGCGCTGTGGAAGGGGCGCCCCACGATCGGCGGCCGGGCGGGCGGCATCCAGGCCCAGATCCGGGAGGGCGAGACCGGCTGGCTCGTCGACTCGGTCGAGGAGTGCGCCGACGCGTGCCGCGAGATCCTCGACGATCCGTCGTCGGCGGCCGCGCGCGGGCGCCGCGGCAAGGAGGACGTGCGCGAGCGGTTCCTGATGCCGCGCCTCCTGCGCGACTGGCTCACGCTCTTCAACCAGTTGGACGGAAACGACATCGGCGAGAGCAAGCTCGAGACCGTGGGGACGGCTGCGTAGCAGCGCGGCCCGGCGGCTCAGTCCATGTTGCGTCGAACGCTCCTCAACTAGGCTCCGGGCCGATGACGGCCCGCCGAAAGCTGATCGTCGTCTCCAACCGAGGCCCGGTCTCGTTCACGCTCGACGAGGACGGCAGGCGCGTTGCCCGGCGTGGCGGCGGCGGTCTCGTGACCGCGCTGCGCAGCCTCGTCGCGCACCACGACGTGACCTGGATTGCGAGCGCGATGACCGACGAGGACCGTGTGGTCGCCGCAGAGTCGGAGGGCGAGGCGATCGAGGAGGTTGCCCGGGACGGCTCTCCGTACCGGCTGCGTCTCGTCGCACACGACCCGGCGGCCTACGACTGGTACTACAACGTCGTCGCGAACCCGACGCTCTGGTTCATCCAGCATTACCTGTGGGCGCTCGCGTACGCGCCGGACATCGACCCCGGCCTGCATCACGCGTGGGACGAGGGCTACGTCCCGGTGAACCGGGCCTTCGCCGAGGCGACCCTCGCAGAGCTCGACACGCAGCCGGACGCCTCGGTCTTCTTCCACGACTACCACCTCTATCTCGCGCCGCGGTTCGTCCGGGATGCGCGGCCGGACGCCTCGCTCGGGCACTTCGTGCACATCCCCTGGCCGGAGCCGAACCTCTGGCGCGTCCTGCCCGAACCGATCCGATACGCGATCCACGACGGCTTGCTCGCGAACGACGTGGTCGGCTTCCACGCGCACCGGTGGCGCCGGAGCTTCCTGCGCTCGAGCCGCGACCTGCTCCAGGTGGACTGCGACTTCGAGCGCAGCGTCTGCTCGCACCGCGAGGGCAGGACATTCGTCACGGCGCGCCCGATCTCGGTCGATCCTTCCGAGTTCGAGGAGCTCGCCGAGAGCGAAACCGTGCTGCGGCTCGAGGAGGAGCTCGAGGCGAAGCGGCCCGAGTTCTTGATCGTCCGGGTCGACCGCACGGATCCGTCGAAGAACGTCGTTCGCGGATTCCGGGCGTTCGAGTACTACCTCGACGCGCATCCGGAGATGCACGAACGCGTCGGGATGCTGGCGTTGCTCGACCCCTCGCGCCAGGACATTCCCGAGTACGCGGAGTATCTCGGGGCGATCCAGCGCGCCGCGCGTGTCGTCAACGACCGCTTCCAGCGCGACGGCTGGACTCCCGTCGACCTGCGGATCGAGGACAACTTCCCGCTGTCCGTCGCGGCGTACAAGCAGTTCGACGTTCTGCTCGTGAACGCGATCTACGACGGGCTCAACCTCGTCGCGAAGGAGGCGCCGCTCGTCAACGAGCGCGACGGCGTCCTGATCCTGTCCGAGAACACGGGCTCGCACGAGGAGCTGGGAGCATGGGCGCTGTCCGTGAATCCGTTCGACATCGAGGAGCAGGCGCGGGCGATCAACACGGCGATCGAGATGGGCCAGGCGGAGCGCCGTGCCCGGAGCGACGCGATCCGCGAGCACGTGCGCACGCACGACGTGGGCGCGTGGCTGGCGACGCAGCTCGAGGACCTCGACGAGTGGTCGGCGAAGGCGGCGCGATGAGCGACCTCTCCCACGTGGACGAGACCGGGCGTGTGCGCATGGTCGACGTCGGAGGAAAGGACGTCTCGCGCCGGCGCGCTGTGGCGCACGCGAGCCTGCGCATGGCTCCTGCGACCGCGCGGAGGCTCCGCGAGCTGCCGAAGGGCGACGCGCTCGCCGCGGCGCAACTGGCCGGGATCATGGCCGCCAAGCGCACGAGCGAGCTGATCCCACTCTGCCACCCGCTTCCGTTGACGCACGTCGACGTCGAGCTGTCTGTGTCCGAGTCCTCTGTCGAGATCACCGCCTCGGCCGAGACGACGGCCCAGACCGGGGTCGAGATGGAGGCGCTCGTCGGAGCGAGCGTCGCCGCGCTGACGGTCTACGACATGGCGAAGGCGGTCGACGACGGGATGGTGCTGTCCGAGGTGAGGTTGGTCGAGAAGACGAAGGAGGCGGTCGAATGACCGACTTCTGCCGCAACCGTCTCACGGCGTGGGGCGACACGGAAGAGCTGGCGGCGTTCGTCGAGCAGGTCGCCACCGACGAGCAGCCTCTGTCGTTCGAGACGATCGCTCCGACGCCGGCCGCGCTCCTCAAGGAGGGCTGGTACGAGTGGCGCATCGAGCATTGGGGCACGAAGTGGGACGCCGAGTTCGAGGACGTGACCGAGCCGCTCCGTGTCCGCCGCACGCGCGCTACCTACGTGTTCCTGACGGCGTTCGCGCCCGCGACCGCCTGGATCGAGCGCGCGGGCGAGGAGTTTCCCGCGCTGACGTTTCGGCTCGAGTACGCCGCGCCCGACGGGGCGTTCTCGGGCGTGAAGGAGGTCCGGGGCGGCTCGGTGGTGCGAGATGCTCGCGAGCCGGTCGCCGAGGAGGCAGGCTCCGAGTGAAAGCCGCGGTGCTGACGGTCTCCGACGGGGTCGACATGGGCACGCGCGAGGACGCGAGCGGCGACCTGCTCGAGGAGCTCTTGACCGGAGAGGGATTCGACGTCGTGCGACGGGTCGTCCCGGACGAGCGCGACGCAATCGCCGAGGCGATCGAGGAACTGGCCGCGGAAGCGAGGCTCGTGCTCACCACGGGCGGCACGGGGCTCGGCCCCCGGGACGTGACGCCCGAGGCGACGGCCAGCGTCCTCGAGCGCATCGCACCGGGAATCGCGGAGGCGATCCGGGCCGAGTCGTTCGCGAAGACCCCGCATGCCCTCCTGTCCCGTGGGATCGCCGGCGTCCGGGGCCGGACGCTCGTCGTCAA
>DATBGG010000188.1:0-6386 GCA_036558065.1 Gaiellaceae bacterium | reverse complement strand
AGGCGACGACGGCGTCGATGTTCGCCTGCGAGTACTCGTCGACGCTCGAGCCGACAACGCTCGGATCCTTGAGCGCCGACGCGTCCGAGCCGTCCCGGTAGACGCCCTTGCCCTCGGCGTACTTCGCGTCCACGAACGCGTAGACCGCCTCCTCCATCGACGAGTACCAGGGCGGGCAGTACGGCTTGACCGTCACCTCGCCGTCGACCTCGAGTCCCATCGGGTGCGGGATGACCGGGTTTTTCCGGACGAGGTTCATCAGCATCGTCCCGAGCGGCCCGCGGCCGATCAGCTCCGAGAGCCGGAAGTCCTTCATGGTGAACCCGAGCGCCTCGAACCACGACCATTTCTGCGCGCCGTAGTGCGGGAAGCCGCCGAGACCGAGCGCCTCGGTCGCCAGCTCGAGGTTCTGCAGCATCAGGCCCTGCTCGACCGCGGTCAGCTCGAGGAGGTAGCTCTCGACCTCGAGGATCGTGCCGACGCGCAGGTCGTTCGGGTCGTCGTGCAGGTGCCCGCCCTTCGACTTGGCGAACGGCTTCAGACCCGCGGGCCGGTAGCCGTTGTGGTCGTCGAAGAGGTAGAAGCCCATGTCCTCGCCGAGGATCAGGAAAAGGACGGTCAAGAAGAGCGTCGTCGGCTCGGAGACGATCACGCAGTACGTGGAGCCGGGGACGTTCGTCGACCAGACGTTGAACGGCGGCGTGTCCGGAGCCTCCCGTGGGATCACCGGCCTGCTGTCGGCGATCCTGATCCGGTTCCGCTCGTAGAGCTCCGTGAAGCGCCGCTGGTGCGCGAGCTCGACCAGCTCCGGCAGCTCGTCCCGCTTGTAGTCCTGGGGCCGCCGGATCTGGAACGCGCCGTCGTCGTTGAGCACGAAGAGGATCGCCGAGTTGACGCCGTCTGCGCTCGAGATCGTGCGGGCGAACGGCGTGACCATGATGTTGCCGCCGCCGCTGGCCGGGTTCTTGCCGCGCGCGTACGGGAGCTCTCCGAGCGAGAAGCCTGTGATGCCGCTGCCTGCGAAGACGACGATCGCCTCCTCGTCCATGGACAGCGGAACCGGCTCGTGCTTGCTGCGGTAGCTGAGCGGGCCTCCGTCCAGATCGTGTCCGAGCGCAAACCTGCGCGACCGTCGCCGCACGATCGTGTCGAGCAGCGGCACGCCCTCGAGGCTCGCGAGCGCGCCGGCGAGATTGCCCTCGCCCGTCTTCGAAATCGCCACGCGGCGAGCATACTTCGCTCGGCCGCGCAATAGAATCGGGCTCTCGTCCGGCGAATGACCGACGTTGCGGCTGCACCCACCTCCTTCTTCGACGGGATCCCCTCCGAGGACCTCGAGCGGATCCTCGACGGCCTCGAGCGGCGGCGCTATCCGGCCGGCTCGGTGATCATCGCCGAGGGCGAGATCTCTCCGGAGATCTACATCTCTCGCTCCGGCCTGGCCGAGGTGTACGTGTCCGACCGGCGCGGAGTCGAGCACAGCGTCGGCCAGATCAGGCCCGGCGCGACGCTCGGCGAGATGTCGCTCTTCACAGGCCAGCCCGCGACCGGGACGGTGAAGGCGACCGAGGAGCTCGAGGCGCTCGTCATGACCGAGGCCGACTTCGAGCGCGTCGCCGCCGAGCACCCGCTCATCTTCCGCAACCTCGGCGCGATCCTCTCCGACCGGCTCGCGCGGACGAACCGGCTCACGCTGCGCGAGGAGCCCGGGCACCTGGCCGTGCTCGAGGACGACGGCGCGCCGCCGATGCTCGGCTACGCGATCGCCTCGAGCCTCGCGTGGCACACCCGCTGCTCGACGCTCCTGATCGTGGCCGGGGACTGCGAAGAGGCCCTCGCGGCCCTCGCCGAGCCGTCGCTCGAGCAGGCTCTCTCCAGCCGGCTCCTGCGCTCGCAGGACGGAGGCAGGTCGTCGGCTCAGATCGTGTGCGCGACCGATCGGACTCCCGAGGCACTCGCCGCGCGCGCAATCGATCTCTGCTCGTCATTCGACTACGTGCTCGTGCAGACGAAGGGGATGACGCTTCCGATCCCGGCCGACTCGCGACGCATTCGGCTCGGCGACCCCGACAGCGCGGCGGTCGGCGGCGACAGCTCGGCGTACGCCGTCCGCGCCTGGAGCGACGCGGGCGGCCGCGCCGGAACGGACCGGGCAGGCGTCGTCCACGTCCCCGAGCTCGACAACACGGACATCGAAGCGATCCGCGGCGGTGTGCTCCCACTCCACTCCGCCGGCGGCCGAGCGATCGGCTGGATCGCCCGCGACATCGCCGGCCTCAAGGTCGGAGTCGCGCTCGGCGCCGGCAGCCTTCGAGGCTTCGCGCATTTCGGCGTGCTCCGCCTCCTCGAGCGCGCGGGAATTCCGATCGACTACCTGGCAGGAACCAGCACTGGAGCTGCCGCTGCCGGCTTGTACGCCATGGGCCACTCACCGGACGAGGCGGCCGAGATCTTCAGCGAGTGCGCGGCGACGCTCTTCCGTCCGACCGTTCCGGTGAAGGGCCTGCTCTCAAACCGAGGCGTCAAGAAGTTCCTGCGCGGCCAGTCCGGCGACCTGCGGATCGAGGACATGGCGATGCCGCTCGCGATCGTCGCCGCGGACGTGAACACGCACCGCGAGGTCGTCTTCACCCGAGGCCTCCTCTGGCAGGCGGTCCTCGCGTCGATCTCGATCCCGGGTGTCTACCCCGCGCTGGAGATCGGCCCGTACACGGTCGTGGACGGCGGCGTCCTCGACCCGGTGCCGGTGAAGATCGCGGTCGAGATGGGGGCCGGCGCGGTGGTCGGGGTGAAGCTCGTCCACAAGTCGACCGAGACGGACATGCAGGCGGAGGCGCTCGAGGAGACCGGGCGGCCGCTGAACGCCGTGACCTCGATCATCCGCTCGATCGAGATCATGCAGAGCCGCCTCGCGCCGGAGATGACGGACGCGGCGACGGTGCTCGTCACGCCGAACCTGCCCGACCTGCCGTCAGGACGGCTGAGGACGTTCGCCGAGGGCAAGCGCTACATCGAGGACGGCGAAGCGGCCGCGGAGGCTGCGCTCCCGCGCATGGCGGCCGCTCTACCGTGGTTGCGCGCCTAGTACTTCCAGGACCGCTTGATGATCGCCCAGAACCAGCCCTTCCAGCCGAACTGCTCCATCCACGACATCCGGTCGTGGAAGTTGTAGATCTCGATGATCTTCCCGTCGGGACCGAAGCGGGAGACGGTCATGCCGTCGATCGAGAGCTTCTTCTTCGTCGGCGGGATCCCGAGGAAGGGCCCGAGGTGGGTGCCGGTCGTCGTCCAGCGGTGCATGACCGTGTTCCCCTCGCAGATCTTCTCGTGGATCGTCTGGTGGATGTCCGGAAAGGCGGTCCGGTACATGATGATCTCGTTCTTGCCCTCCTGGACGCCCGTGCCGAGGTGCGGATGGCCCTTGTCGTGGTCGATCAGGTCCTCCGAATAGCTGTCCTCGACGACACTCAGGTCGCCCTTGTTCAGGGCCTCGTCGATGAAGCGCTGAACCGCCGCTTTCATCTGCTCCGGGGTCAGCGGAGTGGTCGCAGTCTGAGACTCGGTCGTTGCCATCTCTCCTCCAGTCGAGCTTTGGCCGTCCGTCGATTCTATTTCTCGTAGACGGAAACGAGAAGCGATTTCTTCCCTGCCTAGCGCCAGGCGCGCTTGACCACGGCCCAGAACAGGCCCTTCGCGCCGAGCTGCTGCATGAACGAGAGACGGTCGTAGTAGTTGAATGTCTCGACGATCTTCCCGTCGGGCCCGAAGTGCGAGAACGTCATGCCCTCGGTCGTCAGGCGCTTCTTCGTCGGCGGGATCTTCATGAACTCGCCGAGGTGCGTGCCGGTCGTCGTCCAGCGGTGCGCGACGATGTCGCCCTCGGCGCGGAGCTCGTGGATCTCCTGGTGGATGTCCGGGAACCCGGTGCGATAGGCGGTGACCTCCCTGCGCACGGCTTCGGGGCCCGTGCCGTAGTCGGGATGCCCGAGGTCGTGGTCGATCCAACCCTCCGCGTAGCCGTCCTCGATCACGGACAGGTCGCCCCCGTTCACGCACTCCTCGATGAAGCGGCGAAGCGACGCCTTCATCTGCTCGGGGCTGCTCACTTCGTCTTGAGGTACTCGAGCAGCGCGAGCTTGTCCGCCGCGGACAGGTCGGCGCCGTACATGTGCCCCGTATTGTGATTCCCGCGGACCCGTGTGTCGTAGCGGAACCCCTCGCGCCTCGCACGGGCCCCTTCGGCGACGTAGCCGAGGTTCTTCCAGTCGTACACGTCGTAGCCGGTGAAGAAGACCGCGGGGCGTTCCTTCGGGAAGAGCAGCGCGCGCAGGGTGGGGACGCTGCCGTTGTGCAGGTAGGGCGCGCGGAACCAGGCGCCGTCGAGCGGGCCGTTCACGTAGCCGTTTGTCTTGCGGAAGTGGCTGAACGCCCAGGGCTTGCCGGCGCCGAGCGTGTTCATGTCGTCGACGAGCTCCTGGGTGAAGGAGTTGACGCGCTCGGGGTCGGTTCCGATCTGCGGGAGCGGGTCGACTTGCCCGTAGCTCGCGCCGCCGGGATCGTGGCAGGCCGAGCAGTTCGCTTCGTAGATCCGCTCGCCCCGCGTGGCCAGCGACTGGTCGATGCGGCCCGCGGGGAACTTCGGCGGCTGCAGGTCGAGCAGCCACGTGCCGACCCTCTCGAGCACCTTCACGTCGACCGAGTCCTTCGTCGCGCCGACCGCCATCGCGGCCGAGATGTTCCGCTCGAGCAGGCTCTTGTTGTTCCCGTCCCAGTGCGACGGGACGTCCTTGCGGATGCGCTGCTCCCAGATCGACGGGAAGTCGGACGTGCCGACCCAGTCGTTGTCCTCCTTGAAGTGGAAATGCACCTTCCAGCCGGTGAACGTGCTCACGCGCCCTGGGCCCGGCGCGGGCCAGTCGTCCATCCAGGAGAAGTCGCGGTCGACCTTGTCGAGCCCTTTCTTCGTCTCCGGGATGACGACGTACCGGTAGAACGCGCGCTCTGCGAGGGAGAGGTGGAACCGCTTCTCGATCGCCGGCATGAGCGTGTCCGCGTCGAATCGCTCGTCCTGGCCGACCTTCCGCAGGAACGTGATGTAGCGGTCGAGGCGGAACTGGGCCGCCGGGGCCCCGAGCACGATCCGGCGGGGCGCGTTCGCGGACGGGCGCATCGTCGCCGTGTGGCAGAGCGCGCAGTTGATCCCGACGAGCCCGATCGGCTTCTTTCGGAAGCTGACTCCGATCGGCCGGTCGTGACCCGGCTCGTAGATGAAGCCGAAGCGCTCCCAGCCGGTGCCCGGCCCGGGTGGAAGCAGGTCGGAGAACACCGTCGGCAGCACCTGCCAGATGTCGTACGGGAAGCCCTGGTCGGCCTCGGTCCCGGCAGATCCATACTTGAACTCGTCGGCGCTGTTCGCGTAGGTCGCGGGCTCGTCGCGCGTGATGAACCCGTATGCCGGGAAGGCCGCGGCCGCGAGCAGCGCGATCACGACGACGAGCGAGTAGACGAGAATGCGGCGCCGCCGCGAGCGCTTGCGAGCCATCGAGCAATTGTAGGGAGGGCTTCAAGCGTCCTTGACTGCCTTTGCGCCGCGGACTAGCGTCGGATTCCTTCGTGCCGGACGCGTCTGAGCAGACAATGCGAACGCTCGCCGCCCGGGACGGTGCGGCGCTCACGTACCGCCTGTTCCCGGCGGCCGGGGAGCAGCGCGGTGCGCTCGTCTACCTGCACGGGATCCAGAGCCACGGCGGCTGGTACGTCGACACCGCGCAAGAGGTCGCCCGCCGCGGGTACTCGATGTACCTCACCGACCGCCGCGGCTCCGGCGAGAGCACCGAGCCACGCGGCTACTTCGAGAGCAAGGAGCAGCTCGTCGGCGACGTCCGCGAGTTCGTCGACCTGGCGCGCGACGAGCATCCCGGCCTGCCGATCTTCCTCGTCGGCGGCTGCTGGGGCGCGCGTCCCGCGGTCACGTTCGCGCTCGAGGCGCAGGAGCTCCTGGCCGGGCTCGTGCTCATCTCCCCCGCGCTCGCCGCCAAGGTCGACCTGACGGTGCCGGAGAAGCTGAAGGTGGTCGTGGGCGGCACGGTGCGGCCGCGCTCGAAGGTGCGGATCCCGCTCAGCCCCGAGCTCTTCACGCGCAATCCGAGTTGGCTCGAGTTCATCCGCGAGGACCCGCTCGTGCTGAAGGAGGTCGCGACGAGCTTCTTCCTCAAGCAGGCGCTCTGGGACAAGTGGATCGCGAAGCAGACCGGGCTGCGGCTGCCGCTGCTCCTGCTCCAGTCGGGGCGCGACGAGATCGTGGACGTGCCGAAGGTGCGCGAGTGGTTCGAGCGGCAGGAGTCGGCGGACAAGCGCTACGTCCTTTACCCCGAGTTCGATCACCT
>DATBGG010000187.1:0-2375 GCA_036558065.1 Gaiellaceae bacterium | reverse complement strand
AGGACGTAAACGCGATCGCGTTCGAGTACACGGCGCTCCTCGTGCTCGTGCTCGGGCTTCTGCTCGGCGCGGCCGGGTCGTCGCTCACCATGCGCCGCTTCCTCAGAGTCTGATCGTCGAGCTTCAGAAGCGCGGCAAGCTCGTCGTGGGCGAGCCGTACTTCGTGCCGGGGACGCCGGTCACCGTTGACCGTAAGGGGCTGGGCGACGCACGTCCGGGCGACCTCGTGGACGTCACGGAAGGACGGGGACGCGCGCGCGTTCGCCGCCTGATCGGCTCGGCGAAGCGGATCGAGGACGTCCTGGAGGCGCTTCTCGTGGAGGAGGGCCTGCGCGAGGGGTTCGAGCCCCACGAGGCGCCCGAGCCGAGCCTCGAGGGGCGCACCGACTTCCGCGACCTCACGACCTTCACGATCGATCCCGACACCGCGAAGGACTTCGACGACGCGATCTCGGTTCGGCGCGAGGGCGACGGCGTCCGGGTCTGGGTGCACATCGCGGACGTGTCCTACTTCGTCCCGGCCGGCTCGCCGCTCGATCGGGGCGCAGAGAGGCGCGGGAACTCCGTCTACGTCCCCGGTCTCGTCGCGCCGATGCTCCCGCACGACCTCGCCGACGACGCCTGCTCGCTCCGGCCGCACGAGGACCGGCTCACCGTGACTGTCGAGTTCGCGCCCGACGGGACACGGAGCTTCAACCGCTCGGTGATCCGCAGCCGCGAGCGCTTCACGTACGGCCAGGTGCAGCGGATCCTCGACGGCAGGGAGCAGCACGAGCTTGCAGACGAGGTCCGGCTTGCCGACAGCGTCTCGGCCGACCTGCGGCGCCGGCGCTTCGCCCGCGGGGCGCTCCGCGTCGAGAGCCCGGAGGCCACCTTCGCGTTCGACGGAAGCGGCGGGGTCGAGCGTGCCTGGATCGAGAGCGAGCCGGCTGCCCACGCGCTGATCGAGGAGCTGATGATCCTCGCCAACGAGGCCGTCGCCGCGTTCACCGTGGCGCGCAAGAGCAAGTCGCTGTACCGCGTCCACGAGCAACCCGAGCCGCAGTCCGTCGAGCTCCTCCTCTCCAAGCTCGCCGACCTCGAGGTCCCGACGCCGCCGGCGCCGAAGTCGGAGGCGCTGAGCCCGTCGGAGGCGGCGCGGATCGCGGCCGAGGCGAGCGAGCGCGTGGCCGACTACGTCCAGAACGCGGGGCGGGGGAGGGAGGCCTTCCCCGCGCTCGTGCTGCGTGCGTTGAAGCAGGCGCGCTACGACCCGCGCAACCTCGGCCACTCGGGCCTCGCGAGCGTGGCGTACACGCATTTCACCTCGCCGATCCGGCGCTACCCCGATCTCGTCGTCCACCGGGCGCTCCTTCGCGAGCTGGGGCAAGGCGACGACCCGCCGCCGAGCGACGTCGACGAGGTCGCGGAACACACGTCAGAGACCGAGCGCGCCGCAACCGACCTGGAGTACCGCGCCGACGACATCTGCGCCTCCTGGCTCCTGGAGCGCACGCTCTTCGAGCGCGGCTGGGAGGAGCCGTTCTCCGGCGAGATCATCGGGCTCATCCCGTCGGGGCTCTTCGCGCGCTTCGGCGAGGTGTTCGAAGGCTTCCTTCCGGCGCGGCGACTGCACGGCGACTACTACGAGCTGAACGAGCTCGGCACCGCTCTAGTCGGGCGCCGAGGCGGCCGGCGCTACCGCCTGGGCGACGAGATCGAGGTCCGCGTCGCCGACATCCGGAAAGCGGAAGGCAAGATCGAGCTCGCTACCGGAGAGAGCGAATCAGGACGCGGCGGAGCGCGAAGAGGCCGATCAGCCCGGCCCCGACGAGGGCGGCGAGGGAGATGACGAGCCCGTAGGGGAAGGCGCTCTTCGGCGGCGGGCTGTAGTCGAGGCTCCCGGCGATGAAGAACTGCTTGCCCCCGTCGGTCGCCGGCACCTTCCAGTCGAACACGTGATGTGGCTTGCGCGGCGCGTCCTTGATCTGCGGAGGCGGAATCGGGTTCATGTAGTGGATCCGGTGGTCGTGCCAGGCCCAGACGTTCCCGCCGGCGAGCTTCTCCCACTTGGGCTTGGCCTTTGCGCTCGCCGACTTCGGAACCTGGACGCGCGCGTAGCGGTCCTGGTTCAGAAAGCCGGCCGGCGAGCGGATGTTGACGAAGATCCCGCCGCCCCCGAAACGGAGGTACGGCTCGCCGCCGTAGCCCTTGATGATCACGGTCCTGCCGCTGCGGTTGTCGAGCCAGACCTGGTCGTCGCCGTAGAGGATCTTGAAGCGAAGGCCGGGCATTCGGGGCTCGATCTTCTTGATCGTCGAGCGGTAGCCCAGCTTCCCGGTGCCGAAGTGAGCCTCGGCACCGGGAGCCAGGACGGCAGCCGCGAGCGCGACTGC
>DATBGG010000186.1:0-8044 GCA_036558065.1 Gaiellaceae bacterium | reverse complement strand
GCCCAGCTGCGCGAGCTGGCCGACGACCTCGGCGTCGAGCTCGGCGCCACGGGCACGCACCCATGGAGCCCGTGGCAGGACCAGCGCATCATCGACACGCCGCACTACCGGCTCCGCGACGAGCTCCTGCGCTACGTCGTCTGGCGGAACAACTCGTTCGGCATCCACGTCCATGTCGCGATCAACGGGCCCGATCGCGCGGTCAAGGTCTGCGACGGGCTTCGCGCGTACCTGCCGGAGCTGCTCGCGCTCTCGGCGAGCTCGCCCTTCGTGGAGAACGTGAACACGGGCCTGCACTCCGCGCGCACGCAGATCTTCACGCGCTTCTTCCCGCGCTGCGGGGTGCCGGACGTCTACGGAGGCTGGGACGCGTTTGAGCGGTACGCGCGCTTCCTCTTCGACACCGGTTCGATCACGGACCACACCGAGATGTGGTGGTCGGTGCGGCCGCATCTCGCGTTCCCGACCGTGGAGATCCGCATCTCGGACGGTCAGCCGCGCTCCGACGAGGCGATCTCGCTCGCCGCGCTCTCCTACTCGCTCGCCGCCCGAATCGCACGCGCGATCGACGAGGGCGAGGAGCTGCTGCTGCCGCCGAACCGCGACATCGAGGAGAACTTCTGGCGCGCGATCCGCTGGGGCCTGGGCGGCGAGCTGATCGACCTGCGCACGCACGAGGTTCGCCCCACGCGGGCGGCGGTCGAGGAGCTGATCGAGTGGGTGCAGCCCGTCGCGGCGGAGCTGGGCGCGGCCGAGCTCCTCGCGATCCCCGCCGCCAACGCGGCCGAGCGGCAGATCGCCCGCTACGAGGAAGGTGCCTCGCTCGAGGAGATCTATGCGGAGCAAGTAAGGCCCAAGGAGACGGTGCGTGGCTGAGCCGGAGCAGCTCTCGCAGGAGGAGCTGATCGAGCAGATTAGGCGGATGAAGGTCTCGGATCTGCTCCTGACCACGATCACGACCGTCGCCCAGCTCGGCTATGCGAAGCTCGACCCGGGCGGCCGCGACCTCGAGCAGGCGAAGCTCGCGATCGACTCGCTCAGCGCGCTGATCCCGGTGCTCGAGGGCTCGGCGCCCGACGAGGTGATCGACCAGTTCAAGCAGCTGACGGCGGATCTGCAGGTCGCCTACGCGAAAGCCGCCGGGGAGGAACTAGGAGCGGGCCCAGAGGACCGCGCCGAGCGGGAGCCCGGCGGCGAGTAGTAACCCGAGCGCGATCCAGCCCATCGTGTGGCCGCCCGAGCCTTCCGTCTCGACGGCAGGAGTCGGCGCCGACGCGCGTTCAGCCGTCCGGTAGACATACGTCGTTGAGCTGTGTCCAGTCGGGTCCGGGCTCGACAGGAACTGGTCGAACTGTCTCGTCCGTGCATAGGTGAGCTCGAGCCTGATCGTGCCGGCGAGCCGCGCGGCCGCGCCCTGCCGGTCGGTGACCGTGTCGGGCACTGCGGTCGTGCGGACGGTGAAGGCAACCTTCGGCTTCGCGTCCGGCACGGTGATGCGAACGGCTCGCTTCTCGACGCCGTCCAGCAGGGCCGAGAACGGCCTCGTTCCCACCGCGCCGGTCACTCGCAGCGGCGCGGCGATCTGGACCTCCACCGGCGTCTTCCGTCCGCGCAGCTCGACGTTCAGTCCCTCGGCAAACAGGCTCTTGCGGACCGCGGTCCGGATCCGCGCCAGCACCTGGGCGAGGCTCGCCGGCTCGACGTCCCCGGTGTACGAGGCCGCCGGCACGCCGGTCTGGTTCTCGATGATTACCGTGGTTCGCCCGTCGCCGCGCTCCACTCGAACTTTCACCGGCAGGTACGGAGCGCTCTCCTCGAGCCGGAGCTCGGCCTCCGCCGAGAGCACGCGCGCGCCCGGCGAGAACCCCTGCCACAGGATCTGGTTCGTCCGCTGGCCCGGCTGGGACTCGGTGCCGGGACCGGGAAGGACCGAGACGACCGGAGCCGGGATCGCGAACACGTAGTCCCCGAGCCGGTTCAGCCGCGACCTCTGAACGACCCTCACCGAGTTCGCCGAGCCGTCCTCGTCCAGGCCGACCAGCACGCGCTCGGTGTTCGCCACCCGCCTGACGAACCGAGGCTGAAGCGGAAGCACGCCGGCGTCGGCCGGCGCGAGCGGAGGAGTTCTCGGCAGCACCTCCGGCGGCCATGGAAGCGAGACCGTCGTCGCGCGAGCCGCCCCTGCCGCACCGAGGCACGCGGCCGCGGCGAGGATCAGCGCCGCTGCTCGATGGGGACGAGCGTGCGGGATAGCGGGTCGTCCTTTACTGGGGCGTAGATCATTCCTTCGAACTTGCCGAAGTAGACGTCGTCGTCGACCACGCCCTCGTGGTTGCGCTCGTTGAAGCCGCGCTGGTCGCCGTTCGCGCCGGCGACGGTCACCTGGTTCAGCGCGTCGAGCACCTTCTGCTTGTCCGCCACCCCGCCGGCCTGCTGGATCGCCGCGACGAGCACGTTGACGAAGTCGTACGAGTACATCGCATAGTCCGGCGGCTGGATCACGGCGTCGCCCTCGGGTGTCTTGACGCCGACGGGCTGGACGCCGAACTTCTCCTCGAGGTGCTTCTGGAAAGTGAGGAACGGGCCTGCTCCCACCTCGGCGGTCGGCCGTCCCGAGGCGAAGGTGAGGCCGTCGACCCAGTCCGGGTGGTTCGCGAGCTGCTGGCGGACGAGCGGGTCCTCGCCGGTCGGAGGCGTGTAGACGGGGACGTTCCAGCCGGAGGAGCGCGCCGCCGAGATGACACCGGCGATCGTGGTCGGCTGCGCCCACACGAGAAGCGCCGTCGCCCCCGCTCGGCGTGCGCGAAGCACCTGCGGCGCGAGATCGGGCGCGCCCTCCGGAACGGTGAGCCGGATCGCGACCGCCTCCGGGTTCTCGCCGAACGACTCGCCGAGCGCCTTGCCGCCCTCCTGCCCGTAGGACGAGTCGTCGACGATGAGCGCAATCTTCAGCTTCTTCGGGATCAGGTACTCGGCGAGCCGGAAGGACATCCCGTGGTCGGTCGGCGCAACCCGGAAGACGTTCGGCCGCTTGATCGGGTCGATCAGACCCTCGCCGCCCTGGTAGGTGACTGCGAGCGGGATGTCTGCGTCATGGGCGAGCCGCCACGAGGCGTCGACGCCTGTTCCCTCGTCCACGACCGCGACGGCGCCGTCGGCGATCGCACGGCGGACGTTGGCCACGGCCGTCCGCGCGGACAACCCCGTGTCGTAGCGCTTGATTCTGAACTTGTACCTCACGCCGTTCGCCTCGACCGACGAGCTCGCAGCCGCGAGCTCCGCGCCGTTGGCAATCGTCTCGCCCACGTACGGCGTCTTCGAGAAGGGGGCGTTGACCGCGATCGTCAGCGTCTGCTCCTTGGCGGAGTCGTTGTCGCCGCCGCAGCCGGCCGCGAGCGCCACGAGGGCGACGAGGAGCACTGCGAGTCGGCTCACGAGAGGCTCTGCCGTCCCAGATAGGCAGCGCGCACGTTCTCGTCGGTCGCGACCTCGGCCAGAGTGCCGGAGGCGATCCGGCGGCCGGCCTCGAGAACCGTCACCTGGTCCGCGACGCGCCGCACGAAGCGGAGGTTGTGCTCGATGACGAGCAGCGCGAGACCGCTGTCGCGAAGCTCGTCGAGCAATTCGGCGAGCCGGTCGAGCTCGGTTGCGGACGCCCCGGCGGCGGGCTCGTCGAGAAGTAGGACGCGTGGCTGCGTCGCGAGCGCGGAGGCGAGCATCAGAAGACGCTGTTCGTGCGCGGTCAGCTCTGCCGCGGGACGATCGGGATCGAAGAGCCCGACCAGGCTCAGGGCCGCTCGCGCCTTGCCCTCGGTCACCTCGTCGTCCCGGCGCGCCTTCGGGGTTCGCAACACCGTGCGGACCGGCCCTGCGTGCTGCCGCCGGAGGCCCGCGCCGACGAGCGCGTTCTGCAGCACCGTCAGATCGGCGAAGACCGCGGTCGCCTGCTGCGTCCCGACCACCCCGAGTAGCGCGCGCGGGCGCGCCGGCCCTTCGAGCCTCGTCTGGCCCAGCGCGACCGATCCCCCATCGGGCTCGAGCTCCCCGACCAGAGCCCGAAGCGCGGTCGTCTTGCCGCTGCCGTTCGGACCGATCAGGGCGTGCACCTTTCCGGGTTCCAAGTCGAGGTCGAGCGCATCGAGAGCGATAAGACTGCCGAAATGCTTCGACACGCGGCGCGCTTCTAGCGGCACCGGCTGCTCGATCACGTGTGGTGAGCCCTTCGCCGCCTGCGTGCGTTTGCCGCGCGGAGCCGGGATCCGGCTGCGCCACCAGGTCCGCGCCGCGGGGAGCAGGCCGGCCCCGCCGAGGCCGAGCACGAGCAGCATCCCGTAGCCCGTCAGCATCTCCTCGAGCCGGCCCGGGGGCAATCCGCGCAGGCCTCCGATCTGCTCGGACAGGTGCTTGAAGCCGGAGATGACGGCCAGCCCTACGACCGGGCCGAGCGGCAATCGCGCACCGCCCAGAATGACCGCGACGAAAAGCTCGAAGGAAAGGATCGGCCCGTACGAGGACGGGTCCGCGACCTGTGCGAGCTCGACGCCGAGGGCGCCCGCGAGGCCGGCGATCGTGGCGGATGCGGTGAAGATGCCCAGGCGCAGGCGCGCAACGGGCACGCCGAGGCCGACCGCCGCAGCCGGCTCGTCACGCCCGGCAGCGAGCGCCAGCCCCGGCCCGCGCGGCGCGAGGACGGCGAGCGCGAGGATCGCGAGCGCGACGAGCGAGATCCCGACGAGGTAATGCCCGGTCGGAGTCAGCGTGTGCCCGAGGACGGTCGCCTCGGGCAGCACGAGACCCTGCGCACCGCCGGAGATGCGAGGGAACGAGGTCAGCGCGAGCAGGACGATCCAGCTCAGGATCCAGGTGCTGACGGCGACGAACGCGCTGCGCAGGCGCCCGGTAGCGAGGCCGGCGAGCACGCCCGCAGCGGTCGTCACGCCGACGGCGATGACCAGCGACGGGAGGAGCGGCCAGCCCGCCTTCGCGCGGAGCAACGCCTCGGCGAACGCACCGATTCCGAGAAACGCGCCCTGCCCCAGAGACGGAATCCCCGCGAGCCCGACCGCGTAGCCGAGCCCGACCGCGGCCAGCGCCAGGTAGACGAAGCCGGCCAGATCGGCCATGCGTCCTGTGGACAGCACGAGCGGAACGAGAGCCGCGCCGACGAAGGCGAGCACCCACAACGTCGCAGTCCAGCTCCAGGCCGCCCGCGCCTCGCGGGCAGCCGCTGCGAGCTCGAGACGCGTCTGCCCGAGCACTCCGGACGTTGCGTTCATGCCGGGCTCGGGGCGGGCTCCGACCGCAGCGACCGATATGCGATCACCCCGAGCGCGAAGGCGAGCGGGATCAGCTCTCCGTACTGCGGGCCGAGCCCGATGCCGCCCATGTTGTCGATCGCCGCCTCGGCCAAGCCGACTCCGAGCCCGGCCGCGAACGCGGCCCACGGCGAGCCGAAGCGGACGATCAGCGCCGCGACGAGACCCTTCAGCCCGAGCAGCGCGCCCGAGTCGACCGTGAACGGAGCCGACGGAGCGGCCACCACGGCCGCGATTGCCGCGAGCCCTCCGACGAGCCCGAATGTGAGCGCGACGAGCGTCTCCACGGGCAGGCCGACGAAGCGTGCGGCCTCGGGATCCGAGGCGATGGCCTGAAGTGCGCGCCCCCGCTTCGTGCGGTCCAGCGCCCACGCGGCGAGCGCGGCGAGGCCCGCGGCCAACCCGATCACGAAGAACGACCTGATCTGAACGCTCGCGCCGGCGATCGTAACGATCCCGTTCCGGCCGAGGCCCTCGAAGTGGAACGGGTCGGGAAAGACGTACGCGGGGCGGGTGAAGACGGCGCCGACCATCCCGCGCAGGGCGAACGCGATGGCGAGCGTCGAGGCGACCCACCCGAGCGTCGATCCGCGCAACAGGTACGGCTCGATGAAGAGGACGTACGTCGCCGCTCCGACCCCGACGCACAGGATCAGCCCCACGCCGAGCCCGAGCACGAACCGGCCGAGCCCAAGGCTCGTCTGGCTGACGGGCCCGGTGCCCGCCGCGACGAGCAGCGTCGTGAAGACGGCGAACGCGACGAGGTCGCCGAAGGCGAAGTAGACGACTCCCGTCAGGCGGTAGATGAGCGAGTAGCCGACCGCGAACAGGCCGTAGACGCCACCCGCGGCGAGGCCGGTGACGATCACCTGGACGACGAGGCTCACGCCCGGACCCTACTCAGGGCGGCAGCCGGGACGAACCGCGACGGTTCTCGATAGACGATTGGAGATGCGGCTGCTACAACAGGATCAACGAGGCACACAAAGGGGAGGTTTACTCGTGATGCGATGGGTTCTTGCGGCCGTGGCCGCACTTGGCATTTCGCTCGCGGCGATCGGCGCCGCGATGCACGGCTCGAGTCAAGCGAGTGGCGCGAGGCTTCACGTCACGCCTGCGCGACCCGCTGGAGCAGTTTCCGCCGCGACGAAGGCTCACTCGTCCGCGGTGCCGCGCGTCCAGACGGTCAGAGGGACGCTGACGCCGGCCATCCGGGACATGCATCCCAAGGCGGGCCACTGGAACACGATGTTCAAGAAGCTCGGCGAGCGCGCGCGAGGCGAGGGCTCGTCGATCCCGAACAAGCATCAGGGCAGCGCTCTCCTGCAGCGCAGCGCTCCGAAGGGCCTGATGCCGTCTCCGATCGCCAACTTCGAGGGCGTCAACAACGTGGACGGCGTCCTTCCGCCCGACACCGAAGGCGACATCGGACCGAATCACTACATGCAGTGGGTCAACCTCTCGTTCCAGATCTTCAACCGGAACGGGACCCCTGCGACGGGGATCACGCCCGGGTACTCGCTGTTCGCCGGGCAGTCGGTCTGCGGAAGCCCCGAGGGCAACGGCGGCGACCCGATCGTTCTGTACGACCAGTTCGCGGGCCGCTGGATCGCGGCGCAGCTCGCGTACCCGACCTACCCGGTCGGCCCGTTCTACCAGTGCGTCGCGTACTCGACGACGAACGACCCGACGGGCTCGTGGTGCGCGTACCAGTTCATCGCGCATCCGACCAGCCTGAACGACTATCCGAAGTTCGGCGTCTGGCCGACGCAGCACGCCTACATGATCACCGCCAACCAGTTCGCCGAGCCGGGCGACAACTGGGCTGGGGTCGGCGTCTTCGCGCTCGAGCGCGACGCGCTGATGCAGAGCGGCTGCCAGCCGGTGCGGATGCTCTACAAGGACATGTTCACCGTCGAGCCCAACCTGTGGGGCGGCATGCTTCCGGCCGACCTCGACGGCTCGACGATGCCGCCGGCGAATGCGCCTGCGCCGTTGATCGAGGTCGACGCGCAGGAGTGGGATCCGGCGCACTTCCCGGTCGACCGGCTCGACGTGTGGAATGCGACCGTCGACTGGTCGGGTGCGGGCTCGATCAACGTCAGCCACGAGGGGCCGCTCCCGACGGCGCCTTTCGACGGCAGTCTCTGCAACTTCGCCCTCTGCATTCCGCAGCCGGGCACGTCGGTCAAGCTCGACACGCTCAGTGACCGGCTGATGTATCGAATGGCGTACCGGAACTTCGGCGACCATCAGGCGATCGTGGTCAACCACTCCGTGGACGCGGACGGGGCCGACCACGCGGGTGTGCGGTGGTACGAGCTCCGCAAGTCGTCGGGGAACTGGTCGATCTACCAGCAGGGCACGTACGAGCCGGACACGACTGTTAGCCGCTGGATGGGCTCTGCAGCCATGGATCAGAACGGCAACATGGCGGTCGGATTCTCGACGAGCGGTCCCACCGCTCCGAACTATCCGGGCATTCGTTACGCCGGTCGGCTCGCGACCGATCCTCTGAACCAGCTCTCTCAGGGGGAGACGACGCTGATCACGGGGACCGGCTCGCAGACCCACAGTGCAGGCCGGTGGGGCGACTACTCGATGCTCGCCATCGACCCGACCGACGACTGCACGTTCTGGTACACGAACGAGTACCTGACGACGACGGGCACGTCGCCGTGGCAGACGAGGATCGGGAGCTTCAAGTTCCCGACCTGCGCTCCACCGCC
>DATBGG010000185.1:0-10763 GCA_036558065.1 Gaiellaceae bacterium | reverse complement strand
GTGGAACTCGCCGACCGCGGTGTACCCGGCGCCGAGCATCTCCCGATAGACGGTCTCGTAGCTCGTGCGGACTCGTTCCGACGTCTGCTCCCCGGCCAGCTCGAGCATCGCGTCGCGCCAGGCCCAGAAGTCGCCGCCTTCCGTCCGGCCGCGTAGCGCTCGCTGGAACGCGTGGCTGTGCGCGTTGACGAAGCCGGGAATCGTCAGCCGGTTCGCCACGAGGCGACGCTATCAGGCGACCTCCACGGCGCTCTATCCTTGAACATGATGTCCGCCCCTGCGGTGTCCGCTCCGCTGGCGCGCGTCCCGAACGCGCTGACCATCCTGCGGCTCGCGCTGATCCCGGTCTTCGTCGCGCTGCTCATCCCCGCTGACGGGGGCAAGAGCTGGCCCGCGGCCATCGTCTTCGCGATCGCCGGCGTCACAGACCAGATCGACGGCTGGCTCGCCCGCCGCTGGCGCGTCGAGTCCGACTTCGGCCGCGTCGCCGACCCGCTCGCGGACCGCTTGATGATCGACGCCGCGGTCATCCTGCTCGTCGTCGAGCACGACCGGCTCCCCTGGATCGCCCTCGCGCTGATCATCGCCCGGGACGCTTTGCTGATCGGCGGGTACAAGCTGCTCATGCCCGAAGGTTTCGAGCTCAACGTCAACTTCCTCGGCAAGACGGCGACCTGGCTGCTGTACGCGTCGCTCGCGTTCGTGATGGTCACGCCCGAGGGAACCGACTGGCCGCTCTGGATCTTCTGGACGGGCCTCGGGCTCGCGCTCGCCGCCGGCGCGCTCTACCTCCGCTCCGCCTGGCAGGTGATGCGCCGGTGAAGGCCGTCGTCATGGCCGGCGGCGAAGGCACGCGCCTGCGCCCGCTCACGTCGAACCAGCCGAAGCCGATGGTGCCGATCGTCGGCAAGCCGTGCATGGAGCACATCGTCGAGCTCCTGCGCGGCTACGGCTTCGAGGACGTGATCGTCACGGTCGCGTTCCTGCCGCAGGCGATCCGCAGCTACTTCGGCGACGGCGAGGGCATCGGGGTGAAGATCGAGTACTCGGTCGAGGAGTCCCCACTGGGGACGGCCGGCTCGGTGCGGCTCGCCGCGGACAAGCTCGACGAGACGTTCCTCGTCATCTCGGGCGACGCGCTTTGCGACTTCGACCTCGGTGCGCTGGTCAAGTTCCACAAGGAGAAGGGCGCCGCGGTCACGATCGGCCTGAAGTCGGTCGAGAACCCGCTCGAGTTCGGGATCGTCGTCACCGACGAGGACGGCCGCATCGAGCGCTTCCTGGAGAAGCCTTCCTGGGGCCAGGTCTTTTCGGACACGATCAACACCGGTGTGTACGTCCTCGAGCCCGAGGTGCTGCAGCACATCCCCACCGACCGCCCGTACGACTTCTCGAAGGAGCTCTTCCCGCTCCTCCTCGAG
This sequence comes from Gaiellaceae bacterium, assembly GCA_036558065.1. Classification (GTDB taxonomy): domain Bacteria; phylum Actinomycetota; class Thermoleophilia; order Gaiellales; family Gaiellaceae; genus VAXT01. The sequence goes on along the minus strand of DATBGG010000185.1, from coordinate 9,342 downwards.
ATGGGCCGCCCGCTGTACGGGATGGCCATGGAGGGCTACTGGCAGGACATCGGGAACCTCGACCAGTACCGCCAGGCGAACTTCGACGCGCTCAGCGAGCACGTGCAGCTGAACATCCCGGGCATCCGCCTACGCGGCAACGTCTGGCTCGGCGAAGGCGTCGAGCTCGACGACCTCGACCAGGTCGAGGGGCCGGCGCTGATCTCCAACTACTGCCGGGTCGCGCCCGACGCGCAGGTGGGGCCGTACTCCGTCCTGTCGGCGAGCGTGACGCTCCTCGAACGCGCTCGCACCGTGCGCTCGGTGATCGACGCCTCGACGCACATCGGCCGCGGCGCGCTCATCGAGGGCGCGATCGTCGGCCGCTCGTGCGACATCCGCGCGCACACGCGCCTGCACGAAGGGGTCGCGCTCGGCGACGAGGTGCGAGTGGGGGAGGAGAGCGTGCTCATGCCCGGCGTGCGCGTCTACCCGTACAAGGAGGTCGAGAGCGGCGCGCAGATCTACGAGAGCCTGATCTGGGAGTCACGCGCGTCGTCCCGGCTGTTCGAGCGCGACAGCGTGTCGGGCCTCGTCAACGTCGACCTGACGCCGGAGATGGTCACGCGGCTCGCCGTCGCGCTCGGGACCGCGCTCCCGCGAGGAGCCCGGGTCGTGGCGAGCCGTGAGGCGCCCGCGGCGTGTCGGATGGTCGAGCGTGCGATGATCGCCGGGCTCAACTCGACCGGAATCGACGTCTCCGACCTGCGCGTGCTGCCGAGCGCGGTGGGCCGCCATCTGCTGAAGACGCACGACTACGCGGCCGGCTTCCACGTGGGAACGGCCGCGATCGACCCGGAGATCGTCGCCATCCGCTTCTTCGAGGAGCCGGGGATCCAGCTGACCGCGGCGCTGCAGAAGGAGGTCGAGACGCACTACACGCGCGGGGAGCTTCGTCGCGCCGCCGGCGACGGCGTGGGCGACGTCGACTATCCCGTACGCGCCCGCGAGAGCTACGCGGAAGACCTGCTCGAGACGCTCGACGAGGACGCGATCCGGGCGCGCAAGTACCGGATCGTCGTCGACTACGGCTACTCGGCGGCGTCGCTCGTCCTCCCGCTCGTCCTGGGAGCGCTGGACGTGGAGGCCGTCGCCGCCCACGCGTTCGCCTCGACCGGCTCCAACGGCTCTCCGGCGAACCTCCGGGGCCTGATCGGCCAGACGAAGAAGCTCGTGAGCGCCGTCGGCGCGGACTTCGGCGTCGTCTTCGACCGAGCGGCCGAGCGGGTGTACCTGGTCGACGAGACCGGCCATGAGATCCCCGTGGAGCAGGCGCTTCTCCTCTACCTGCGCCTGATCGGCTCGAACGGCCGGCGCGGCAAGCTCGCCTTCCCGGTGACCGTGACGAGCCAGGTCGACCGGATCGTGAAGGGCAGCGGGCTCGAAGTGATCCGCACGCCGGCGTCGCTGAGCGAGCTGACGAAGGCGGCTGCGCAGGACGACGTGATCTTCGCCGGGGCGATCGGCGGCGGCTATGTCTTCCCGGACTTCCTGCCCGCGTACGACGCGATGGCAAGCCTCTGCAACCTCCTCGAGCTCCTCGCGCCGGTCGAGCAGCCGCTCTCCTCGCTCGTCGCCGAGCTGCCGGCGTCGACGCTCGTCCACCGCCAGCTCCCGTGCCCGTGGGCGCAGAAGGGGACGGTGATGCGGGTGCTGACCGAGCGGCTCAAGGGCCGCGACCTCGACCTGCTCGACGGGATCAAGGTCAGCGACCGCCGCGGCTGGGCCCAGGTGCTGCCCGATCCGGACGAGCCGCTCGTGCACATCTATGCCGAAGGCAGCGACGAGCGCGCCTCGAACGAGCTCGAGAGCGAGCTCCGGCACCTCGTCGAAGAGGTCCTGCAGGAAGAGGCAGAGATCTCAAGTTGAGGTTGAACCTTTAGAATGCGGCTGCTTTACTAGCCAGCGCCCTCCCTACGAACGAAAGGCGAATCGCGTGGAACCGCTTCCCGATCTTGCAGTGCTTTCCGACGACGACCTGAAGAAGCTGATCGACCAGCTCACGGAAGAGGAGCAGGACATTTCGTATCGCCGCCGGCTCCTGCACGGCAAGATCGACATCCTGCGGGCCGAGCTCGTGGCGCGGCTGCAGAAGTCCGAGGGCAAGAGCGTGCTCGAGCAGGTCGACGTCGAGGGTCTCGCGCGCATCCTCGCCGGCAAGGCCTCGCCTCCGACCGAGGAACCCGCTTGAGCTACGTGTACTGCCCCGAGTGCGGCTTCCAGAACCCGGAGTCGTCGAACTACTGCGCCAAGTGCGGCGCGCTCCTCGTGCGGGAGGAGGGCGGGTCCGACACGACCATGAGCTATACGCCTGACGAGGGCGAGGACGAGTCCGGGGCGATCCTGGACGAGATCAAGACGGAGGGGCCCGCGCTCGTCGTTCGCTCGGGAGGGGGCCGCGCGGGCGAGCACTTCCTGCTCGAGAAGGAGCAGACGACGGTCGGCCGCTCGCCGGAGTGCGACGTCTTCCTCGACGATGTGACCGTTTCGCGCCGTCACGCGCTCGTCGTCCGCAAGAACGGGCAGTTCCTGATCGAGGACAAGGGCAGCCTGAACGGGACGTTCCTGAACCGGCGCCGGATCGAGTCGGGCGAGCTCGAGGACGGGGACGAGGTTCAGATCGGCAAGTACAAGCTCACCTTCCTCTCGTGAGCGCGGCGCCGGAGACATCGACCCGGAACGGGGCGCTGCACATCGGCGCGGTCTGCCGGCAGCTGCGCGACGAGTTTCCGGACATCTCGATCTCGAAGATCCGCTACCTCGAGGATCAGGGACTGCTCGCGCCGAAGCGGACGCGCGGCGGGTACCGCGTCTTCGACGAGGACGCGGTCGACCGCCTACGCACGATCCTCCGTCTGCAGCGCGACGAGTTCCTCCCGCTGCGGGTGATCCGCCAGGAGCTCGCGTCTCCGGCCGCGGGCAAGACGCGCCGGCGGCGGCACACGGGCCTCACCGGGCCGGAGGAGGAGCTGAGCCAGGGCGAGCTCGTCGAGCGCTCGGGCGCGACCCCGCAGCTTGTCCGCGAGCTCGAGGAGTACGGGCTGCTCGAGGCGCGCGGAAGTGGGGGAGAGAAGCGTTACGCCGCCGGCGACGCCGAGATCGCCGCCGTCTGTGCCCAGCTCGCCTCGTACGGCATCGGAGCCAGGAACCTGCGCGCCTTCCGGACTGCGGCGGACCGCCAGGTGTCCCTGCTCGGCCAGCTCGTCGGCCCGTCGCTCCACACGCGTAACCCGGAGCGCCGAGAGGCGGCGCTCGACGACCTCGGAGCCCTCGCGGAGCTCGCCCAAGAGCTGTCGCAGCTCCTCTCCTGGCGCTCCCTCAGAGAGGTCGCCTCGGCCTGATGGCGGTCGCGAACGTCGACCACCTGAAGGACAAGATCCGGGACGTCCCGGACTGGCCCGAGCCGGGAGTCGTCTTCAAGGACATCATGCCGCTGCTCGCCGACCCGGACGCGCTGCGCGAGACGATCGACGTCCTCGGCGACTGGGCGGCGGAGCGCAAGCCCGACGTCGTGGTCGGGGGAGAGGCGCGCGGGTTCTTCATCGGCTCCGCGATCGCGTACAAGCTTGGCTGCGGCTTCGTGCCCGCGCGGCGGCCCGGGAAGCTGCCGCTCGAGACGATCAGCGCGGAATACTCCCTCGAGTACGGCAAGAACGCGCTCGAGCTGCAGGCGGACGCATTCGTGGACGGCTCACGGGTGCTGATCCACGACGACGTGCTCGCGACCGGCGGCACGTCGAAGGCGATGGCCGAGCTGATCGAGCAGCTCGGCGGAGTCGTCGTCGGGATCCAGTTCATCATCGAGCTCGACTTCCTGAACGGCCGCGACAAGATCGGCGACTACGACGTGTTCGGCCTCCTGCACTACTGATCGCCTAGCCCGGAGTGAAATCGGCCCGAGCGGGCAGGACCGGGGCGGAGGTGGTGCACATGTACGGCTTGACACGAGCAACCCTGACCTTGATCGGCGTCGCGGCAGCCGGCGCGCTGCTCTGGCTGGCGACGACGATCCTGCCGAGCACGATCGACGACGCTTCTCCCGGCGAGTACTGGGCCGCGTTCGGTTTCGTGGCGCTCGGAGGGCTCGCGATCGCGTTGTCGCAGCTCCTCGGCGGCTGGACGAAGTGGGGCTGGCCGCGCGTGTCGGGCAACGTCTTCCTGCTCGGGTTCCTGCCCGCGCTCGTCGTCGGAGGCTGGATCCTCCTCTTCAACGGGCCGGGGAGCTCGTGGCCCGCTCGCCATGTCCGCAGCTGGTCGGACGACATCGGGATCGACGGCTTCGTCGACTCAATGAGCCTGATGCTCCCGGCCGTGGCGTTCGGGATCGGGCTCGTCTTCGGCCTCACGTTCGACACGACCGGCCCGCGCATCGCGCGGACGAAGCCGGTGCCCGCAGCCGGAGCGCAGCGGCCCGTGGCGACGAACGGGCACCGGACCGGGGAGGACCGGCGGGTCCGAGTCCCGGAGGGCGAGTCGCAGCCGGCCGAGCCCGTGAAGAATTAGTCACTTTCGCGTAGTCCACGACACCCTTGTGGGCGAGTCGCTCACTCCCGGGAGGGATCGCCGCCGCATCCCGGGTCGCCGATACCGGGAGCATGAACGCCGCAGAGCCGCAGACCCGCGCGATGACGCTCATCCTCGAGCACTGCGCGCGCATGAACAGCCTCGAGAACATCCAGCCGACGGCTTCCCTGCGGCTGCGCCAGGCGATCGGGGAGGAGCTCGCGAAGCTGCTCCTGAACGCGCTCGCGGGCGACCACCGGCGCGTCGGGCTCGGCGCCGCGGCGGCTAGGTCCTAGTCGGCCGGCCTTCGCCGTAGAGACGGATGTAGAGGAAGATCGCGCCGGCCGCGACGGCAGACAGGACGAGCGACGTGCCCTTGCCGACGCCCAGCGCGAGCATCCCGAGCCAGAGAAAGAGGAAGAAGCCGAGTGCCCAGAAGAAGGCGGAGACGCCCTTGTCGACGCTCGGTGGACGGAGGTGGAAGGACATCGCGGGCGAGTGTATCCACGCGGACCAAAAAAAATTCGCCGAGCCCGTTCCGCTTTCGTCCACCCTGCCCGCTGACTTTCGGCTTCCGCCTACAGTCGCCGGGCTGAGCTTCGACCTACTCGCGTTCGGTGCTCGGCGCAAACGGGAATCTAGAGATGGCAACCCCTCCTTGCAAGACCTGTCCGAACGCGTCGTACGCAATTTGCAAAGAGTTCATTTTTCAACATTTTCCACACCCACGGGCGCCCGTCTGTGGAGAACTCTGGGGAAATTTCACGAACCGGCTGCAAAGCCCCAGTGCGGGGAGGAGAAGCGTTGACCGGCTTCGATTTCCGTCAACTTGACATAACACGCGTTACCGTGCATTGGCTCGTGACGCCGTCCGACGCGAGCAGGCAGGCTTTCTCGTCTCCATGAGGCGCTGGATCGTCATCTGGGCCGCGTTCCTCGTGGCGCTCGCTCTCGTCGCGTCGTCGTCGTCGGCGAGCGGGACGCGCGCGCCGAAGAATCGCGCGGCGCCCAGGATCGCGGGCGCCGTCGCTCCCGGCCAGACGCTGTCCGCCAGGCACGGCAGATGGGCCAATCGGCCCACCGCTTTTCGCTACGGCTGGCTCGCCTGCAATCGAGCCGGGAAGTCGTGCGCGCGCGTGCGCGGCGCGAAGCGTGTCAAGTACGTGCTCGGAGCCCGCGACGTCGGACACAGGCTCCGCGTCGTCGTGACGGCGTTCAACCGATCGGGCCGTGGGTCGGCTCGCTCGAGCGCGACGCCCATCGTCAACTCGTCGGGACCGGCGCACTACTTCGGGACCAGCGCCTCCCGGGACTGCATCGACCGGGCCGAGGCCAGCTGCAGCCTGGCGAACACGCTGCCCCGCGCCGCGGCCACGTGCGCGAGCTCGATCCTCCACTCGACCTGGGAGCCGCGGCACGACAACGACGCCTCGAACCACACGGTCGGAGACGGCTCCTACACGTGGGGGCCGGCGGCGACCGATTCCTACTGGTCGGCCTGGGCCGGCAGGGTTCCGCTCGTCCAGGGACAGTTCACCGGCACGACCACCGAGATGTTCTCCTGGGCCGCCTGCCGCTGGGGAATCGACGAAGACGTGCTCCGCGCGGTCGCCGTGATCGAGTCGACGTGGCATCAGTCCACGTGGGGCGATCGCTGCGGCGGCGGCGACCCGACGATCGGGTCCTTCAGCGTCATGCAGATCAAGAACAAGAACTGCGACGGGTCGCTGCTCTGGGGCGGCATGCCGGACGTCGTGCAGTCCACCGCGCTGGCCGTCGACCTCTACGCCGCCAGGCTGCGCGCCTGTTACAACGGCGACTTCTACGACGGAGGCTCGTGGCTCTACCACGGCCAGACCGTGCGGCAGATCGCGGCTGCGCATGGCTGGCCCTACGTGTTCTGGGGCTGCGTCGGGTCGTGGTTCTCGGGCGACTGGTACGACTCCGGCGCCGTCAACTACATCCACAACGTCCAGGAGGCGCTCGCCGAGCGGACCTGGCTCGGCTACTGAGCGTCCGTTCTCTTGCCCCGGCTGCCCGTTTCATGTTTCATCTGGCCATCGCCCCGGTATTAACTCCCTGAAGCTGGATGACAGTCGAGATAGAGCACGTCCTCGGGACGGAGGACGTCCGTCAAGTCATCGAAACCGCCGAGCAGGCAGGTTCGATTCGCGCTGCTGAGCTCGCGGAGCTCGTCGAAACGCATGAGCTGAGCGAGCTCGAGGCCGAGGCGCTCCACCGCGAGTGCGAGCAGCGCGGCATCGACATCGTCGAGGACAAGGACAAGGAGGAGCCGCCTCCTCCCCAGCCGGTCGTCTACGAGACGACGACCGACGCGCTCCAGCTCTTCCTGCGCGAGGCCGGGCGGCACCAGCTGCTGACCGCCGCGCAGGAGGTCGAGCTGTCGAAGCGCATCGAGCGCGGCGACCCCGAGGCGAAGCAGCGCATGATCCAGTCCAACCTGCGCCTCGTCGTCTCGATCGCGAAGAACTACCGCAACCAGGGGCTGCCGTTCCTCGACCTGATCCAGGAAGGCACGCTCGGCCTCATTCGGGCCGTCGAGAAGTTCGACTGGCGCCGCGGCTACAAGTTCTCGACATACGCCACGTGGTGGATCCGCCAGGCCGTCGCCCGCGCGCTCGCAGACAAGGCGCGGACGATCCGCATGCCGGTCCACATCGTCGAGCGGCTCCAGAAGATGAACAAGGCGGAGCGGCTGCTCTGGACGCAGCTCGGCCGCGAGCCCACGCTCGACGAGATCGCCGAAGAGGCTTCGCTACCGGTCGAGCAGGCGCGTGAGGTCAAGGCCGCGGCGCGCGCGTCGACGAGTCTCGACCAGCCCGTCGGCGAGCAGGAGGACGCGGTCTTCGGAGACTTCGTCGCCGGCGACGGGCCGTCACCCGAGGACGCCGTCGAGGTCACGCTCCGCAGCCAGGCTCTGGTCCGCGGCCTGGCCGCTCTCTCGGACCGCGAGCGCCAGGTGATCTGCCTGCGCTACGGAATCGCCGACGCGGAGCCGAGGACGCTCGAGGAGATCGGGCGCACGCTCGGCCTCACCCGTGAGCGCGTCCGGCAGATCGAAGTGCACGCCTTGCGCCGTCTCTCGAAGCTCCGAGAGATGGAAAGCGTCGCCGGCTAAATCGAGGAAAGTCCGGCGCGCTGCGCGCGCCATGACGACTTTCCTCGACGTTGATCTCGAAGCCCAGCGACCGTGAGCGGAGGCGGGCAAAGCCCCACCTCCGCGGCGGTCTGAGGCGTCAGTCGACGGCTAGCCGGCTGGGCTCTTTTGAACACGCTCGAGCGCAAGAACCAGGAGGACCGCCAGCCCCGCGCAGACGCCGGCCAGCAGGCCAAGGCTCAAGCCGCCCACGAGGAAACCGGTGACCGCGGCTGTCAGAAGAACGAGAAGTCTGGCTCGCCACTTGCTCCGCGACTCATCTCTCGGATGGCGTTTCAGCCACAGCTTTGCTCCAACAAGGAGCACGAGCAGCCACGCTGGGAAGAGAAGTTCCCATGCTCCACCAAGCCGGGCTCCAACCGCGATGACCAGCAGCAGGGATCCAATGAGCGCGCCGTTGATCAGCAAGCCGCTGCGAACAGGAGACGACAAGCGCCGGTCCACAGGGCGCATTTTCCCTACCCAGCGTCTGTCAGGCGGCTAGGAGTCCGATTCGAGATAGAGCTGGAGGCCCGGGGCGGCCTGGCGTAGCTCTCTGAGCGCGCGCGACTCGAGCTGGCGGACTCGCTCGCGCGTGATGCCGAGGCCGACGCCGACCTGCTCCAGCGTCTGCGGGGTCTCGCCGTCGAGGCCGAAGCGCAGCGCCAGCACCCGGCGCATCCGCGGGGTCAGCCGCTTCAGCGCGCCGGCCAGCTCCTTCGAGCGGAGCAGCTTCGCGGTCGCCGCGTCGGGCTGGTCGGACTTCGTGTCCTCGATCAGGTCGCTGTACACGCTCTCCCCGTCCCCCACCGGCGTCTCGAGGCTCACCGGATCTTCGATCAGCTCGAGCAGCTCCTGAACGCGCTCGGGGGTGAAGCCGGCCTCCTTCGCGATCTCCGGGATCTCGGGGTCGCGGTTCAGCTTCTGCGCGAGGATGCGCCGGGCACGCAGCACCTTCCGCGTCTGCTCGGCGACGTGCACCGGGAGCCGGATCGTCCGCCCCTGATCGGCGAGCGCGCGCGTCACCGCCTGGCGGATCCACCACGTCGCATACGTCGAGAGCTTGTAGCCGAGCTTGTAGTCGAACTTCTCGACCGCGCGGATCAGGCCCAGGTTCCCCTCCTGGATCAGGTCCAGAAGCGGCACGCCGGCCTTCGTGTAGTTGCGCGTGATCGACATCACGAGCCGGAGGTTGCACTCGATCAGCCGCCGCTTGGCGGCCTCGTCTCCTTCGTCCTTGCGGCGGGCGAGCTCCCGCTCCTCGACGGGCGTCAGGAGCGGCCCGTCGCCGATCTGGCGCACGTAGAGCTTGAGCGGATCGGCCGTGATCGCGGCGACCTGGTCGTCGGGATCCTTCTCCTCGACGTCGGGCTGGTCGAGCTCGGCCGGCTCCGGAACGACTTCGAGCTTGGGCTCGGGCGTGGGGTCGTTTTCAGGCGGTCGTTGAGGAAGCGGCCGGGCCATCGAGCCGTGTATCGGTCACCAGGCGGGGTGGCTTAGTCGAGTACCCTCGATCGAGGGACGGTTCGGCCTAACTCGCGCGCCCGTTGTCCGTCGAAATGAGAAGGAACACGGCTGGCTGCGGCCAAGGCCAGGATCGTCCAGTCGCGTTTCTACCATCGCTCTCATGTGCGGAATCGCCG
>DATBGG010000184.1:0-9033 GCA_036558065.1 Gaiellaceae bacterium | reverse complement strand
CGTGCTCGTCATGTTCATGCAGGCCGGCTTCGCCTTCCTCGAGGCGGGCCTGACCCGGATGAAGAACGCGGCGCACATCGCCGGCAAGAACGTCCTCATCTTCGGCGTGTGCTCGATCGTCTACTGGGCGGTCGGCTTCGGAATCGCGTTCGGCGACGGCAACCGGCTCCTCGGCACGAGCGGGTTCTTCCCCTCGACGGACGCGTTTCTGTCGATCGGCGCGGCGCCGTTCTCGTTCTTCTCGTCGATCCCGGGCTCGGCGGGGTACCTGTTCGAGGTCGTGTTCGCAGGCGTCTCGCTCGCGATCGTCTGGGGCGCGATGGCCGAGCGGGCCAAGCTCTGGGTCTACTTCGTCTTCGGCGCGTTCTTCACGGTTCTCTACTCGGTCGTCTCGCACTGGATCTGGCATTCGGGCGGGTGGCTCTTCTCGCTGGGCATGCAGGACTTCGCCGGCTCGACGGTCGTGCACTACCAGGGCGCGCTCGCCGCGCTGGCGGGCGCGCTGCTCCTCGGCCCGCGCATCGGGAAGTTCGGGCACGACGGGCGCGCGAACCCGATTCCCGGCCACAACATGCCGTACGCCGTGCTCGGGACGCTGATCCTCTGGTTCGGCTGGTTCGGCTTCAATCCGGGCTCGACGCTGGGGGTCGTGACCGGCGAGAAGATCGGCTACTTCGGCTACGTGGCGCTGACGACGAACGTCGCCGCCGCGGCCGGTGCGCTCGGCGGGATCGTCGCGGCCTGGCTCGTGCTGCGCAAGCCCGACGTCTCGATGATGCTGAACGGCGTGATCGCGGCGCTCGTGGCGATCACCGCGGCCTCGGGCTTCGTCGCGCCGTGGTCAGCGGTCGTGATCGGCGCAGTCGCGGGCTCGATCGCCGTCGTCGGCGTGCTCTGGGTCGAGCGGATCGGGATCGACGACCCGATCGGCGCCGTCGCCGTGCACGGGATGGCCGGAGTCTGGGGCACGCTCGCGACCGGCCTCTTCGCGGTCCCGGCGCTGGCCTCGAACCTCGCGACCGGCACCGGCGGGCTCGTCTACACGGGCTCGTTCCACCAGCTCGGTGTGCAGGCGCTCGGCCTGGTCACCGTCGGCGCGTTCACGTTCACGTTGTCGTTCGGCTGCCTCTGGGGCCTGAACCGCCTGTGGGGCATCCGCGTCGAGGAGCACGTCGAGACGGCAGGCCTGGACGTCGCCGAGCACGGCATGTGGGGCTATCCCGAGTTCTACATCCCGGTCCCGGGCGGCTACGGCACCGAGTCGCACTCGCACCTTCTCGGGCACGCGCACCGTCACGAGCCCGTTCAGATCCCGGAGCCCGAGGCCGAAACCGCCGCCGCCTAGCGCCGAAGCCCGTCCACTGTCAACCGGGGAGCCAGCCGTCGCGGTAGCTCGACGGCGCCGACTCCGGCCAGTTGGCGTCCGGGTCCTCAGGGTCCTCGGGGCTCGCCCCGAACTTCGCCGCGAGCTCGTTCTGCGGATACTCGCCGTACGGCCCGAACCGCTGGTTCTCGCGCGAGCTCATCGCGAGGACGACGCAGGGGCCGTCGCCGGCACCGACGATCACGTGTCCGGTCTTCGGCGGGAGATAGACGAAATCCCACTGCTTGAGCGGTCGCTCTTCGTCTTCGACGACGAGCAGTGCCTCGCCCGAGATCACGAAGAAAGCCTCCGTCTCCGTCTCCCAGTGGTACATCGAGTTCGGCTCACCCGGCTCGAGGACGGCGAGCTGTACGCCGAGCATCGGGAAGAACGTGTCGGCCTCCCACTCGTTCCGCCCGGTGAACGACACGCTCCTGCGCCCGGGCCGGTCATACCACCGTGCGTCACGCGCGTTCAGCACGAACCAGCCGGGGCCCACGCCCTTGAGCCCGTGCTCGGTCCGCTCGGGAGGGTTCTCCGGGATCACGCTTTGATGCTACGGGCTCTGCGTCAGCCCGGTGGCGAGACGACGCACGGGCGTTGTCGGACGCGACGACTAATCTCGTTCTCGCCCTGGTCATCCTCGAGTCGGGAGCTCCTCATGGAGAAGTTGCTCAAGCGTCTCTCGTACGCAAACGTCGTGTCTACGCTCGCGCTGTTCATCGTCCTCGGCGGCACGGCCTTTGCGGCTGCGGCACTCCCCAAGGGCAGCGTCGGCACTCGACAACTGAAGGCGAACGCAGTGATCTCGTCCAAGGTGAAGGACCACTCGCTCTTGCGAAAGGACTTCAAGACCGGCCAGGTGCCGAGGGGGCCAGCCGGTGCAGCCGGGCTCAAGGGCGACACGGGCTCGCAGGGGCCCAAGGGCGACAAGGGTGACAAGGGTGACAAGGGCGACGCGGCCACCAAGTACTGGGCACGTGTCGTGACGTTTGTCAGCGGCGACATCTACTCAGCGACCGGCACGGTGACAGTCACCTATGCGGGCGCGACCGGCAAGTACACGGTGGCCTATCCGGTAGCCGTCAACGACTGCTCGACCCTGGTGACGATGAACCTGGGCATCAACGGCGGCTTCTTCGCGACTCCGGTTATCCCGTCGGTTGCGTACGGAAGCGACAACCAGCACAGCAACATCGCCTTCTCGGACCCAGCCGGCAGCTTCGTTCGCCCGATCGGGTTCAACGTCGCGACCTTTTGCTGAACTAGCTACGAGCCGGACTGCGACAGGTTCAAGACCGTGACCGCGACGATGTTCCCCGTGGCGGTCGGCGCCGGAGTCGGCGCGACGTCGACCCAGCAGCCGACGTAGACCGGGCCCGGGGTCGCGAAGGTCGCTCCGAATGCGAGCGGGATCGTCGCGTCGCGAGTGGCGTCCGGGCCGACCCCGATGCGCGCGACGGCCGGAACCCCGAGTAGGGGCCCTGTCGAGCCAGGTCCGTGTGCCTGGCACGTGACGAGCGCGTCGGCGGTGGCGTGCAGGACGACCTGTCCGCTGAACGCGTACTTTCCGGCCGGGAGCGGAGCGCTCGCCACGACCGTGTTCGCAGTCTGAGCCGTTACCGCCGTGATCGCGACCGGGGTCGTGTCGCGCGCCTCGAATCCGTCCGTCGGGCTTCCCGGGACGCCCCTGTCGCCCGGCGGCCCCTGGAAGCCGCGCAGCCCTCGAGGCCCGCGCAGCCCTCTCTTTCCTCGCGGACCGCGCGGACCGCGAGCCGCCGACTTCTGTGCCTTTCCGGCGCGGACGACTTGCTTCACGGTCTTCTCCGCGGCGTTCCCCAGCGGCGTCGCACCGAGCAACGCGACAACGAGCGCGGCTGCGGAGAGGACGACGGCCAGGCGCGGCAATGTGCTTTGAAAGTAGCACCCCGCCTGGCCGTTTCCTACTACGAGATCGCGAACGTGACCGTGACCGAAGCCTGGACGTCCTGCTTCCCGGGCTCGATTGGCGTGTCGGCCTTCGCCAAGCGCATGTCAGTCGCGTAGTACGGCTCAGGGCCGCCGAAGAAGCCCTCCCTGATCGAGGTCACGCGACCGAGGCGCACGCCGGCCGCAGCGGCCAGCGCCTGTGCCTTCCTCTGGGCGTCGACAACAGCGTCACGGAGCGCCTTGGCCTGCAGCTGCTCCTGGCCCGAGCGGCTCAGCATCGGCCCGTAGACCTCGTTCGCCCCCGCATTCGAGGCGGCGTCGAGCACCTTGCCGGCCGAGCCCAGATCTCGGATCGTGGCCGAGATCGAATTGCTGGCCGTGTAGCCGTCGATCTCGTTTCCGTCCGTGTAGTCGGCCGAGACCGACACGTCCTGGGTCTGGACGTCGCCTTTTGCGACGCCGGCAGCCCGGACCGCGGCGATCACGCGACGCATCTGCTCCGCGTTCGCCGACAGCGCCTCCTTCGCGCTCGAGCCCTGCGTCTGGAGCCCGATCGTGAACGTCGCCTGATCGGGCACGGACTTCACGCTCCCCTCGCCGGTGACCGTGATGCCGCCCACAGGCGTGGCCGCTCCGCCTGCGGAGTCCGGGCGCCCCACACCTGCGAACGCGACGACCGCGGCGGCTGCGGCGACGAGTGCTGCGATTCGGATCGGTTTCATGACCGACATACGCCGCTGCGCGCCCCCGCGTCACATCGCTCTCGCTTCCCTCGCGACGGCGAGCGCTTCCGCGGTCGCCTCGTCGACGCCCAGAGCTCGACCGGAGGAAACGTGCTCGGCCAACGACGCGTCGTCCAGCCGGTCTCGCAGCGCCCGCACGGTCAACGCGTGCCGCTCGCGGCCGGCCGGGTCGAGCGACGCCCCGATCGCCTCGAGCACGCTCTCCCCGGCACCGAGGATCCGCGCTCCGCGGGCCGGATCCTCCCGATCGGCCGCGATCGAGGCGAACCCTTCGAGCGCATAGGCGATCGCCTCTCGGTAGCCGAGCTCGTTGGCCAACAGGAGCGCTTCCTCGAGCGCCACGGCCGCTTCCTCGAGACGCTGCAGGTAGAGGCACGACTGGGCGAGATTGAGCAGAGCCAGCGTCGCGCCTTCGCGATTCCCGAGCGCGCGCGCCCGCTCGACGCTCTCGCGCGCGAGCCTCGCGGCTTCGTCGTACTCGCCCTCGTTGAGCGCGAGGTCGGCCAGGTTGTTGATCGCGGTCGAGACGACACGGAGATCGTCGGAGGCCGCGGCGAGCGAGATCGTCTCCTCGGCGATCTCCTTCGATCGCGCGGGGTCGCCGAGGTCGCCTGCGACGACGCCGAGGCTGAGCATCGACCGCACGAGGCTCGCCGTGTCGCCAAGCTCGCGCGAGAGAGCGATGCTCTCCTCGAGGAAGCGCTCGGCGTCCTCGAGGTCCCGGTGCTTGATCGCCAGCACCGCCAGGCCACGAAGCGCTTTGGCGCGCACCGCCGGCGCGGCGCCGGGATCGCGGCTCAGAGCATCCTCCAGCCAGCGCCGTCCCTCGCGGAGGTGCCCCTGGATCAGCCAGAAACGGGCGAGAGTAGCCGCAAGGGAAAGCTCGATGTCCGGCGCCTGCGCCTGCTGCGACCACGAGAGAGCTGCGCGGAAGTTGTCGTGCTCACGCTCGAGCCGCTCGTGTACGCGCAACTCGTCCGAGCGTGTGAGCTCCCGTTCGGCGGCCTCCGCGACCTCGGCGAAGTAGCGGGCGTGCCGGCGCCGCAGCTCGTCCGTCTCGTCGGAGGACTCGAGCCGTTCGAGCGCGTACTCACGGATCGTCTCCAGCATCCCGAGCCGCCCCTCGTCGTCGCGTCGCACGAGGCTCTCGTCGAGGAGCGACGCTGTGATCGCGAGCACGTCCGCGTCGTCTTCGCCGCAGACGGCCTCGAGCGCGTCGACCGTGCAGCCGCCGGCGAAGACGGCGAGCCGCGCGAAGAGCGTCTGCTCGGCGGCCGAGAGCAGGCCGTAGCTCCAGTCGAGCGTTGCGCGGAGCGTCTGCTGGCGCTCCGGAAGGTCCCGCGCGCCGCCCGTGAGAAGCTCGAGCGACTGGCCCAGCCTGCGCGCCATCGCCTCGGTCGGCAGGAGGTTGCTCCGAGCGGCTGCGAGCTCGATCGCAAGCGGCAGCCCGTCGAGCCGCCGGCAGATCTCTGCGACGTCCCGCGCACCGGCCTCCGTCAGCTCGAATGACGGATCGACGGCGCGCGCCCGCGCTACGAAGAGACGGACGGCGTCGTTTCCGGCGAGCTCCTCGAAGGTTCCGAGCGGATCGGGCGTCGGCAGAGGAGGGACCGGGTAGACCTGCTCGCCCGACAGCCTGAGCGGCGCACGGCTCGTCGCCAGCACGAGCAGGCGGGGAGCGGCGGCGAGCAGCTCGGCGACGAATGTGGCGCCCGCGAGGAGCTGCTCGAGGTTGTCGAGCACGAGTAGCACGCTGTGCTCGCGTAGCCGCTCTCCCACCGCGCGGGACAGCGGCTCGTCGCCTTCCTGGATGCCCAGCGCGTGGGCGATCGTCGATCCCAGCAAAGACGCGTCCTGGACGGCTGCGAGATCGACGAACGCGGCGCCGTCGTGCAGATCAGGGCCGAGCTCGTCGGCGACGGCGAGCGCCAGGCGGGTCTTGCCCGTCCCGCCGGGCCCGGTCAGCGTGACGAGGCGGATGTCGTCGCGGCGGAGGAGCCCGGAGACCGCCGCAACCTCGAGTCGCCGGCCGACGAGCGGCGTAGACGGAACCGGCACATGCCACTCCGCTCGGGGCTGGAGCTCCGGGGGCTCGAGCTCGGGGTCGTGCCGGAGAATCCCGCGCTCCAGCTCGCGCAGGCCCGGGCTCGGCTCGACGCCCAGCTCGTCCAGGGCGCTCCGGGCCTCCCGGTACGCCTCCAACGCGTCCTTCTGCCGGCCCGAGCGATAGAGCGCGAGCATGTGCTGCTCGCGGAGACGCTCCCGAAACGGATGCTCGGCGATGAGGCTTTCCAGCTCGGCGAGCAGCGCGTCGTGACGCCCGAGCGCGAGCTCCGCGTCGTTGCGAAGCTCGACCGCTTGCAGCCGGAGGTCGTCGAGCCGCCCGGCCTCGAGCTCTGCGAGCGGCTCCGACCGGAGATCCGCCAGCGCCGGGCCGGTCCAGAGGTCGAGGGCGCGCCGGAGATCCTCCGCAGCCTCGCCGGGCCGGCCCGCGTCGAGCGAACGGCGCCCACGCGCCAGGAGCTGCTCGAAGCGCTCGAAGTCGAGCTCTCCGGCGTCGATTCGAATCCGGTAGCCGACGCCGTGCGTCTCGATGCGGTCGGGGCCGAGCGCCTGCCTGAGCCCGTGCACGTAAACCTGGAGCGACGCGATCGCCGCTTTCGGCGGACGCTCGCCCCAGAGGACGTCGACGAGCCGGTCGCGCGGGACGACGCGGCCGGCGTCGAGGAGCAATGCCGCGAACAGGGCTCTCTGCTTGGGAGCGCCGACGGGAAGAGGAGCGCCGTCGCGCACTGCCTCGACCGGACCGAGGATCCTGAATTCCGTCTTTAAGCCCCTTTCCTCGCCGCCTTAAGCAGGCAGCAAGTCGATCTTAAGCGCCGCCGTCGACAGTGCTCCCAGGTCAACCGACACGAAAGGGAGCACTCATGATCCAGGCAGGACAGTCCATCGAGAACCCCGTCACCGGCGAGCGACTCGTCTTCCGCAAGACGTCCCGCGAGACGGGAGGCCAGGCTGTGGTCTTCGAGACCTTCGTGCAGCCGAACGGCTTCGTCGCCGCCGCGCACGTCCATCCGAAGCAGGACGAGCAGTTCGAGATCCTGCGCGGCTCGGTCGGCTTCAAGATCGGCGGCAAGAACCTCGTCGCCGGGCCGGGGCAGCGCATCAGGATCCCCGCAGGCACGGCGCACAAGTTCTGGAACGCAGGCGACGAGGAGGCGCACTTCGTCTGCGAGGTGACGCCCGCGCTCCAGTTCGAGCAGCTGATCGAGACGATGTTCTCGCTCGCCGCCGATGGCAAGACAAACAGGAAGGGCCTGCCGAACCCGATCCGGCTCGCCGTGATCGCGAACGAGCACTTCGACACGGTCCGCCTGCCCTTCCCGCCGGCCTTCGTGCAGCGGATCGGGCTCGCGCTCGGCTCTCCGCTCGGGCGGCTCGTCGGGTACAAGCCGACATACCTCCCCGAGGCGGCGACGCCGGTCGCAACGGACGTGGCATGAGAAGGCTCACGGTTCGCGAGCGCGTCTACCTGGCCGTGGCATTCATGGGGCTGGTCGTGCTCGCCGGTGTCGGGACGGTCGGCCGCTGGTTCGGCCTGCTGCCCGCGAGGATCGCCTGACCGAAGACTGACGCGCGAGGAGGCCCGTAACCCACCCGGCCTCCTCGTCGCGTCAGAATCGCAGCGTGCGGTACCAGTTCGTCGACTGCCGCTGGGAGCTCGGACAGCCGGTCCGTGGCCGGCAGCTCTACCTGGAGGGGCACATCCCGGGCGCTTCGTTCCTCGATGTGGACGAGGACCTGTCCGCCCCGCCGGGCGAGCGGGGACGACACCCGCTGCCCGACCCCGACGACTTCGCCGCCGCGGCGTCACGCGCCGGAGTCGGCGACGGCGTCTTCGTCGTCGCCTACGGGAACGGGGGCGGCCCGGAACGTCTCTGGTGGCTCTTGCGCCACTTCGGGCACGATGACTGTGCCGTCCTCGACTTCGACGGCTGGCTCGGTCCGCTCCGAGGCGGCGAGGAGCAGATCGAGCCGGGCGACTTCACGCTCAGGCCGCGCGCGGGCGACACGATCGAAGCGAACGAGCTCGCGTCCCGGCTCGGCGAGCTCGTCGTCGTCGACGCCCGCATCGCCCCTCGCTATCGCGGCGAGCCGAACCCGATCGACAAGGTTCCCGGCCGGGTCCCAGGCGCGCTGAACGCACCGTGGAACGAGCCCGTTCCGGAGCTGCCCGAGGGCGAGCTCGTCGCCTACTGCGGCTCGGGCGTGACCGCGTCGGTCACCCTGCACCGTCTGGCACTCGCCGGCCGCGACGCAAAGCTCTACCCCGGCTCGTGGAGCGAGTGGGAGCAGCGCGACCTGCCCGTGGAGAAAGGCTAGGCCGTCGAGCCTTCGAGATCAGGCAGGTACTGGCGCCAGCCGTGCGGGATCTTCGGCGCGGCGAGCCGGATGAAGAGCACCGGCTGCGGAGGCCTCGGCGGCCGCATCAGCTTCATCGAAGCCTCCTCGAGCAGGCGGTTGCCCTTCTTCAGGTTGCAGGGCGCGCACGAGGTCACGACGTTCTCCCAGACGGACGTCCCGCCCCGGCTTCGCGGGATGACATGGTCGAGCGTGAGCCGGCCCGCGGTCGTGCCGCAGTACACGCAGCGCCAGCCGTCCCGCGCGAACAGGGCTCGTCTCGAGATCTTTCGCTGCACGGCGCGCGGCACCCGCACGTACTGGACGAGCCGGATCACGTGGGGCCACGGGTACGTGTCACTGGCCGAGTGCAATCCCTTCTCGAGCTCCTCGATCACCTCGGCCTTGCCCTTGAACACGAGCACATGCGCCCGTCGCACGGACGTCACGTTCAGTGGCTCGTAGCTCGCGTTCAGGACGAGAACTTGTGACATCGCTCGAAAAATGTAGCGACTCGCATCGAAATCGCGATGGCTTCTAGGATGCGCGCGTGGGGCTGAGCGCGGCTGCTTGGATCGCGATCGGCGCGGCTTGTGC
>DATBGG010000183.1:0-15644 GCA_036558065.1 Gaiellaceae bacterium | reverse complement strand
GCACGTTCGCGGTCGCCTACAGCCTCACGCTCATGCTCGTCCAGTTCGGGAACCTCGGATTCACGACCGCGAACCCCTACTACGCGGTCCGGCGTCCCGAATGGATCGCTCGGATCGTCGGCAACGCGATCTGGCTGTCGGGCGTGGTCGGCATCGCCCTGGTCGGCGTGGGGGCCGCGATCAAGCTGGTCGCGCCGGGAGTCCTGGAGGGGCTCGGCTGGACGCCGCTTCTCGTCGCGCTCGCCGGCGTCCCCGGAGCGCTCGCGGCTCTCCTCCTGCAGAGCATCCTGCTCGGAGAGGGGCGGATGGTCGCCTACAACGCGGTCGAGGTCACCCAGGCTGCACTGACGTTCGCCGCCCTCCTCGCTCTCTATCTCGCGGCGGATGTCCGCCTGACCGGGACGCTCGCCGTGCTCGGCGCGGGTCGCTACGCGGCGGCGCTCGCCTACGGCCTGATCCTGTCGAGACACTCGCCGATCGCCGCGTGGCCGGACGTGAGCCTCGCCCGGCAGATGAGCGCCTACGGCTTCCGTGTCTACGTCGCGATCCTCGTCTCGTTCCTCGTGATCCGGCTCGACCTGCTTCTGGTGAATGCATTTCTCGGAGCGACCGAGGCGGGGCTCTACTCGGTGGCGGCCACGCTGGCCGACGGGATGTTCGTCCTGCCGATGGTGATCGGGCTGAACCTCTTCCCGCGGGTGGCTCGCGGAGATCCGACCGAGGCGAGCGCGGAGGTCTTCCGTTCGATCACCGTGCTCTACGGGCTCGTCTGTCTCGCGACTGTTCCGGTCGCGGGGATCGCAATCCGTGCGTTCTTCGGTACGGAGTTCGAGGGCGCGACCTCGCTCTACTACTGGCTCCTGCCCGGGATCTTCTGCCTGGGGCTCGTGACCATCCTCTCCCACCATTTCGCCGGGCGCGGCTATCCGGTCCAGGCAGTGGGGTTCTGGGTCTTCGGCCTGGCTCTGAACATCGCTCTCAACCTCGCATTCCTGCCCGGCCGCGGCGCGTGGGTGGCCGCCCTCACGTCGAGCGTCACCTATGCGGTCGTCCTCGCCCTGCACATGTGGCTCTTCGTCAGGGAAGCGGGAACCGTCCGAGCGATCGTGCCGAGGCCCGGAGAGGTCCTGCGCTTCCTCCGCGTCGCGTTCAGCCGCTAGCCGGGCTTCCGGCCGCGCGCGACCAGGAACCAGCCGAGGCGATTCCCGGTGAGGCGCGCCAGCCCCCGGGAGATCTGCCGGTCATACGCCGTGCCGACCTTGTCGACCCGCAAGTCCGCCAGCTCGCCGAAGAGCTCGCGCATCTCTGCCTTCGTGAACCCCTTCGTGCCCTCGCTCTCCATGTGCGCGGAGAGAATGTCCCCGAGCGAGAGGCGAGGCTTGCCCGCCAGGAGCGCATGCCGGATCCACAGCCCGTACGCGACCCAGGAATGGCGTGCGTAGAGCATCACGCACAGGTCTCCACCCGGCTTGACGACGCGGATCGCCTCACGGACGGCGCGGCCCGTGTCGGGTGTGTGATGGAGGACGCCCCACGAGTAGACGCGGTCGAACGTCCCGTCGTCGAACGGCAACGATTCGGCATCGGCGACGCGTAGGTCGCCTTCGAGGCCCTCGAGCTCGAGGCGCTTGCGGACGAGCTCGATCGCGTGCTCCGTGAGGTCGACGCCGGTCACGACCGCTCCGGCCCGGGCGAAGCGCGTGAAGTCTGTGCCCGCACCGACGCCGATCTCGAGCACGTGCTTCCCCCGAGTGCCCGCGAAGCCGGCGAAGTGCTCGATGAACGGCTCGAGCTCGTTGCGCGTTCGTTCGATCTGCTCGAAGAACTCGGCAGTTCCCTCAGGCGCCGCCGCGTGGACGACGCCGCAGGGCTCCTCTTCCCAGAAGTCTTTGACGCGATGCTTCTGGTCTACTGACGCTGGTGCAGGCCGGCTCAACGAGCTCTCATGGTAACGCCCGGATCCCGCGCGTCTCGCTTCCCGACGGGCGGCCGTTGCCGGGGTACCTTCGAGCCCTGCGCCGGGGGCTCTCCGGCCCGCGTCCACTCCGCAAGCTCCTCGAGCTCGCGACACCGAGGCTCGTCGCGCCGCACCTGCCGGATCTGCTCTTCCGCTACGAGGACGGCCGGGCGTTCCACCTCCCGGCGAGCCCCGGCCCATACGCGCAGATCTTCACGCAGGGTGAGTTCGAGCCCGGTGAGAGCGATGCCGTGCGCGCGCTGCTCCGGCCGGGCGACTTCGTCGTCGACGTGGGCGCCAACCTCGGCTGGTTCACGCTCCTCATGGCCGAGGCGGTCGAGCCCGACGGCGAGGTCTGGGCGGTCGAGCCGATGCCCCCGATCCTGCCGGCACTCAGGCGGAACCTCGCCTTGAACGAATCGCTCGACGTCCGTCCCTTCGAAGTAGCGCTCGGGGATCGCACTGGCGTCGCCGAGATCCACGTCTTCTCGGGCCTGCCTCACGGGCATGCGTCGACCTCGACTCTCGACCGCAGCGACTACACCGCGCACGAGGTCGCATTGACGACGCTCGACGTGCTCCTCGACGGCCGGGTGCCGACCTTCGTGAAACTCGACGTCGAAGGATCCGAGCTGGCCGTTCTACGGGGCGCGGCGAAGACATGCGCCGCCGAGTGCCCGCCGATCTGGATGATCGAGGTCAACTACGAGACCTCGGCCGCCTTCGGCTTTCGCCCCGCCGACCTCTTGGCCGGCCTCGGGGATGCGTTCGTGTTCCGGATCGGAGAGCCCGGGCTCGTGCGCGAGCTCGACCCGGAGGCAGCGCCCCACGGCGTCAACTGGATCGTCGTGCCGAGCTGTCACGAGGACCGCGTCCCCGCTACCGGTTCGCGACCCCGACCAGGGCGGGCTCGACCGGCTCAGCGGGACGAGGCGCAAGAACCCGCTTGAGCGCCAGCGCCGGCCGCTCGACGAGTCGCCAGGACGCGAACGCCAAGGCGTACGTGACGGGGAATGCGATCGCGAACATCGCGAGTGGGCTGATGTCGTGCCACATCGCGGCCAGCGACTGCTGCACCGGGAAGGCGTACACGTAGATGCCGTAGGAGAGGTCGCCGGGAGCGGTCAGGCGCCGCAGCCAGGCCGGAGTGCGGAAGGCGAACACGAGGACGGTGAAGCCGATCGCCAGGACTCCGGTCATCTTCGTCCAGTCGCCGCTCCACGTCAGGACCCAGAGCGCCATGAGCACGACGACGACGATCCAGCTCAGGTGCAGCCCCTCGCGCAACGAGTAGGCGAGGCTTCCGAGCACGAACGTGGCGCCCAGCATGATCACGAGCGTGAGGCTGCCGCCCGTCGTCCCGCCCGGCGGTGCGGTTGCGAGCGTGGACAACGGCGTGACGCACAGGATCAGCAGACAGCTCGCCGCGGCGAGCACCCCGCTGCGTCGCAGCAGGCCGATAGTGCCGAGCGCGGCCGCCAGCGCGTAACAACACGCCTCGACCGGCAGCGTCCAGAGCGAGCCGTTCACGGCGTCCGGGTACGGGTTGTGCTCGAACACCCCTGGGAGCGTTCCGAAGAACGTGACCAGCAGCGAGCTGCGGATCCAATACACCCACGTGGTCGGGTCGGTGAAGTACGTGCTGAGCGGGAGCGTCGTGAACAGCGGGCCGACGACGAACACCGTCACCGTCACCGCCACCGCCAGCGCCGGCAGCAGGCGCAGCGCGCGCTTGACGGCGAACGGAGCCAGCCGCGGCTGCTCGCTCCAGCTCTTGGAGATGAGGAAGCCGCTCATCGCGAAGAACATCACCACGCCGACCTCGCCGAGCGTCCAGCCGCTGAGGTCGGCAAACGGCTCGGCGCTGTCCGTGAGCGCGTAGGAGTGCGAAAAGAGCACGAACGACGCGGCCAGGAGCCGCAGGACGTCGAAGTTGTTCCGGCGGTCTCGCAGCCGGTCCTCGAGCCGAGCGGCGGACGGGCGCTCGCCGTTGCCGGACCGCCGCGAGATCAGGCCGCGCGCGGCCGCTCGCACTCGTGGAGGCGACGCGGTCACGCCTCGATGTTGTCATAGGGCTTGCCGGCCCGCGTCTGGTCTACTGGCGCCGTGAGCGAGATCACGGCCGTCATCGCGAACTACAACTACGGCCGGTATCTGCGCGAGGCCGTGGACAGCGCCCTCGACGAAGGAGCGCACGTCATCGTCGTCGACGACGCCTCGACAGAGCCCCTGCCCGAGCTACCTGACGGGGTCGACCTGATGCGCCACGAGCAGAACCAGGGCGTCGCGCGCGCACGGAACGACGGGCTCGAGCGCGCTGAAACCCCCTTCGTCATCGTCCTCGACGCGGACGACAGGCTCCTGCCGGGCGCTCTCGAGAAGCTTCGTGAGCCGCTCGACGCCGATCCCAAGCTTGGCTTCGCGTACGGCCGGATGCGCTTCTTCGGGGACTGGGAGGGCGAGCTCCGCTTCCCGCCCTACGACCCGTACGCGCTGCTCTACCGGCACACGATCGGCCTCTCGGCCCTCACCCGGCGGGAGGTGTTTCGAGACACGGGGGGCTTCGACGCGGCCTTCGCCCAGTTCGAGGACTGGGAGCTCTGGATCAACGCGCTCGAGCACGGGTGGCGCGGCGAGCAGGTGGACGCAGTGACGGTCGACTACCGGCGGCACGCGGGATCGAAGCACTCGCAGGACCGCCGCGGATACCGGCGCGCGTACCGCCAGCTTCGCGCGAAGCACGCCGCGCTGTACGAAAAACGGGACGCGCTCGCGGCGGAGAGCCCCCTCGGGCCGGCCGGTCGGTTCCTGCACCGCGCCTACTGGGGGCCGAGGCCGCTCCCGGCGAGCGTCGAGGAACGCCTCTACCGCATGCTCTGGCGGCGGAAAAGCAGCCCGGACCGTCCGCTAAGCTGACCGGGCGTGGCCGAGCCTGTGACGACCGCGACACGCGAGGCGGCAAACCCACGACTCGCGGGCCTGCGACGACTGGCGATCGTTCCCGCCTACAACGAGGCCGGGGCGATCGAGGCGGTCATCTCGGAGCTCCGCGAGTGTGATCCCGAGCTGGAGATCGTGGTCGTGGACGACGGCTCGGCCGATGCGACCGCGACGCGGGCGGCCAAGGCCGGGGCCGTGGTCGTTCGGCTGCCGTTCAACCTCGGGATCGGCGGCGCGATGCAGACCGGCTACCAGTACGCGCGGGAACACGGCTTCGACCTCGCAATCCAGGTCGACGGCGACGGTCAGCACGACCCGCGGGAGATTGCCGTGCTGATCGAGCCGATCCTGGCCGGAGAGGCCGACATGGCCGTCGGCTCCCGCTTCGCGGGCGAACGGCGCTACCGGGCGCCCTTCGCGCGGCGAATCGGGATCCAGCTCTTCGCGCGGGTCGTCTCGCTGATCGTCAGAGAGCGCGTGACGGACACCACCTCGGGGTTCCGAGCCGTCAACCGCCGCGGGATCGCGCTCTTCGCCGTCGACTACCCGCACGACTACCCGGAGGTCGAGACCACGGTGCTCGTGCACAAGTACCGCCTGCGGATGGTCGAGGTCCCCGTCGCGATGAGGACGCGCGCGGCGGGCCAGTCCTCGATCACGGTCTTCCAGTCCGTCTACTACATGATCAAGGTCTCGCTCGCGCTCTTCGTCGGGCTCTTTCGCCGCTATTCGACACGTCTGGAGGAACAATGACCGTCCGCGTCTCCGTCTTCGCCGCGCTCGCGGCTCTGCTCCTGCTGGTGGTGATCTTCGAGCTGATCCGGAGCCGGAGGCTGCACGAGCGATACGCGATCATGTGGCTGCTCACCGGCGGCGTCATCCTCATCCTCGCTGTGTGGCGCGACGCGCTCGGGACGTTCTCCGGCTGGGTCGGCATCGCATATCCGCCGTCGGCGCTCTTCGTGCTCGCCTCGTTCTTCATCCTGGTCGTCCTCCTGCACTACTCGACGGTGATCTCGAAGCTCACGGACGAGAACCGCATCCTCGCCCAGCGCATCGCATTGCTCGAGAGCAGCCTGCAGCGCCCCGGCGAGGGAGTCGACACGCGATAGGCCCGGTCCTCGTCACCGGGGCGGACGGCTTCGTCGGCCCGTACCTGCTCGCCGAGCTGGGCGAGCCGGCCGTGCCCTTCCAGGGCGACGTCCGGGAGCCCGATGAGCTGATGGCCGCGGTGCGCGAGGCCGCCCCGGTCGCCGTCGTCCATCTCGCCGCGCGCTCCTCGGTCGGCGGATCGTGGGGGCGCTCGGCCGAGACGTGGCAGGTCAATACCGCCGGCACCGTCAACCTCGTCGACGCCGTGCTCGAGGCCGCTCCGCAAGCGAGGCTCCTCTTCGTCTCGACCGGCGAGGTGTACGGACGGGCCGAAGACCTACCGACGAAGGAGTCCTCCCGGACGGCTCCGCTCTCGCCCTACGCCGCGTCGAAGCTCGCCGCGGAGATCGCGTGCGAGCAGGCCGCCCGCTCCGCGGGGCTCCAAGTCGTCGTCGCCCGGGCGTTCCAGCACGAGGGCCCGGGGCGCGACGAGCGGTTCGCGATCGGGTCGTGGACGCGGCAGATCGCCGAGCTCGAGCTGCGCGGGGGCGGCGAGCTCCTCGTCGGAGACCTGTCGGGCGAGCGCGACATGACAGACGTCCGCGACGTCTGCCGGGCATACCGCCTGCTGCTCGACCCGGCCGTTCCGCCCGGTACGTACAACGTCGCCTCCGGACGGAAGTACAGCCTCGCCCAGATCGTCGAGATGCTCGTCGAGTCGGCCCGTGCCCCTGTCTCCGTCAGCGTCGACACGGCCCGGCTTCGGCCGAGCGAGATCGAGGTCGTCTGGGGCGACCCGTCCAAGCTCGAGCAGGCGACCGGCTGGAAACCGGACATCCCCATCCGCCAAACCCTCGAAGATGCCCTCGATTATGCTCGGGCGGTCGTCTCCGGGAAGGTCGCCAGCACTTGAGCACCAAGCGCGCATTGGTCACGGGGATCACGGGCCAGGACGGCTCGTACCTCGCCGAGTTGCTCCTCGACGAGGGCTACGAGGTGTTCGGGATGGTCCGCCGCGCCTCGACGGAGAACTTCGAGCGCATCACGCACCTGGCCGACCGCGTCACGCTCGTGCAGGGCGATCTCCTCGATCAGCTCTCGCTCGACGGCGTGCTCCGCGACTCGCAGCCGCACGAGGTCTACAACCTCGCGGCGCAGAGCTTCGTGCCCACGTCGTGGCGCCAGCCCGTGCTGACCGCGGAGTTCACCGCCGTCGGGGTGACGCGCATGCTCGAGGCGATCCGGTCTATCGATCCCTCGATCCGCTTCTACCAGGCTTCCTCGTCGGAGATGTTCGGCAAGGTGCGCGAGGTCCCGCAGACGGAGCTCACGCCCTTCTACCCGCGTTCGCCGTACGGCGTCGCCAAGGCCTACGGGCACTTCATCACCGTCAACTACCGCGAGTCCTACGGGCTCTTTGCCGTTTCCGGGATCCTTTTCAACCACGAGTCGCCGCGCCGCGGGCTCGAGTTCGTCACGAGGAAGATCAGCGACGGGGTGGCGCGAATCAAGCTCGGGCTGGCCGACGAGCTGCGCCTGGGCAACCTCGACGCGAAGCGCGACTGGGGTTTCGCCGGGGACTACGTGCGGGCGATGTGGCTGATGCTCCAGCAGGACGATCCCGCCGACTACGTGATCGCGACCGGTGAGGAGCACTCGGTGCAGGAGTGCGTCGACGCCGCCTTCGGCCACGTCGGGATCGACCCAGCCAAGCACGTCGTCGTCGACCAGGAGTTCATGCGCCCCGCGGAGGTCGACCACCTCGTCGGAGAGCCGGCGAAGGCGAAAAAGGAGCTCGGCTGGGAGCCGAAGGTCTCGTTCAAAGAGCTCGTGCAGATGATGGTCGACGCCGACCTCGAGCGGCTGGCCGGAGACTCGAGCGAGCGGCTGCGCCCGGCCGTCCTTACCTGACCCTCAAACCCGCTCCCTAGAATTGCGGCATGACAGCTGAGCTGTCTGCAGACGAGCGCGACGTCACCGCCATCGTCAGCCGCCTTCGGGAGCTCGTCGAGGCCCAGGGGGCGGACGGCCGGCCGGGCGCGGGGCGGCCGCGCGTGGCACGGGCCGAGGCGGAGCGCCTGTGGGCCGTGAGCGCGGACCGGCCGTACCTCTACAAGCCGGGTCTGGCCGGCAAGGCCCGAGGCTACGCCCTGCTTCCGGTGAAGGCCTTGGTGAAACGGCTGATGCGGTGGTACGTGGAGCCGGTCGCGACCGACCAGCGCGCCTTCAACGCCGCCGTCCTGCGCGCGCTCGACGAGCTTTCGGAGGCGTCGTCCCGCGACTTGATGGAGGCGGTCACCGGCCTCACGAGCGAGCTGCAGGGCCAGCGCGTCGAGACCGGAGCGCTCGGCGACCGGCTCTCGAGGCTCGTGGACGAGCTCGAGGAGCGTGTGTACCGCCTCGAGCGCCGCCCCGCTGCACCTGCGGCGCCGGGGGCACCCACCGAATCGGCCCCGGCCCAGGAGTCCTACGCGCCGCCGTTCGATTACTTCTCGCTCGAGATGCGAATCCGCGGGCCCCGGGCCGACATCCGCGAGCGGCAACGCGCCTACGTCGACGACTTCCGCGAGGCGGCGCCCGTGCTCGACGTGGGGGCCGGGCGCGGTGAGTTCCTCGACCTCCTCGGCGAGGCCGGGATCGACGCCCGAGGCATCGAGGTCGACCCCGAGCTCGTCGACTACGGGCGCTCGCAGGGCCTCTCGGTCGAGCTGGGTGATGCAGTCGGGCACCTCGAGGGTCTCGAGGACGGCTCGCTGGGCGGGATCTTCGCGGCCCAGCTGGTCGAGCACCTTCCGCCGGACGCGCTCGTTCGCTTCCTGACGCTGGCCGCCGCGAAGCTGCGGCCCGAAGGCGTCCTCGTCGCCGAGACGATCAATCCACTGTCTCTGGTCGCCCTGAAGCACTACTTCGCCGACCCGACGCACGCGCAGCCGCTCGTTCCGCAGACGCTCGAGGTGCTGGCGCGCCAGGCCGGGTTCCGCCGGACCGAGGTCCGCTTCCTGAACGAGCCCTCCGAGGACGAGCGCCTGCGCGCGGTCGAGCTGCCCGGCGGCGCCGAGTTCGATTCCGCCCGGGCAGCGCTGGCCGGGAACGTCGAGCTCCTGAACGCGGTCGTCTTCGGCGCGCAGGACTACGCGCTCTACGCCCGGACATGAGGATCGCCGTCTGCCATCCGCAGGTCCCCTTCGAGCGCGGGGGCGCGGAGATCCTCTCGGAAGGGCTCGTCCGCGAGTTGCAGGCCCGCGACCACGAGGCCGAGCTGATCACGATCCCGTTTCGCTGGTATCCCGGCTCGAAGGTGTTGAGCCAGGCTCTGCTCTGGCGGCTCGCTGATCTCACCGAGGCGCAGGGCCGGCCGATCGAGCTCGTCGTGGCGACGAAGTTCCCCTCCTATGCGGTCCGCCATCCGAACAAGGTCGTCTGGCTCGTCCACCAGTTCCGGCAGGCGTACGAGCTCGACGGAACCGAGCTGGGCCAGTTCGACGAGGATCCCGCCGGCCGCGCCGCCCGGAACGCGGTGCAGCGGCTCGACGAGGCGACCCTCGGCGAAGCGAGGCGCCTCTTCGCCATCTCCGCCAACGTCGCCGGGCGGCTGCGCGACTCGACCGGCCTCGAGGCCGAGGTGCTCTCTCCGCCGCCCCAGGACCTGCCGTTTCGGTGCGACGCGTACGGTGACTTCGTGCTCTCGGTCGGCCGGCTCGACCGGGCCAAGCGCCTCGACCTGCTGCTCCGCGCGGTCGGCGAGCGGGACGGACTGCGCGTGGTCATCGCCGGAGACGGGCCGGAGCGCGAGCCGTTGCAGCGGCTCGCCGAGGAGCTGCGACTCGACGGCCGCGTGACGTTCACCGGCCGGATCGACGAGCAGGAGCTGACGGATCTCTACGCCGAGTGCCTGGCCGTCTACTACGCGCCGATCGACGAGGACCTCGGCCTCGTTCCGTTCGAAGCCTTCCGGTCCGAGAAGCCCGTCGTGACCACGAGTGACGCAGGCGGGCCGCTCGAGGTCGTGTCCGACCGCGCGACCGGGCTCGTCGTCGACCCCACAGCGGTCTCGGTCGCGGAGGCGTTCTCGTGGCTGGACGCGAATCGAGGCGAAGCCCAGGAGCTCGGCCGCCGCGGCCGGGAGCTCGCCGAGCAGGTCACCTGGGACGCGGTCGTCGAGAGACTGCTCTCCTCGTGAGAATCGCCTACTACTCGCCGCTTCCACCGGAGCGGTCGGGAATCGCGGACTACAGCGCGCTCCTGCTCCCCGAGCTCGATCGGCGCCTCGACGTGCGGGTGGTCACGCGCGGCCGCAGGAAGCCGCCTCGAGGCACGGACGTCTGCCTCTACCACATCGGCAACAACCCGGACGTGCACGACTGGATCTTCGACGCGCTCGAGAAGCGCAGAGGCGTCGTCGTCCTCCACGAGTTCGTCGTGCACCACCTGATCGGGGGCCTCACGCTCGGACGCGGCGACACGGAGGGGTATCTGACGGCGATGCAGCGCGAAGGCGGCCTCGTCGGGCGAATGCTGGGGCACGCGGTCGTCGACGGCTTCCTTCCTCCGCTCTGGGAGTCGCAGGCGCACGCATTCCCCCTCGCCGGCACGATCCTCGACCGCGCCGACGGTGTGCTCGCGCATTCGCGGTACGTGGAGGGCCTCGTGCGCGCGGCCGGCTACGGCGGCCCGGTGTGGCGGGTTCCGTTCCCGGCCCGGCCGGATCCGCCACGCGATGCGTCGGACAGCTTCGCCGGACGGGCTCCGGTCGTCGGCTGCATCGGCAACCTGAACCCGGCCAAGCGGATCCCGCAGCTTCTGGCCGCGTTCGCCCGCCTCCGGCAGACATCTCCGCACGCGCTCCTCGTCCTGGCCGGTGCTCCCTCGACTGCGCTCGACCTCGAGACCGAGGCGGGCAAGCACGGCCTCCGCCTCGGTGAGGACGTGCTGCTGCGCGGATACGTGCCCGAGGCCGAGCTCTGGAGCCTGGCGGCGGCGTGCGACGTCTGCGTGAATCTCCGCTGGCCGACGATGGGCGAGACCTCCGCGGCGGCGGTGCAGGTGCTCTCCCTCGGCAAGCCGATCGTCGTCAGCGACGTCGGCTGGTTCTCGGAGCTGCCTGACGAGGTCGCGCTCAAGATCCCGGTCGACGAGCTCGAGGTCGATGTGCTCGCGGCAACGCTCGAGCTTCTGGCCGGCGACGACGGGCTTCGCGCTCGGATGAGCGCCGCAGCGCTCGAGTATGTCCGCACCGAGCATTCGTTGGCCCGGACGGCCGACCTCTATGCCGGCGCTCTCGAGGACGCCGCCGGCCGCGACGCAGTCCTCGACGCGGTCCTCGACGAGGTGGGCCGAGCGGCGGCCGAGGTCGGGATCGAGGCGAGCGGGGAAGAGCTCTCCGAGGTGGGCGCACTTCTGCGGGAGACTCGACTTGGCGGCTGAACGAACCGTGCCGGCGGCGCCGTCTCGGCCGACACGCGCGTTGTCCATGGGCTGGGCGAGCGAAGCCCTGCTCGTCGGAGGGGTGATGCTCTTCGCCGCGGTCGTCCACCTGCTGCTCGCGCACCGCATCGTCGCGCCGTGGATCTTCCGGGACGAGCTCGTCTATTCCGAGCTGGCGAAGAGCTTCGCGGACACGCAGGAGTTCCTCGTTCGCGGCTCGCCCACGGACCTGTTCACGATCTATCCGGTCCTGATCGCGCCCGCGTACCTGGCCAAGTCGGTTGCGACCGCCTACGGGCTCGCGAAGGCGATCAACGTCGTCCTGATGACGCTCGCCGCGGTGCCCGTCTATCTCTGGGCGCGGAGGCTCGTGCCGATCGGCCTCGCGCTCGTGGCCGCGGCTTTGACCCTGTTGCTGCCCGGGATGCTCTACAGCGGGACGCTGATGACCGAGAACGGCTTCTTCCCGGCGTTCGTGCTCGCAGCATGGCTGCTGGCGCTGACGCTCGAGCGGCCGACCTTGCTCCGGCAGGCGCTGCTGCTCGGTGCGATGTTGCTGGTGGCGGGAATCCGGGTTCAGGGGCTCGTCCTGGGCGTCGTCGTTCCGACCGCGATCGTGTTCAAGATCGTCCTCGACCTGCGCGCGGACGCGGCGCCGTGGAGGAGCGGGTGGAAACGGCTGCGTCCCTTCGCACCGATCCTGGGGGTCTTCCTGGTCGGCGCGGCCCTCTACGCCCTGAGGAGCCTCGTCACAGGGACCTCCATCCTCGGCGCGCTCCAGGGCTACGCGGTCACGGGCCGGACGCACTATTCGATCGGCGACACGGGACGGTGGACCGTCTATCACCTGGGTGAGCTCTTCTTCTCGGTGGGCTACCTGCCGGCCGTGGCGTTCATCGTCTTGCTCGGTCTGGCCTGCAAGGCGCGCAACCCGGCCGGTCCGGCAGAGCGCGCTTTCCTCGCGACGACGGCCGCCTCGCTGCTGTGGATCGTCCCGCAGGTCGCGGCCTTCGCCTCGCGGTTCTCGCTTCGCGTCGAGGAGCGGAACATGTTCGCGCTCTCGCCGCTGCTCCTGCTCGCGCTCGTCGTCTGGCTCGGGAGGGGCATGCCTCGTCCCTTTGGGTTGACCATCGTCGCGCTGGTCGTCCCGGCGGCGCTCTTTGCGACCTTGCCGCTCGAGACGCTCTTCAACATCTCGCTGCTCTCGGACACGCTCGGCTTCATCCCGCTGTTTCGGCTGTCTCAGCTCGCGTCCGGCGGGATCGACGACGTGAGGATCGCCCTCTCCGGAGCGTTCGTCGCCGGCATCGTCCTCTTCGCGCTCTTCCCGAAGCGACTGACGAGGTTCCTCGTCCCGGCTGCGGTAGGCGCCTTCCTGCTGCTGTCCACCATCTCCGCATCGAACATGATCGCGGCCGAGTCTCGGGCGATTCGCGCCTTCGCCGGCCCGACCCCGAGCTGGATCGACGAGGCGATCGGATCCGACTCGGAGGCGGCGTACCTCTACGCGGGCGACGCGGCTTCGAACCCGCACCTGCTCTGGCAGTCCGAGTTCTGGAACAGGAGCGTCAAGCGCGTGCTGCCGCTCGGGATCGCCGAGCCGGGCTCGTTCGCCGACGAGCCCGTGAAGGTGGTCGCCCGCGGGCGCCTGTCGCCGGTCACCGAGAGCTTCCAGGGCAATCCGACCTACGTGGTCGCCGACCCCAAAGTCGGCGTCGACGGGCAGGTGATCGCGACCGGCGGCGCCGGGCTCGCCCTGTACCGGGTGAGCGGTCCGCTGCGCCTCGAGAGCACGACCGAGGGCATCACCGCCGACGGCTGGTCGGGGCCGACGGCCGTCTACACGCGGTTCACGTCACCGGGTGGACGGCCAGGGACGCTGGCCGTCACGGTGTCGCGGAAAGCCTGGTCCGGCGCCGACGTGCCCGGCGCGGTCACGATCGACGTCGGCCGCCTCGTCGAGGGCGCCGCGGGATTCGAGCTCGGCAAGATCACCGCTCGGCGGAACTGGGTCATCCACTCCGGGACCGAGCGGGTCTTCCGCATGCCGGCGCCGGCGCCGCCGTTTCGCGCCGAGGTGCGCATCGACCCGACCTTCTCGCCGTCGGACTTCGGCTCGCCGGACACGAGGCAGCTCGGCGCGCAGGTCACGTTCCGCTTGCAACCCGGGCGCTGAGGCCTTCGGCCAGCCCACTCGGCACGAGGACGATGTCGTAGATCTCGCGCACGGGCAGGGGGAAGCGGTCGACCACCTCCCAGGTCGAGCGGTCGACAGTCGCGACCGTCGCCTCTGCTCCGGCCGGCTCGTCGCGGCCGCGGCTCTCGCCGACGAAGAGGGCCCGGTCGAGCACGGCCAGGCCTCTGGCCCAGCCGGCAAGGGCGATCCGCGCGCCGATCTCGCCGTCCGCGCCGACGCGGATCAGCTCACCCGTCCCCGAGTTGCACACGATCCACTCGCCGTCCACGAACCGCGGGTGGTGCGGCGATGAGAGGCCGTTCACGACGTCGCGGCCAGTCTCGAGGTTCAGCACGAAACCCCGGCCGGCGCTGCCCACCTCGGCCCACTCGCGGTGCCGGTCGAAGCGCCCGAAGGCCATCACGTGGAGCTCTCCCTCGACGAGGACGAGGCTGTTCAGGTGCCACGCGTCGCGCTCTCCCGGCGCCTTCCAGACGCGCATGGTCTCGCCCGCCTCGCTGACGAAGACGATCGTGTTCGCTCCCGCGCAGGCGATCGCATACGAGTCGCCGACCCACGCGATGTCGTGTGCGTCGACCAGGCCCTCGACGTACGCCTCGTGCTTCGCGCCGTCGGCGTCGTAGCGGATGAACTTCGATCCGGGATCGTCGTCGCGGCCGCGTAGCACCCGGGCCAGGCCTCCGTTGGCGTACGCGAGGCCGGTCGTGGGCAGGTCGTCCAGACGAGAGAGCTCACCGCCGTCGAAGGCGAACAGGCCGCCGCCGCCCGACGCGTCGTCGAAGCCCGAGATCAGGGCCACGGAGCCGGTCCCGATCGGGTCGAGCACCGTCAGAGCGCCTTCAGGCGTTCGGGGTGCTTGCGGACGAAGCGCATGATGCCTCGCCAGTGCCAGAGCGTCCGCCTCGTCAGGAAGCGGTGGTCCGTGACCGCGGCATGCGCATGAGTGACGATCGCCTGCGGCACGTACCAGCGCTCCCAGCCGGCCTCGGCGGCGCGGTAGCAGAGGTCGATGTCCTCGCCGTAGAGCCGGTAGCCGGGATCGAAGCCGCCGAGCTCGTCGAGCATCTCGCGGCGCAGGAGCAGGAACGCCGCGAGCATCCACTCCGCGGGCGCCGGCTCGGTCGGGCGGTCTTCGAGCAGGTAGTGCTCGAGCTGGCGGGTCTCCGGCCGGAGCAGCGTGCGCAGCGGCGTCCGGCGCACGATCGTCCCGCTCACGGTCGGAAACCTTCGGCGCGACGGCTGCCAGCGGCCGTCGGGGAACAGCATCTGCGGCCCGACGACGCCCGCGCGCGGGTGCACCTCGGCGAACTTGCGCAGGCTCTCGACCGCGCCCTTGCGCGGGACGGTGTCCGGGTTGGCCACGACGACGAAGGGCGCCGTCGTCGCCGAGATGCCCGTGTTCGCGTTCGCGGCGAAC
This sequence comes from Gaiellaceae bacterium, assembly GCA_036558065.1. Lineage (GTDB taxonomy): Bacteria > Actinomycetota > Thermoleophilia > Gaiellales > Gaiellaceae > VAXT01. The sequence goes on along the minus strand of DATBGG010000183.1, from coordinate 617 downwards.
CCGAGGTCGCGTTCGTTGACGATCAGCCGCGCATCGACCTCGGGCGCCGGCGGGTTCGCGACCACGACGAGCTCGTCGACTTGTGGCGCCAGGGCTTCGAGGCAGCGCGCCAGCTCGGGACCGGCCCCGTGCACGACGACGACCGCTGCGACAGCGGAGCTCAGAGCAGGTCCCTGTAGACGGCCAACGTCCGGCGCGCGGCCTCGGCCCAGCTGAACGACCCGGCCCGCTCCAGTCCGGCGGCGACCAGCCTGTCGCGCTCGGCCAGGGCCCGGCGGATCCCGTCGGCGAGCGCGGCCGGGCTCCCGGGCTCGACGAGAACCGCCGCGTCTCCCGCGACCTCTGGCAGCGCGGCCGTCTTCGCGGCCACGACCGGAGTGCCGGAGGCCATGGCCTCGAGCACCGGCAGGCCGAATCCCTCGTAGCGCGACGGAAAGACGAGACAAGCGGCTCCCCGGTACAGCCCCGCGAGCTCCGCGTGCTCGACGTGACCCGCGAGCTCGACCCGCTGCTCGAGACCGAGCCGGTGCAGCGTCCGTCTCACCTCGGGGCCGCCGCGCTTCTCCGCCCCGACGATGACGAGGTCCAGGTCGCCGTTCAGAAGCGCCAGCGCCTCG
>DATBGG010000182.1:0-5923 GCA_036558065.1 Gaiellaceae bacterium | reverse complement strand
TGCATTCCGGAAGTAGCGCTCGATCCCGTACTCCGCCGAGTACCCGTACGCGCCGTGCACCTGGATCGCGAGATGCGCCGCCCGGAACGCGGACTCAGTCGCATGCCACTTCGCCAGTGACGTCTCGCGCGTGTTCCGTTTCCCCTCGTTCTTGAGCCACGCCGCCTGCAGGACGAGCAGCTTCGACGTCTCGTACCCGAGCACCATCTCAGCGATCATGTCCTGCACGAACTGGTACTTGCCGATCGGCTGGCCGAACGTCTCCCGCTCGCGCGCGTACTCGACCGACCGCTCGAGCATCGCACGGACGACCCCGCACGCGCCCGCCGCGACGGTGAAGCGCCCCTGGTCGAGCCCGTACATCGCGATCTCGAACCCCTGGCCCTCCTCGCCGAGGAGGTTCTCGGCCGGCACCTCGACATTCTCGAAGAAGAGCTCGCCGGTCGACCCGGCCCAGATCCCGAGCTTGTGCTCGGTGTCCGCCGCCGTGAAACCCGGCATGCCTTTCTCGAGGAGGAAGGCCGAGATCCCTTTGTGCTTCGCGGACGGATCCGTCTTGGCGAACACGAGCGCGTGCTCGGCCACGGTCGCGTAGGAGATCCAGTTCTTCGACCCGTTCAGCACGTAGACGTCGCCCTCGCGCCGCGCGGTCGACTTCATCGACGCCACGTCCGACCCGGCGGCCGGCTCCGTCAGCCCGAAGCACGCGAGCTTCTCGCCGCGCGCCTGAGGCGCGAGCCAGCGCTGCTTCTGCTCCTCGCTCCCGTAGCGAAGGAGCGCCAGAGAGTTGAGCCCGACGTGGACCGAGATCAGCGTCCGGAACGCCGCCTCGCCGCGCTCGATCTCCTCGCAGGCGAGCGCCTCGGCGACGAAGTCGAGGCCCGCGCCGCCGTACTCCTCCGGGATGACGATCCCGAGCAGGCCCAGCTCGGCCATGCCCTCGATCACTCCCAGGTCCAGGTGGTGGTTGATGTCGTTCTCGATCGCGTTCGGCAACACGCGTGCGTCGACGAAGTCGCGAACCGTTCCCTGGATGAGGCGCTGCTCGTCTGTCAGCTCGAAATCCATCGCCGGCTGAGTGTATGCACCGCGCAGAAGCGGTGCGAAAGAGGCGATACCATTGACTGACTAGTCAATCAGTGCCGTAATTCGGCTTGAGAATGGCGATCACGGAAGAGTCCGTCACCACCGGAGTCTCGTTCGCGCTCACCGACGAGCAGCGGGACCTCCAGGCACTCGCGCACGAGTTCGCGGAGAAGGAGATCCGTCCGGTCGCCGCCGAGCACGACGAGCAGCAGCGCCACCCGGCCGAGGTGATCGCGAAGGCGCATCAGCTCGGTCTGCTGAACGTCCACATCCCACAGGAGCTCGGCGGGCCCGGGCTCTCGATCTTCGACGGGATCCTGATCGGCGAGGAGCTCTCGTGGGGCTGCTCGGGGATCGCCGTCTCGCTCGTCGCGAACACGCTCGGCTCGGCCCCGGTCCTGCTCGCGGGCACCGAGGAGCAGAAACGGGAATGGCTGCCGCCTCTCCTCGACGAGCCGCTGCTCTGCTCGTTCGCGCTCACCGAGCCGAACGCAGGCTCGGACGTCTCCGGCATCCAGACGACCGCTGTCCGCCAGGGCGACGAGTACGTGATCAACGGCTCCAAGATGTTCATCTCGAACGCCGGCCACGCGGCCTGGATCGTCGTCTTCGCCTCGACCGACAAGAGCAAGGGCCAGAAGGGCCTCTCCGCGTTCGTCGTGCCCGCCGACACGGATGGCGTGATCGTCGAGAAGCACCTCGACAAGATGGGCCAGCGCGCAACCGACACCTCCGCCCTCGCCTTCCAGGACGTCAAGGTGCCGGCGGCGAACCGGCTCGGCGAGGAGGGCGAGGGCTTCAAGATCGCGATGCGGACGCTCGACCACACGCGTCCGGGCACGGCGATCGGCGCGGTCGGAGTCGCCCGAGCCGCCTACGAGCTCTCGGTCGACTACTCGCGCGAGCGTGTGCAGTTCGGACAGCCGATCGCGATGAACCAGGGCGTCAACTTCCTGATCGCGGACATGGCCGCCGAGATCGAGGCCGGGCGACTCCTGACGTGGCAGGCGGCGTGGCTCCTCGACCAGGGCAAGCGTGCGACGCTCCAGTCGGCCTTCGCGAAGCGGTTCGCGTCGGACATGGCCATGAAGGTCACGACCGACGCCGTCCAGATCTTCGGGGGCTACGGGTACATGAAGGAGTACCCCGTCGAGAAGCTCATGCGGGATGCGAAGCTCTTCCAGATCTACGAGGGCACGTCGCAGATTCAGCGCCTCGTGATCGCGCGGGAAATCTTTTTCCCGCGCGATTGAACCCGCCTCTACCGCCGCTACACTGGTCAACTTGTCCGTGCGGGCAGCACAACTTCCTCGTGCCCGTAGGCGCAGGCGTGCCCGGGTACGGCTCCTCTGGCAGTGGAGCCTGCTCGTCGTTGGGCTGCTCCTGATCGGCGGAACGGCTCTCGGGCTCGCGTTCGCGGGCTCGCCCGAGCGCCTGCCCGCGGGCTCGCAGATCGCGGGAGTCGACGTGTCCGGCCTGACCGCGGGCGAGGCCCGCGCCCTCCTGGAGCGGAAGTCGAAGGACCTCTCGAATGACCCGGTGGTCTTCACGGCCGAGGGCAGGAGCTGGCGCGTGCGTCCGAGCGCGGTCGTCGTCGACGTCGACTGGGGCGCCGCGGTGCAGGCGGCCCAGCGCCAGGGTGAGGGCTTCGGCCCGTTGCGGGGGCTCAAGCGCCTCGGCGTGCGCGTGTTCGGAGGTGAAGTCGTCCCCACGAGCCGCGTCTACCAGTACGCGGTGACCGCGTACGTCGCACGCTTCGCCCGCGGCGTCGATCGGCATCGAGTCGAGCCCTCGCTCCAGCTGAAGGGCTATGAGGCGTCGATCGTCCCGGGCCGAAACGGCCGGGTGATCGATCGCGCCGCCGCCGAGAAGGTTCTCGTGCAGGGCCTGACGAGCCTCGCGCGCAAGCCTGTTCCGCTTCCGCTCGAGATCGACCGCACCCACCTCACGACCCGCGACCTCGCCGGCGCCGAGGTCAAGGCCGACACAGCCCTGTCCGCGCCCGCCGAGCTCGTGTACGGCCCGGGCGGCTGGCACCTCAGCCAGCGGAAGATCGCGCGCCTCCTCAAGCTGCCGAGGAACGGAGAGACCGACCTCCAGCTCGCCGGCCCGGCGGCGACCCGCTTCTTCGCGAACTTGCGCAAGCGGGTCGAGCACGCGCCGAGGGACGCCCGCTTCGCCATCGGCGCCCGCAACGTCGTCCGCGTCATCCCGGCCCAGTCGGGGCGCGAGCTCGACGAGGAAGGCACCACCCGCAACATCATGGCTGCGTTCCTGTCGACGTCGAACCGCAAGGCGGACCTCGCGGTCGCCACGGCGACGCCGGACCGGACGACGCGGGACGCGAAAGCGATGGGCATCACCGGTCTCGTGGGCGCGTACGAGACGTTCTACGGCGGCGTCGCGAACCGGATCCACAACGTCCAGCTCGTCGCGCACCTGATCGACGACCACTTCATCGCACCCGGCGAGACCTTCTCGTTCAACGGCACGACCGGCGAACGCTCCTCGGACAAGGGCTTCCTCGAGGCGCCCGTGATCATCAACGGCGAGCTGCAGACGGGGCTCGGCGGAGGCGTCTGCCAGGTCTCGACGACGACGTTCAACGCCGCCTACGAGGCCGGGCTGTCGATCACCGACCGCACGAACCACGCGCTGTACATCAGCCACTACCCGCTCGGGCGCGACGCGACGGTCAATTACCCCGACACCGATCTCAAGTTCGTCAACGACACGGGCCACTGGCTGTGGCTCCGCACCTTCGTCGGCTCGTCGTCGCTGACCGTGGCGCTGTACGGCACGCCGCAGAACCGGCGCATCGAGAGCGAGGTCGCCCCGCTCGAGGTGACCGGCCCGATCCCGACGAAGCGCGTCGCGGATCCGACCATGACCGTCGGCAGCCAGGTCGTCGAGGAGGCCGGGTCGCCGCCGCGCTCGACGAACGTCCGCCGACGCGTGTTCAACGCGGACGGCGACCTGATGTACGACCACACGTGGTACTCGACGTACGTCGCCGAGCCGAAGGTCGTCCGCTACGGGACGAAGCCGAAGGCCGAGCCGCCTCCTCCGAAGAAAAAGAAGAAGACGCCCCCGCCTCCTCCTCCGCCGCCCGAGTCTCCTCCGCCGGCCACCCCGGACGGGTAGCTAGAGGAACGGCGAGAGGCCCGCGAAGGCCGCACCCTTCGCGCGAGCCTTGAAGCCGATCAGCCGGCGGCCGGGCGACGAGACGTTCTCGGCCGGCTGCGAGAAGCGCTCGTCGAACTGTGCCGCGACGTCGGCCGACCGGAGGCGAAGGTCGATCTCGAAGAACCGCTTGAGGCTCCACGCCTCGAGGTTGCACGTCCCGGCGAGGAGCTCTTCCCCGTCGCGCACGAACGCCTTCGCGTGGAGCATGGCGGGGTGCTCGAGGATGCGAACACCCGCGTCCAGGAGCGCCCCGTGGTGAAACTGCTGCGCCGCCGCGCACGCCCAGTTGTTCGCGTTCGCGGGCACGAACAGGCGAACGCGCACGCCCCGGCGGGCGGCCGCTTCGATCCTCCCGATCATCTTGCGGTCGGTGACGTAGGGATTGACGACGTCGAGCGTCTCGTGTGCGCCGTCGAGGAGCGTGGCGATCGCGTCGGTGATCGGCCGGTAGCGGCCCGGGGCGTTGTGCAGGACGACCGCGGGGATCGTGCCCGTGCCCTGCTCCGGGAAGAGGCCCTCCACCTCGTCGAGCTCGCCGCCGAGCCAGCGGAAGCTCGCGAGGAAGACGAGCTGGAGCTGCGAGACGACGGGGCCGGTGACGCGGACGAAGAGATCGTGGAAGCGTCCGTCCTCGAAGTGATCTTCGATTCCGGCGCCGCCGACCCACCCGATGCGGCCGTCGACGACGACGACCTTGCGATGGTCGATGTGGCCGAGCGCCGAGAGGTTCCAGCGCAGCGACCCGTCGCTTCCGAGCGGGCCGAAGGCGGCGCGCGGCTTGGTCGCGCGTACGACGCAGACCGTCACTCCGGCGGCGCACAGCCGCTCGTACAGCTCCTTCGTGCCCCGTTCGGGGTCGGAGCCCTGGCGATCGACGAGGAGCCGGACGGGGACACCTTCCTCGGCCTTGGCCAGGAGCGCCTCGGCGAAGCGGTCGCCGACGACTCCCGGGCGGAAGCCGAACTGGTTGATGTGGATCGAGGACGAGGCCGCCGCGATGTCCTCGAGCATCCGCGGGTAGAAGCTCTTGCCCTCGACGAGGACCTCGGCCGTGTCCGCGCTGCTCTCCTCGAAGGCGAGCGCGAGGTCGCCCCGCGACACCGGCGCCGCCAAAAGCTGCTCGGCGTGGCTTCGGAGCGCCGCGTTCGCGACCGGGATCAAGCGCCCTCCGCCTCCGTGATCGCCTCGGCGAGCCAGGCAGGAACTCGCGTGGGACGGTGGTTGCCGACGGTCACGCACGCGTGCGTCGTCCAGCCTTCGGCGACGAGCGTCCCGTCGCGCTCGACGGCGTAGTCGAACCGGAACCGGGCGCCGCGGAGGTCGCTGCAGCGGGCCCTGATCGTGAGCCGGTCGTCGAATCGAGCCGCGTCGACGTACTTCGCGTACGCCTCGAGCGTCAGCGCGTCGACTCCCTCCGCCCGCAGCCCCGCGTAGCCGCCGCGGAAGCGGCGCAGGTACTCGATCCGCGTCACCTCGAACCAGACGATGTACGACGCGTGATGCGCGACGCCCTGCGCGTCGGTCTCCGCGAAGCGGACGGTGACGTCGTTGTCGAACCGGAAGTCCATCGCCCGTAGCATCGCAGCGTGTCCGCCGAGCGTCTCGCCGAGCTGATCCGAACGCGCCAACCGTGCGTCGTCCTGACCGGCGC
>DATBGG010000181.1:0-7531 GCA_036558065.1 Gaiellaceae bacterium | reverse complement strand
GGGGAACCTGAGCTACATGCTCATCGAGGGCTTCCTGATCGTGATCTTCACGTACTTCTACACGGCGGTCCAGTTCAACCCGGTCGACCAGGCCGACCAGCTGCGCAAGCACGGCGGCTACATCCCCGGGATCAGGCCCGGCCCTCCGACCGCGCAGTACCTCGACCGCGTCCTGACGAGACTGACGCTCCCAGGCTCGCTCTACCTCGCGATCGTGGCCGTCCTCCCGAGCATCTTCATCCGCTACGGCGGCTTCTCCCAGGCGAACTCGCGTGCGCTCGGAGGCACCTCCGTGCTGATCGCGGTCGGCGTCGCGCTCGACACGATGCGCCAGATGGAGTCGCAGATGATGATGCGGTCCTACGAGGGCTTCCTCAAATAGGCGCCGATATGCCGCTCGACGTCCTCCTGCTCGGCGTGCAGGGGTCCGGGAAGGGAACGCAGGCCAAGAGGATCGCGTCGGACTACGGTCTCGCGCACATCGCCACGGGGGACATGCTCCGCGCGGCTATGGCTGCGGAGACGCCGCTCGGGCGACGCGTCAAGCCGATCTACGACGCCGGAGAGCTGGTGCCGGACGACCTGATGATCGACCTCATCCGTGACCGCTTGCAGCATCCGGACACGGAGGCCGGCTTCATCCTCGACGGCTTCCCGCGGACGATGCCGCAGGCTGACGCGCTGGACTCGATGCTGTCCGAGATCGACCGGCCGCTCTCGATCGTCTTCGAGCTCCAGGTTCCGGACGAGGTCGCGGTCGAGCGCCTGCACAAGCGCGCCGTGGAAGAAGGGCGCGCCGACGACACGGCCGACGCGATCGCCAAGCGAATCGCGCTCTACCACCAGGAAACGGCCCCGCTCGTCTCGCACTACCGGCTGGCGGGGAACCTCGTCGGGATCCACGGAGACCGGTCCGAGCACGACGTGTTCGCCGAGATCCAGGATGCGCTCGATCAGACGCGCGTCGCATCGTGATCATCCGCAAGTCCACTGCCGAGATCGAGACGATGGCCAACGCCGGCCGTGTCGTCGCGGACACGATCGCGCTCGTCGGCGAGCACCTGCGTCCCGGAGTGACGACCGCCGAGCTCGACGACCTCGCCGACGAGTACATCCGGTCGCAGGGCGGGACGTCGTCGTTCCTCGGCTACCGCGGGTACCCGGCCTCGATCTGCACGTCGCCGAACGACATGGTCGTCCACGGGATCCCGAGCGGACTGGCTCTCTCGGAAGGCGACATCCTCTCGGTCGACATCGGCGTCGAGCTCGAGGGGTTCGTGGCCGACTCCGCGTATACGTTCGGCGTCGGCGAGATCACGACCGAGGCCGAGCGGCTGCTCGAGGGCTGCCAGGCGGCGCTCGCGGCCGGCATTCGCCATTGTCTCGCCGGCAACCGGCTCTCCGACGTCTCGCATGCGATCCAGACGGCGACCGAGGAGGCAGGCTTCTCCGTCGTCCGCAGCCTCGTCGGGCACGGGATCGGCCGCGCGATGCACGAGGACCCGCAGATCCCGAATTACGGGCCTCCGGGTCGCGGGCCGGAGCTCCAGCCGGGCATGACGTTCGCGATCGAGCCGATGATCAACGCGGGCGGCGCCGATGTGTACCTGCATGACGACGAGTGGTCGATCTCGACGGTGGACGGCTCTCTTTCGGCCCATTTCGAGCACACGGTCGCGGTCACCGAGGAGGGCCCGAGGATCCTGACCACGACGCAGAATCCGGCCGGAGCCCTTTTGCTACCATAGTTTCTCGCCGCGCAGGCCCGTCTGCGCGTGTTTTTGTGTCCTGACAACCGCGCTCGCGAAGCGCGGTTCTTACGAGGTGGTTTGTGAAGGTTCGAGCGTCAGTCAAGCCGATGTGTGAGCGATGCCGCGTGATCCGCCGGCACGGGCGGACCATGGTCATCTGCACGAACCCGCGCCACAAGCAGAGGCAGGGCTAGTGGCACGGATCGCAGGCGTCAACCTCCCGCGGGAAAAGAGGCTCGAGGTCGCGCTCACGTACATCTTCGGGATCGGCCGCTCGACGGCCTGCAAGGTCGCCGACGACGCCGGGATCTCGCGCGACACCAAGGTCAGCGACCTCACCGACGGCGAGATCACCAAGCTGCGCGACTACATCGACTCGAATCTCCAGGTCGAGGGCGATCTGCGCCGCGAGCGCCAGCAGGCGATCAAGCGTCTCGGCGAGATCGGCGCCTACCGAGGCGTCCGGCACAGGCGCGGCCTCCCGGTCAACGGCCAGCGCACGAAGACGAACGCCCGCACCCGGAAGGGCCCGAAGAAGACCGTCGGCCGCGGCAAGAAGGCACCGTCTAAGACGTAATGGCGCCTCCTCGCAGACAAGCTGGGCGCGGCCGCACGAGGCGCCGCGTCAGGAAGAACATCGCCATCGGCCAGGCGCACATCAAGACGTCGTTCAACAACACGATCGTCACGCTCACCGACACCGAGGGCAACGTCATCGTCTGGGAGTCGGCCGGCTCGGCAGGCTTCAAGGGCTCGCGCAAGTCGACGCCGTTCGCCGCGCAGGTGACGGCCGACTCGTGTGCGCGCAAGGGCATGGAGCACGGCCTGCAGAAGGTCGAGGTCTTCGTCAAGGGCCCCGGCTCGGGCCGCGAGACGGCGATCCGCTCGCTCCAGGCCGCGGGGCTCGAGATCCTCGGCGTCAAGGACGTGTCCCCTCAGGCGCACAACGGCGTCCGCCCGAAGAAGCGGAGGCGCGTCTAGTGGCCCGCGACCGCTCTCCCAAGTGCAAGCAGTGCCGCCGCGAGGGCATGAAGCTCTTCTTGAAGGGCGAGCGCTGCCTCACCGAGAAGTGCGCGATCGAGCGCCGCTCGTATCCGCCGGGCGAGCACGGCCGCGGGCGGATCAAGCAGTCCGAGTACCTGCTCCAGCTGCGTGAGAAGCAGAAGGCGCGCCGCTACTACGGCCTGCTCGAGAAGCAGTTCCGCACCTACTACGCCAAGGCCGCGAAAGGCTCGGGCATCACGGGCGAGGAGCTCCTGCGCATGCTCGAGACGCGGCTCGACAACGTCGTCTACCGGCTGGGCTTCGCGACCTCCAGGGCGCAGGCCCGCCAGCTAGTCCGCCACGGCCACTTCCAGGTCAACGGCCGCCGTGTGAACATCCCGAGCTACCAGGTACGGCCCGACGACATCGTCATGGTCGCCCCCAGCAGCTCCGCGGAGCAGGTCATTCGCGACGCAACCGACCTCACCGCCTCGGTGGCGCCCTGGCTCCAGGCCGACCACGAGGCGCTCACGGGCAAGATCCTGAAGCTCCCCGAGCGTTCGGAGATCGACACGCCCGTCCAGGAATCACTGATCGTCGAGCTCTACTCGAAGTAGCAAGAGAAAGGATCTCATGGCAACACGTACGTCTCTGATGGAGTTCCAGGTGCCGCGAATCGTCCACGAGGAAGTCGACGAGCAGCGCGGCCGGTTCACGATCGAGCCGCTCGACCGCGGCTTCGGCTACACGTTCGGCAACTCGCTGCGCCGCGTGCTGCTCTCCTCGCTGGAGGGCGCCGCCGTCACCTCGGTCAAGCTCGAGGGAACGGCGCACGAGTTCACGACGCTGCCGGGCGTGAAGGAGGACGTGACCGACATCATCCTGCAGCTCAAGAACATGATCGTCCGCCTCGAGGGCGAGTCGCCCGAGATCGAGGTGCGGCTGAACAAGAAGGGCCCCGGCAAGGTCACCGCCGGCGACATCGAGGCGCCCGCCGACCTCGAGATCCTGAACCCGGATCTCCAGATCGCGACGCTGTCCGACAAGGGCCGCCTCGAGCTGACGATGACGATCGGCCGCGGCCGCGGGTACGTCCCGGCCGAGCTGAACCGCGGGCCCGAGCACACGATCGGCGTGATCCCGATCGACTCGATCTTCTCGCCGGTTCGGCGCGTCTCGTACGACGTCGAGGCTGCGCGCGTCGGTCAGCGCACCGACTACGACAAGCTGAACCTCGATGTGACGACGGACGGGTCGATCGACCCGCGCGAGGCGATCGGCCAGGCGGCCGAGATCCTCATCCGCCAGCTCGCGATCTTCACGGACATCGACCGGATCGAAGGCTTCGGCGAGGCCGCGCAAGCAGAGGCTGTCGCGACCGAGGCGCCGCTCGCGCACGGGATGGAGAACTTCCCGATCGAGGAGCTCGAGCTGGGCGTCCGCTCGTACAACTGCCTCAAGCGTGTCGGCATCGAGACGATCGGCGACCTCGTCGTGAAGTCGGAGAACGAGCTGGCCGCGATCCCGAACTTCGGCAAGAAGTCGATCGAAGAGGTCAAGGAGACGCTGGCCACGCACGGCCTGACGCTCCGCGGCGACGAATGAGGCACCACCGCAAGGGCAAGAAGCTCGGCCGCGACGCCGCGCACCGCAAAGCTCTCTACTCGAACCTCGCGGGCGCGGTGATCGAGCACGGCCGGATCAAGACGACCGTCGCCAAGGCGAAGGCTGTGCGGCCGATCGCCGAAGAGATGATCACGCTGGGGCGGCGCGGCGACCTGGCCGCACGCCGCCAGGCCCTTGCGTTCCTGCGCTCGAACGACGTGGTGACGATGCTGTTCTCGGACGTCGCGCCGCGGTTCACGGATCGGCCCGGCGGCTACACGAGGATCGTCAAGCTCGGCCCGCGCTGGGGCGACTCGGCGGAAATGGCGTATCTCGAGCTGGTCGACTACGTGCCCCCGGCGCCGAAGCCGAAGCGCATCCGCGAGCCCGAAGAGGCCGAAGAGGCCGAGCTCGAGCGGCAGGCCACGCCGGCGAACTGACCCAGAGCGGGAACTCCCACCCGGCTGCGGACATAGACCGGGTAATGGAGACCGATCGCGAGCTGCTGAGAACCCCGGACGGGTTCGGAACGCTCTTCGAGCGCCACGGCCGGGCAATCTACAACTACTGCTTCCGGCGGACCGCCGACTGGGCCGCGGCCGAGGATCTCGCGTCGATCGTGTTTCTCGAGGCCTGGCGGAAGCGGGAGAGTGTCCAAATCCACGACGAGACAGCGCTGCCCTGGCTGTACGGCGTGGCGACGAACGTCGTACGCAACCGGGCTCGCTCGATGCGCCGGCACAGAGCCGCTCTCGAGCGTCTTCCGCGCGGCCACGAGCCGGATTTCGCGAACGACGCAGCCGAGCGCCTGGATGACGCGCGGCGGATGCGCAACGTCCTCGAGTCGTTTCGTCTCCTCCCACGACGGGACCAGGACGTGCTTGCGCTCTGCATTTGGTCGGAGCTGAGCTACGAGGAGGCTGCGGTCGCCCTCGGAGTCCCCGTGGGCACGGTTCGATCCCGGCTCGCCCGCGCCCGCTCGCGTCTTCGCGACGAGATCGACCTTGCACCGAAGGAGGCACGCGCCCGATGAACGAGCTCACTGTTCCACGCGATCGAGACTTTCCCGCCGGCCGGCTGGAGCGCAGGGCCCGGCATCTGGTCAGCGAGCTCCGCCCGAGCCGAAGACGTCGACTCTGGCCGACGCTCGTTCCGGCGATCGCGATCCTGCTCGTTGGTGCGACGGCTTTCACCGCATACCGGCTGACACGTGACGAGCCGACCGTACTGGAGAGCATCGGCTGCTACGACCGCGCGAGTCTCGACGCGAACGTGGCCGTCGTCAGTCCGGGCGCCGGCGGGCCGGTCGCAGCCTGCAGGAGGGTCTGGAACCAAGGGGCGATGGAAGGACCCGAGCCGCGGCGGTTCGCCGCTTGTGTGCTCTCGACGGGCCCGATCGGAGTCTTCCCGAGCACCGGCAGCGGCACTTGCGCCGCGCTCGGACTGGCCGACGTCAGCTCGCGGGCTCTGGCCGAGGCTCGACGCTTCGCCGCGCTTCGGGAGGCGATCTTTGCGAAGGTCGGAGCTCCACCCTCGGGCCTCTCACGCGGCTCTTCCTTGTGTCTCTCGGAGCAGTCGGCAAGGCGGATCGTCCGGCAGGAGCTGGACGGCCGGGGTTACTCGGACTGGACGATCACGACGGGCGGCGAGCCCTTCTCTCCGGAACGGCCCTGCGCGGACGTCTCTTTCGACGGCCAGGAAAAGGCTGTGGTGCTGCTCTCCGGGACCCGCTAGAGCCGCGATTCCAGGTAGACGAACGCCGGGTTGGGGATTCCTTCCGGGTTCGCCTCGACCCACATCTTGGCGCCTTCGGGCAGCCGGTCGCGGACGCGGTTGGCGAGCTCGTCCGCCTCTTCCTCGGTTCGTGCGTCGGCCGTCACGTAGTGCCAGCGACGGTGCACCGGCGCCCCGGACTCCACACCGAGAAGATCCTCGACTGCTGAAGCGTCACCGCGGCTCTCGAGCTCGATCGTGAGCAGCCAGGGATACTCCTCTTCGGGGAGAGGCTCGTCCTCGACGTTCTCGGCGCTGACCCCGGAGGGATAGACCCAGTCCTCGGAGTCGGCATCCCAACGGGTGACGTCGATGTCAGCCGTGAGCTCTTCGGACGCGACCAGCTCGCGTGCGATGCCTTCGGCCTCGCGCGCCTGGGCCTCGGTGCCCGTATAGAGAAAGACGCGCGGGCCGTCTCGGCTCACGATCGCGCGGCGGCCGAGGCGCTTGCGGGCCTCGTCGTCGAGATCGTGCGAGCGGAAGCGCTCGCCGAGGCTGTAGCCGTGCTGCTCGTCGTCGAGGTCGATCTCGACGCGCCACTCGTCGTTGCTCATGGGACGGAATGATATTGGCCTGTGCGACTCAAGCTGACCCTCGAGTACGACGGCACCCGGTTCCGCGGCTGGGCCGCGCAGCCGAACCTGCGCACCGTCGAAGGCGTCGTTCGGGACGCGCTCGGCTGGGTGTACGAGTCGTGGGAGCGGCTCGCGGTCGCGGGGAGGACCGATACGGGCGTCCATGCGCTCGGCCAGGTCGCGAGCGTGGACGTCGAAGGAGGCCCTCCGGTCGAGAAAGCGGCGGTCGCGCTGAACACGGCGCTGCCAGACGACGTCTCCGTGATCGCAGCCGAGGAAGCGGCGTCCGACTTCCACGCGCGGCACTCGGCAACAGCGCGAAGCTACCGCTACCGGATCTGGCTCCGGCCGACGCCGTCGCCTTTCGAGCAGCACCGCAGCTGGTGGTTCCCGCACCAGCTCGACCGTCAGGAGCTCGCGGACTCTGCAGACCTCCTGATCGGCGAGCACGACTTTCGCGCGTTCACGCCGACGGAGACGCAGCACCAGGTCTTCATCCGCGCTGTGCGTGAGGCGGCGTGGTTCGAGCGCGGCGACGCCCTCGAGCTCGAGATCACCGCCAACTCGTTCCTGCGCCACATGGTGCGGACCCTCGTTGGGACGATGCTCGAGCGGAGCTCCGTCGAGTTGGAGCGGCTCCTCCACGGCGCCTCGCGCGACCAGGCCGGCTCGACCGCACCGGCCCATGGCCTCTACCTCGAGCGCGTCGAGTACTAGAAGCGGTACGAGTGCCGGCGGCTGAGGAAGAAGCCGTGGCCGCTGCGGTTCTTGCAGCGCAGCCCTGAAGTGCTCGATTTGCAGGAGAAAGCTCCGCCGCGCCACGTCGTTCCGTAGCGGATGACC
>DATBGG010000180.1:0-11827 GCA_036558065.1 Gaiellaceae bacterium | reverse complement strand
GTGCGCCTGCTCGCGGCCCTCGAGCTCCGGGCCCCTGCGATCGAGGTCCGCCTGTCGTGCCTCGAGCTCCTGCGTGCGCGCCTCGAGCCGGTGTGCCAGCTCCGTCGCCTCTTCCTCCGCGTGCCCCAGCTCGTCGAGGCGTCGCTCGAGCTCGGCCTCCCGACCTGCCAGAGCCTGGTCGCGCTCGGCGAGCTCGCCCTTCGCCCGCTCGAGCTTCTGCACCTCGTCGGGATCCGCGAAGCGGTTCTTCACCGGCGTGAACCAGCTCCGTTCGGCCCGCAAGACCCGCAGCCGCCGGCCCAGCCGCCGCTCTCGGAGGTCGAGCTTGCGCTCCAGCCGCTCGAGCTCGCGCTCCCGGAGCGAGATCGCTTGCGCGCGGTCGCGCAGGACCTGCTTCAGCTCCTCGAGCTCCTCGCCCGGCCGAGGCCCGTCCTGTTCGCGCTCGAGAAGCCGCTTCGCCACGAGACTCGAATCTACACGCTCTATGCGGACGGGTCGGCGAGGAATACGATCAATGCGAAGTGGGGGTGAGGGCGGCACTCGTCGGAGTGATCGTGGCGCTCGTCGTGGCCGCGGCGGCGTCGGGCGGGAGCGTGGTCGCGACGCCGATCAGCTCCGACCCGTACACGAACCCGACGAGCCAGCACCGAACGCAGGTCGAGCCCGACTCGTTCGGCTTCGGAAACACCGTCGTCGCGACCTTCCAGACCGGGCGCTTCGTCAACGGCGGCGGCTCCAGCAACATCGGCTGGGCGACGACGACGAACGCCGGTCGCACGTGGACGACCGGAATGCTCCCCGGGACGACCGTCTTCCAGAACGGGCCGTGGTCCCGGATCAGCGATCCCTCGGTCGCCTATGACCCGGCGCACGGTGTCTGGATGATCTCGACGCTCACGTTCGGGATGGGCTCAGGCTCCGCGCCCTTCGGCTCGCCGAGCGGAATCCTGGTCAGCCGCTCGACGGACGGAGGCCTGACCTGGCAGAACCCGGTCGAGACCTTCGTCGGCGGGTTCCTCGACAAGAACTGGATCACGTGCGACACCTGGTCGCAGAGCCCGCACTACGGCAACTGCTATCAGGAGTGGGACGACGTCGGCGGCGGGGGACAGGTCTTCATGAATCGGTCGACCGACGGCGGTCTGACGTGGAGCGCTCCGGCGAGCCCCGGCGCGTTCGGCCTCGGAGGGCAGCCCGTGGTGCAGCCGAACGGAACCGTGGTCGTCCCGTACGAGGGCGGCCCCGGGATCAGCGCGTTCCGCTCGCTCGACGGCGGGGTCACGTGGCAAAACGTCGTCACGGTGGCGAGCGTCACCGACCACGGCGTTGCGGGCAACCTGCGCACCTCGCCGCTCCCATCGGCCGAGGTCGCGGGCGACGGCAAGGTCTACGTCGCGTGGCAGGACTGCCAGTTCCGCACTCCGTGCACGCGAAACGACATCGTCTACAGCACCTCGCTCGACGGCGTTTCATGGTCGGCCAAGACCCGTGTTCCGATCGACCCGACGGACAGCACCGTCGATCACTTCATCCCGGGCCTCGCGGTCGACCGCTCCACGTCGGGCGCCTCAACCCGTCTCGCGCTCGCCTATTACTACTACCCCGTCGCCAACTGCAGCAGCGCCACGTGTGAGCTGAACGCCGGCTTCACGTCTTCGACCGACGCCGGAGCGACGTGGACGCAAGCTCGGCGCATGGCCGGTCCGTTCAAGCTCTCCTGGATCGCGCAGACCGACCAGGGGCCGATGGTCGGCGACTACATCTCGACCTCGTTCGCGGGTGGACCGCTCGCGTTCCCCGTCTTCATGGTCGCGAAGCCTCCGACCGGGTCGACTTTCGACGAGCGGGCCGCCTCGGCGAGGTTCGACGTGACGGTTCCATCTAGCCGGAAGTGATGGAAAGGCGTACCATCGGGGTGCAAGTGGGGAGGGGAAGCCGAAGAAGGCGCGCGTCGATCGCCCTCGTCGTGCTCGTCGGGGCTCTGTCTCTGGCTGCGAGCGTCTACGGCGGGAGCGTGATCGCGACGCCGATCAGCTCCGACCCGTACACGAACGCCTCGAGCCAGCACCGCACGCAGCTCGAGCCCGACTCGTTCGGCTACGGCAACACGGTGGTCGCGACGTTCCAGACGGGCCGCTTCTTCGACGGCGGCGCCAGCAACATCGGCTGGGCGACGACGACGAACGCGGGGCGGACGTGGACGACCGGGATGCTCCCGGGCACGACCGTCTACGAAGGCGGCCCGTGGGCGCGGATCAGCGACCCGGCCGTCGCCTACGACCCCGCGCACAACGTGTGGATGATCTCGACGCTCGCGATCGACTCCAACGTCTCGGGCGCCGCCGTCCTCACTCACCGCTCGACCGACGGCGGCCTGACCTGGGGCCCGCCGATCGAGACGTCGGTCTCGAGCGGGACGTTCTACGACAAGAACTGGATCACGTGCGACACGTGGGCTCAGAGCCCGTACTACGGCCACTGCTACCAGGAGTGGGACGACTCGCGGCTGACGATGAGCACGTCCACCGACGGCGGCCTCACCTGGGGCACTCCGAAGTTCCCGGGCGGCAGCGGGATCGGCGGCCAGCCGGTCGTTCAGCCTGACGGCACCGTCGTCGTGGCGTACGAGGGCGGCGCGGGCATCCGTGCATTCCGCTCGGAGGACGGCGGCAACACCTGGCTGTCCTCGGTCGCGGTCCAGCCGGGCAGCGAGCACGGTGTTGCGGGCAACCTGCGCACCTCACCGCTCCCGTCGGCCGAGGTCGCCGGAGACGGCCGGGTCTTCGTCGCCTGGCAGGACTGCGCTTTTCGCAGCGGCTGCACCTCGAACGACATCGTGTACAGCACGTCGATGGACGGCGTGGCGTGGACGGCCAAGCAGCGGGTCCCGATCGACGCGACGAACAGCGGCGTCGACCACTTCATCCCCGGCTTCGCGGTCGACCGGGCCTCTTCGGGAAGCACGACGCGTCTCGCGCTCGGCTACTACTACTACCCGGTCGCCAACTGCAGCTCGGCCACGTGCCAGCTGACGGTCGGCTTCACCTCCTCGACCGACAACGGCGCGACGTGGACTCAGAGCCAGAAGGTGGCCGGCCCGATCAGCCTGGCCGACATCGCGAGCACGAACCAGGGCGTGATGGTCGGCGACTACATGTCGACGTCGTTCGCGGGCGGCAACTTCGCGTTCCCGATCTTCGCCGTCGCGAAGCACAAGACGGGCAGCACGTTCGACGAGCGGGCGTACAGCGCCCGGTTCGACGTGACCGTGCCGTCCGCTCGCAGGATCCCGGCCCGGAAGGACCCGATCCTCTTCCACCGGAACAACCTGCGGCCCGAGGTCGAGCCGCCGCTACCGGTCCCCTAGGCGTTTTCCCGCCGACGGGTTAACATCGGCCGTCGTGGGGGAGGAGAGAGCGCGTAGGGCGAGGTCGATCTGGACCGTCTTCGCGGTCGTCGGGTTCGCGCTGCTCTTCGCCGCGACGATCTCCGCGGCCAGCGTCCTCCCGACGCCGATCAGCGACGACCCGTACACCGACGGCGGAAGCGGCCACCAGCACAAGACGCAGCTCGAGCCCGACTCGTACGCGTACGGGCAGACGATCGTCACGGCCACGCAGTCCGGCCGCTGGTACGCCGGCGGCGGCGCGAGCAACATCGTCTTCTCGTCGTCGCAGAACGGCGGCCGCACGTGGACGACGGGCGGGCTGCCCGGCACGACCGTCAACTCGGGCGGTCCCTGGCCGCGCATCAGCGACCCCTCGGTCGCGTATGACCCGGTGCGACAGGTGTGGCTCGCGCTCGGCCTCGGCATCGACTCGAACGGCTTCGGGCACATCCTGCTCGTCAACCGCTCGACGGACGGCGGCGTGACCTGGTCGAACCCGGTCAACGCCGGGGAGGCGCCGGGAACCTTCTGGGACAAGACGTGGATCACGTGCGACACCTGGCCGCAGAGCCCGCACTACGGGAACTGCTACGTCGAGTTCGACGACAACAGCGCGGGCAACGACATGAGCATGGTCACGTCGACCGACGGCGGCGTCACCTGGGGCCCGGTTCGGTCAGCAAACTGTTTCTCGGGCCTCGGCGGCCAGCCGGTCGTGCAGCCGAACGGGAACGTGATCGTCCCCTACTCGGAGAACGGCGGCGCCCAGGCCTCCTTCCGGTCGACGGACGGCGGCACCACGTGGACGGGCTGCACGGAGATCGTCGGCGTCCAGGAGCACACGGTCGCGGCCAACATCCGCACCTTCTCGCTTCCTTCTGCCGAGGTCGCCGGAGACGGCAGGGTCTACCTCGCGTGGCAGGACTGCCGGTTCCGCTCCGGCTGCACGGCGAACGACATCGTTTACAGCTCGTCGATGGACGGCCTGACGTGGACGGCCCCGACGCGGATCCCGATCGACGCGACGAACAGCAACATCGACCACTTCCTGCCCGGGATCGCCGTCGACAAGAACACCTCGGGCGGCGGCACGCACATCGCCGTGGGCTACTACTACTACCCGGTCAGCAACTGCAACGCCAGCACGTGCGACCTGACCGTCGGCTTCACGTCGTCGCGCGACGGCGGGGCGACCTGGACACCGGGGACGAAGATCGGCGGCCCGATGAAGGTCGCCTGGATCGCGAACACGAACCAGGGCCGGATGGTCGGCGACTACATCTCGACGTCGTTCACGGCGGACGGGAAGGCGCATCCTGTTTTCTCGCTGGCCAAGCCTCCCGACAATGCGGACTGCTACCCGAACAACGCCGGCTGCCACCAGCGGCTGACGAGCGTGTCGATCGACATCGGGATCCCGCATTCCGTGACCGTGAAAGCACGTCGCGACCCGGTCGCGCCCGGCCTGCGCAGGCGCCACGCTCCGCTCAAGCTGCCGACGGCGAACTAAGAGCGCGCGAGAGCCAAGGACGGAGCTCGGCCAGGAAGCCGGGGTCGACCGCGTGCGGGAGCGGGTACTCGCGGTAGAGGACGTCCGCGCCCTTCTCCTCGAGCAACTCCTTCGCCCGGCGGCCCCACTCGACTCCGATGACCGGGTCGAGCGTGCCGTGACCGATCGCGACCGGCGGCAGCGGCCGCTCGAAGTCGTACTCGAGCCCGTCCACGGTCGGGAAGAACCCGCTCAGGGCGATGATCCCGGCCGGGCGCGGTCGGCCCGCGCCGAGCCCGAGCGCGTAGCTCATCATCGAGCCCTGCGAGAAGCCGCCGATGACGGTTCGTTCCGGTGGGATCTCGGCGGCGAGCTCGTCCAGGAAGTCCCCCGCCGCCCGGTAGCTCGGCAGGAACGTGTCCGCCGGCGGGTACCCGAGCTCGCCGAGCACGTACCAGTGCGCGCCGCCCGGAGGCAGCGAGAGCGGCCCGCGCGGGGTCACCCCGAGGAGGCGGCGTTCCGGGTCGAGCGCGTCGAGGAGCGGGAAGAGGTCGTCCTCGCTCGTCCCCCGTCCGTGGAAGAGGACGAGGGCGCCCTCCGGCTCGCCTGCGGCCGGACGGGCTCGCGAGACGAGGCTCAGCGGGCCGCCCAGCTCTCGCGCGGGTTCGGCAGCGGCGTCAGCACCGGCTCGACCTGCTCCCGGAGATGCTCGAAGTCCGGCGGCAGCGACAGGCGCTCGCCGAGGTGCTCGAGCGGCTCGTCGGTCGTGAACCCGGGGCCGAGCGTGGCGATCTCGAACAGGACGCCGCTCGGCTCGCGGAAGTAGATCGACTTGAAGTAGAAGCGGTCGATGACCGGCGTTGGCGAGCCGCCGCCCTCGATCACGCGCTCGCGCCACTTCTCGTGCTCGTCCTGCGTCGAGGCCCAGGCCACGTGGTGGACCGTGCCTGCGCCCGGGATGCCCGGCTCGTTCGACTCGTCGTACACGTAGAGCCCGCCGCGCTGGTCGCCGCGCGTCTCGAACTCGCGCTCGCCGCTCGCCTGGAACTCGAGCGTGTCCTCGAGGAACGTGCGGCTCGCTTCGGGGTCTCGCGTGTACGCGCGCACGCGGTCGAAGCCCTGGATCCGGTGCTCGGCCGGGATCTCCGGGCTCTCGGCGGTGAGCGGCTCGTCGTCCGTCTCGACCACGGCCAGCTCGAGGGCCAGGCCCTCGGGGTCGGCGAAGACGAGGCTGCCCGGCGAGCGCGAGACGTCAACGCCGGCTCCGCGCAGCCGCTCCTCCCAGAAGCCGAGCGCGTCCTCCGAGCCGACCCGGAAGACGACTCGATGCACCATCCCGGCACCGGCTCGGCCGCGGCGGGCGCCCGGGTACTCGAAGAAGGTGATGTCCGAGCCCGCGGAGCCGCGCTCGTCCGCGTAGAACAGGTGGTAGACGGTCGGGTCGTCCTGGTTGACCGTCTTCTTCACGAGACGGAGGCCGAGGACTCCCGCGTAGAACTCGACGTTGCCCGGCGCGTCGCCGGTGATCGCGGTGACGTGGTGGATTCCCTCGAGGCGCATGTCGCTCTCCCTGGTCGTGAGAGGACAACCTAGCGGGCTGGTCGCAAGTCGGGACGGCCTCCGGCCTCCATCAAAGGGAGGTGCGGGCCGGCCGGGGGGTCAGTCGGCCCGCGCTCCCGTACGCTTATCCGGTGCCAACCGATCGGTCGAAGCACCTCGTCCTGATCCTGGCCCGCGAGTTCGCGTCGAACCTCGCCACGCCGATGCTGATCGTCGACGCCGAGGGCACGCTCGTCTTCTTCAACGAGGCCGCGGAGGACATCGTCGGCGGGTCGTTCGCCGAGATCGGCGAGATGGCGATGAAGGACTTCAGCGCGAGCTTCTCGCCGCGGCTTCCGGACGGCACCCCGCTGCCCGAGGAGCGGCGCCCGACGCGGATCGCGCTCGAGGAACGCAGGCCCGCGCACGAGGAGATGCAGGTCACGAGCCGCGACGGCGAGGAACGGCGCGTGGCGCTGACGGCGTTTCCGCTCTTCGCCCAGCAGGACGAGTTCGTCGGGATTGTCGCGATCTTCTGGCGGGAGTAGGTTGACGGCATGCGCGTGAGGATCTGGGGATGCCGCGGCTCGGTGGCGACTCCCGGGCCGACGACGGTCCGGTGCGGCGGAAACACGTCGTGCATCGAGATCTCGCTCGACGACGGATCGGTCTTCGTGCTCGACGCGGGGACGGGGATTCGCGAGCTCGGCCTGGAGCTGGTCGAGCGCCAGGTGCGGCACGTTCACCTGCTGCTCACGCACCTGCACCTCGACCATCTCGAGGGACTTCGCTTCTTCGCGCCGCTCTTCGATGCGCGGGCGACGATCGACCTCTGGGGCCCGCGCTCGCCGGTGCTCGGGCTGGAGGAGCGGATCAGGCGCTCGTTCTCGCCGCCGCTCTTCCCGATCGATCTCCATGACACCCCGGCCAAGGTCGAGTTCCACGACGTGCCGAACGTGCCGTGGACGATCGGCGCGGCGCAGCTGCGGGCGAGCCTCGTCGTCCATCCCGGGCCGACCGTCGGCTATCGCTTCGATGCGGACGGCGCGAGCGTCGCCTACCTGCCCGACCACGAGCCCGCCCTCGCCGGCAGGTTCGACGACCGCGGCCGAGACTGGATCTCGGGCGGCTCGATCGCCGAGGGCGTCGACCTGCTCCTGCACGACGCGCAGTACTTCGACGAGGAGTACGACGACAAGCTCGGGTGGGGCCACACGAGTGTGAGCGGCGCCGTCGAGTACGCGGCGGCGGTCGGCGCACGGCGGCTCGTCCTCTTCCACCACGACCCCACCCACTCGGACGCGGTCCTCGAGCAGCTCGAGGAGCAGGCGCGGTCGATCGGCTCGAAGCAAGGCCCGCCCGTGCTCGCACGCGAAGGGATGGTGCTCGAGCTCTGAGCGACGCGTCGATCCTCGACGCGATCGGGAACACGCCGCTCGTGCGCCTCCGGCGGTGCGTGCCGGAGAACGGCGCCGAGCTCTGGCTCAAGCTCGAGTCTCACAACCCCACGGGGTCGATGAAGGATCGGATGGCGCTCGCGATGATCGAGGGCGCCGAGCGCGACGGGCTGATCTCTCCCGGCGACACGATCGTCGAGTACACCGGCGGGAGCACGGGGCCCGCGCTGGCGCTCGTGTGCAGGGCGAAGGGGTACCGGGCGCTGATCGTGATCGCCGAGTGCTTCACGGAGGAGCGTTTCCAGCTGATGCGCGCGTTGGGAGCCGAGCTCGAGGTGATCCCGTCGGTCGAGGCGCGCCCGAAGGTGACGGCCAAGGACATCGAGAACATGGTCGAGCGCGCCGGCGAGCTGGCCGCCGCGCCGGGGCACTACGCGACCGACCAGTTCAACAACCCGTACATCATCCCGGGGCACCGCGACCGGCTGGGCCGCGAGATCTGGGCGCAGACGAAGGGCCGGGTCACGGCGTTCTGCCACGGGATGGGGACGGCGGGCTCGCTGATGGGCGTCTCCGATGCGCTCAAGCCGCGCGGCGTCTTCATCCAGGGGCTCGAGCCGGCCGGGTCGGCGGCGATCTCCGGCGGCGAGCCCGGGACGTTCCTGATCCAGGGCTGGACGGGGCTCGTGATGCCGCACTGGGACCCGGAACGCGTCGACCACCTCGAGCCGATCGAGGACGACGACGCGGTCGAGATGACGCTGCGGCTCGCGCGCGAGGAAGGCATCTTCGCGGGGATCTCGACGGGCGCGAACGTGGTCGGCGCGCACCGGCTGGCGGAACGGCTGGGCCCGGGAGCGGTCATCGTCACGCTCGCGGTCGACAGCGGCTTCAAGTACATGAGCGTCGCGCCGTACGCCGAGCTGGCCTGAGCGCCCCTCGCCCGCCCGCTAGCGAGCGCGGGGCCGCGCTCTGGACTTTCCTCGCGCGAGATTTCATACTGGTCGCGGGAGAGATGCGGGGGAAACGTGCTCATTTGCGGCGTAGTTCGCTCGGCGTTGCGATCGCCGCGCTCTGTTTCGGCGCGCTGCTGATCCCGCAGGCCGGCGTTTCGGCCGGTTCCGCTGCGCAGCAACCGTCGGGCTCGTGCCAAGAAACGGACGTTGTAGTCGCGATCAACAATTTCAGCTTCCAGCCTCCGACCGTGGAGATTCCACCTGGCACTACGGTTTGCTGGACCAACGCCGAGGACCTGCAGATCACGCACACGGTGACCTCGGACACCGGCGTGTTCGACTCCGGAAACCTTGCGCAGGGCGATGAGTTTCGCTTCCTTTTCACGGATCCGGGCGAATACCCGTACCACTGCAACATCCACTTCACGATGACTGCGACGATCACGGTCACCGGCGGGCCGCCTCCTCCGCCTCCACCTCCTCCTCCTCCTCCTCCTCCTCCTCCTCCTCCTCCTCCTCCTCCACCTCCTCCGCCTCCACCTCCGCCGCCTCCACCTCCTCCGCCTCCACCACCTCCACCTCCGCCGCCTCCGCCGCCTCCGCCGCCGCCTCCTCCGCCTCCGCCTCCTCCGCCTCCTCCGCCTCCGCCTCCACCTCCACCTCCACCTCCGCCACCTGCACCTCCGCCGCCTCCACCTGCACCTCCGCCGCCGCCGCCGCCGCCACCTCCGCCTGCGCCCCGCTGCCGCGTCCCGCGCGTGGTCGGACTCAGGCTCGGCGCCGCCAAGACGAAGATCCGCCGGGCGCGCTGCTCGGTCGGTCGAGTCCGTCGCGCACGCTCGCGCCGGGTCGGCCGTGTTGTCGCCCAGAGCCCCAGGCCAGGCGTCCTGAAACGCCGCGGCTTCCCGGTCAAGCTGACCGTCGGCCGCCGCTAGTCGAGCTCAGGCGTGAGTCACTCGGCGCGCGCCGACCACCGCGTCGCCGTAGTGCGAGTGGCCGAGCCTCACGACCTGGACGCGCGTCCCGGTGTGCGGGGCGTGCACCATCCGTCCGCGACCGATGTAGATCCCGACGTGCCCGTAGCCTGAGAAGAAGAGGAGGTCTCCGGGCCGAAGATGCCGTACGCGCCGTCCCATCCCGGCAAGCGCGTAGGAGCTGTGCGGGAGCGTCACCCCGACGTGCTCATAGGCCCAGTAGACGAGCCCTGAGCAGTCGAAGCCGCTCGACGGCGAGCTGCCTCCCCAGTGGTACGGGACGCCGACCGCCTTCAGCGCGATCCGCGCGGCGCGCTCGCCTAGCGTCCGCTTGTGCTTGTGCCGAAAGCTTCTGAGGATGTGGCGCTTCGGAATCGGGGGGCCGAGCCGCTCTCGCGCGACCTGGACGCGACTCGCCTGCGCGGGCGCCGTGTCGCCCAGAGTGACCGTCGTCAGGCAGGCGAACGCGCACGCTGCGAATGCAAGCGCCAGCAGGCGGCTGCGGAGGACGTTCGGCATAGAGGAAACGCGGAGGTCGGGCTGCGGAAAGAGGACGCGGGCAGCCCTGGCCTGTTCGTGACTGACGGATCCTAGTCACGAAATCGAATTTGTCCACCCCTAGGAGGTTTGGCGGTCAACCATCCTCGTCGGGCTCGTTTTCGGCCAGCCAGGCCTTGGCCACCCGCTTCTGCGCGCGCGTCAACCATGCTCCGATCACCAGATCCCGCAACTCCGCCTTCTTGAGCCGGCGCAACGACGGGATGCGCAGGAGAACGGCCGGATAGCCGTTGAAATGCGGCGTCGTGAAGAAGATGCCCCGGTCGTCGGCGAGGATCAGGTCCTTCTCGTCGAGGTCGGCGACGCGGAACATGAGCACGTCGCTCAGTCGCTCCCCGGTCTTCGGATCCACCGCGTCGGGCCGCTGCCTGCGATGGAAGCAGAACATCCTCCCGTGCACCTGGTAGGAGGGACGCCCTTCGTCCGAGACTTCCTTGGTCACAAGCGGCATTGCCAGGGCGAGCTCGTCCAAATCGGCCATGGTCGCCATGTCCCTACTCTGCCATGGCCGGCTCGTGACGAATTGATCGTATTGCGAAGAGACTCGCCAAACGTCTAGTAGTCACAGGCGCGCGGTCCCTGCATGCTGTTTCCGAGGCGGACGGGGACGAGAAAAAAGGAGGGTCGATGCGAGGGGTGGGTCGAATGCTGTGCGCGTGCGCCGGGATCACTGCGGCGGTCTTGCTGACCGCATTCGTTCCGTTGGCATCCGCGTATCCCGTCGACCTCGAGCCGCAGGTGGCCCTGAGCCCCGGCGCCCTCGTCTTCCCCGACCGCCCCGTCGGCACGCGCTCCGACGCGCAGGCGGTGACGCTGACCAACACCGGTGACGCGCCGCTCACCATCTCCACCTTCCGTCTGAACGGCCCGGACGCGGCCGACTTCGGTCTAGGCGCGCTCTGCCCGGTCGGCCCCGACCAGCTGGCCCCGGGCGACTCCTGCACGATCTACGTGTCGTTCATGCCCGACAGCGAGGGCCCGAAGTCGGCGACGCTCTCGATCGGAGACAACGCGTTGTCGAGCCCGCAGACGGTCGACCTCAGCGGCGTCGGCGCTGCCGCGAGCGGAGGGACTCCGGACGCGACGGTCTCGCCGGGATTGCTGGGCTTTGGAGATGAGATCATCGACGTGAGGAGCACGGCTCAGGCAGTCACCCTGACGAACAGCGGGACCGGCCCGCTCTCGATCTCGACGTTTCGAATCGTGGGGCTCGACGCCGCCGACTTCGCACAGGGCGCGGATTGTCCCGTCGGCTCCGACACGCTCCCTGCGGGAAGCTCGTGCACGATCTATGTCTCCTTCGACCCCGATAGCCCCGGGTGGAAGCTCGCGTTCCTCGTGATCGGGGACGACGCTCCCGACGGTTCGCAGACGGTGGCGCTCTCCGGACGAGGCAGCCTCGGCGCGGCGGAAGCGGCCGTCTCACCGGGCTCGGTCGCGTTCGCCGATCGCATGGTCGGCACGACGTCCGACGCGCAGGCGGTCACTCTCACGAACACCGGAGCCGAGCCGCTCGCGATCTTCAC
>DATBGG010000179.1:0-2190 GCA_036558065.1 Gaiellaceae bacterium | reverse complement strand
CCGAAGCCGACCGCCCAGTAGACGATCGAGCACACGCCGAAGATGAGGACGTTCTTGCCGGCGATGTGCGCCGCGTTCTTCATCCGGGTCAGGCCCGCCTCGAGGAAGGCGAAGCCGGCCTGCATGAACATGACGAGCACGGCCGCGAGCACGACCCAGACGGTGTTGACCGCGATCACGAGGTCGGCGGTCTTCATGCCACCTCGACCTCCCCGAGCGGAAGCCCGGTTCGGTTGTGCGTGACGTTCTCGATCCTCGACGCCCAAACGAGCCCGTCGCCCGACTCGTGGCCGGAGCGCGCGGCGTCGGCGATCGCGGCGACGACGCCCGGAGCGACCGAGTCCTCGACGATGAACGTCAGCAGGGCTTTCGGGAGAAAACGCGACTCGAAGACGCGGCCTCGGTACTCGTGCGTGACGCCGCGCTGGCGCCCGTGCCCGATCGCCTCGACCACGGTCACGCCCACGTGGCCCGTCTCCGCTTCGACCGCGTCGATCACGGTCTCCACACGCTCGCGGATCACGACTGCCTCCACCTTCGTCATGTGACGACCTCCGATCGTCGTTCGAGGACGACGACGTCCCGCCAGGCGCCGTCCAGCTTCCCGAGCTTCTCCTGCGTCCCGACGACACGGAACCCGGCCTTCTCGTGCAGCGCGAGGCTCGCCTCGTTCTCCGGGAAGATGCCCGTCTGGATCGTCCAGATCCCGTCCGCCTCGGTGCTCTCGAACAGCCGCGCGAGGAGCGCTCGGCCGATCCCGCGACCATGAAAATCGTCGTGCACGTAGACGCTGTGCTCGACGACGCCGCGGTAGCAGGGCCGCGACGAGACCGGGTGCGCCGCGACCCATCCGACCACCCGCCCCTGCTCGACGGCCACGTAGCGGTGGCCGTCGAGCTGCGAGCGGTCCCATGCTTCCCAGGAGGGAGCCTCGACCTCGAAGGTCGCGTTCCGGCCGGCGATCCCCTGCTCGAAGATCTCGCGCACCGCAGGCCAGTCCTCTTCCCGAAGCTCCCGTAGCTCCATCTACGCGTCGAAGTAGAGGGCGAACTCCGCCGGGTGCGGCCGGAGCGCGACCATGTCGACCTCGTTCTCCCGCTTCCAGCCGATCCACGTCTGGATCAGCTCCTCGGAGAAGACCCCGCCGCGGGTCAGGAACTCGTGGTCGGCCTCCAGCGCGTCGAGCGCCTCGGCCAGCGAGCCCGGCACCTGCGCGACCGGCCCGTGCGACTCCTCGAAGAGGTCGTAGTCGGCCGGCTCACCGGGCTCGAGCCCGCGCTGAACGCCGTCGATCCCGGCCATGAGCATGGCCGCGAACGCGAGGTACGGGTTCGCCGCCGCGTCCGGGCACCGGAACTCGATCCGCTTCGCCTTCGGCGAGTCGGAGTACATCGGGATGCGGATGCACGCGGAGCGGTTCCGCTGCGAGTAGACGAGATTGACCGGCGCCTCGTAGCCGGGGACGAGCCGCCGGTACGAGTTCGTCGTCGGCGCGCAGAAGGCGAGCAGCGCCGGCGCGTGGTCGAGCAGTCCGGCCAGGTACGAGCGTGCGAGCTGCGAGAGCCCCGCGTAGCCCGACTTGTCGGCCATCAGCGGCGTGCCCTCCTTCCAGAGGGATTGATGCGTGTGCATGCCCGAGCCGTTGTCGCCGAAGAGCGGTTTCGGCATGAAGGTCACGGTCTTGCCCGCGGCTCGCGCGACGTTCTTGACCACGTACTTGTAGGTCATGACCTGATCGGCCATGCGGGTCAGCGTCTGGTAGCGCAGGTCGATCTCGCACTGGCCTCCCGAAGCGACCTCGTGGTGGTGGAACTCGCACGGGATCCCGAGCCGCTCGAGCGTGAGCACCATCGCCGAGCGCAGGTCGTGCAGCGTGTCGTGCGGCGCCGGCGGGAAGTAGCCCTCCTTCTCGCGGATCGTGTTCCCGAGCCCCGGCTTCCCGGAGTTCCAGTGGCCCTCGGACGAGTCGAACGCGTAGTGCGAGTGGTTCGGGCCGAGGTCGTAGGAGACCTCGTCGAAGACGAAGAACTCGCACTCGGGGCCCATGTAGGCCGTGTCCGCGATGCCCGTCTCGTTCAGATAGGCCTCGGCCCGCTTGGCCACGCCGCGCGGGTCGCGGCCGTACTGCTCGCGGGTGAACGGATCGGCGATCTCGCAGATCAGCGACAGCGTCGGCGCCTCGGTGAACGG
>DATBGG010000178.1:0-5798 GCA_036558065.1 Gaiellaceae bacterium | reverse complement strand
GGCGGGACGATCCTCGGCACCTCGCGGACGAATCCGTACAAGGTCGAGGGCGGCGTCGACCGCGTGCTCGAGAACTTCCGCGCGCAGGGCCTCGACGCGCTCGTGGCGATCGGAGGCGAGGACACGCTCGGTGTCGCGGCTCGCCTCTACGAGGAGCACGAGCTCCCCGTCGTCGGCGTCCCGAAGACGATCGACAACGATCTCTCGGCGACCGACTACACGTTCGGCTTCGACACCGCCGTCTCGATCTGCACCGAGGCGATCGACCGCCTGCACACGACCGCGGAGTCGCACAACCGCGTGATGGTCGTCGAGGTCATGGGCCGGCACACGGGCTGGATCGCGGTGATGAGCGGGATCGCAGGCGGAGCGGACGTGATCCTGATCCCGGAGCAGCCGATCACCGTCGAAGCAGCGTGTTCCGAGATCCAGCACCGCCACCAGCGCGGCAAGGACTTCTCGATCGTCGTGGTCAGCGAGGGCTATGAGCTCACGTACGAGAGCGGCGAGCAGCGCCAGGTCGCCCAGGAGGTCGCGACTGACCAGTTCGGGCATGTGCGCCTAGGCGGCATCGGCCACGAGCTCGCGCGGGAAATCGAGGAGCGAACCGGGTACGAGACGCGCGTCACGGTGCTCGGTCACGTCCAGCGCGGCGGGAGCCCGACCCCGCGAGACCGTGTCCTCGCCACGCGCTACGGCCTCAAAGCGGCAGACCTCGTCGCAGAGGGCCGGTTCGGCCGCATGGCCGCGCTGCACGGGGATGCGGTCGTCGACGTGTCGCTGGCCGAGGCGACCGCCGAGCTGAAAACGGTCCCCGAAGACTGGTACGCGGTGGCCAAAGCCTTCTTCGGCTAGAAGTGAGTGGCCACAGAAGAGGGCCCCCTGCTGGCGCGGGGGCCCGCCTAAAGCTCAGCGAGGGGAAACGCTCTATGACGCCGCGGCGGGACGAGGAAGTTCTGCCGGTGCGTCGTCTGCAGGATCGAGTTGAAGCCCTGCCCCCGGTCGCGCGGGCCGAACGGAAGCTTCGCTCCGCCCGGCATGACGCCGTCCATCGCGAGCCGGTTGCGGTGGAAGTCGTCGCTCGACGGGTTGAAGACGACGAAGTGGAGCCCGGCCGCGGGGCCGTCCGCCATCCGGTCGCGCTCGGGCGTCGCGCTCCAGAAGAACGGGTTGTCGAGCGTGTTGAAGTCCGCCCGCTGCGGAATCGCCGTGCCCTTCGTGTAGAGCGTGCCGTCCGACCCGCGCACGTCGTGCTGGAGCCGTGACGCGGGCTGCAGCGACGAGCTGTGGCCGATCGCGCCGAAGCGGTCGAAGTCGCGCTCGACCTCGCTCGTAGACGCAGCACGCTCGGGCGGCTGCGGAACGGTCTGCGTTCCTTCCTTGACCGGCATCCGCGGCTTGAACGTCGTGTTCACGCGCTCACGGAAGTCGAAGTTCAGATACCAGGCCTCGAGGTCCTCGAAGACGTGCGAGAGGTGCATGTGCGTGCCGCCGTGGAAGTAGGAGCGCGGGCCCAGATCGACAAGCCCGAGCGTCTCGAAGTTGACGATCCGAGGCGGGCCGAGCGCGTGCCGCTGAGTCGAGGTGAACCCGAGAAAGAGCTCGGAGCCGTCGGGGATCAGCTCGGCGCCCGGGACCCCGGCCGCGGTCGCCATCTCTTTCGGCAGGCCGGGCCCTCCGTCGAGCTGGCCCGCGAAGCCCTTGCGGATGCTCGTGATCGCCAGGACGCCCTTCATCCGATCGAAGATCTCGGTCGCAGCCTTCTGGATGTGGTCCTGGTGGTCGCTGCGGAAGAGGAACGCGGCGTCGTTGTCCTCGAGCAGCGTCTCGTGCGGGTCGCTGGGAAAGCGCATCGCGTCGAGCAGGGCGCTCTTTTCGGCTCGCCGGTCGAACGGAAGGTGCTTCCGCGCCGACGCCGGGACATGGTCCCGGAAGTACGGGAGCCCCCAGGCGACCGTGATCGCGAGCCCGTCGGGCGTGCCGGGATACGCGTCGTCGAGCTTCTGCAGAACCTCGGCGAGGGCCGCCTGCGCATCTCGAAGCGAGCCTGGAGAGCCCTGAACCTTCGCGGTCACCATCTGGTGGTGCCGCGTCGGGATCACGATCTCGACGCCCTCGCTCTCCTCGATCCGCATCCCGTCGAGGAGGTGCTGCTCGGGCTCGCGCCCTTCACCGAAGTGACTCGGCGAGTCGGCCAGCCGATCGACGAGCTCGTAGATGCCTGCTGCGCCGAGAGCCGCACCCGCCGCTCCTCCGACGATCAGCTCCTTCCGCGTGAGCTTCATCGGGCTAAGCGGGTGTGAGGCGAACGAGCCCGCGCATGACCCGGTCGAGGTTGCTGCGCACTTGCTGGAACGTGAGCGGCGCCGCGACGTGCTCGCTGACCGCGTACAGGTTTCCGCCGGCTCTCCACGCGTAGAGGATGTGCCACTGGTCGACTCCGCGGTTCACCGTGTACAGCGTTGCGGTGATCGGCCCGAATCGACGCGTGCCGCGCGGGTCGCTGAAGCACGGCGAGTACGTCTTGTGGGCCTTGCCCGCGACGACCTCGATGTCTTCGCACCGGGGGATCTTCGTATCGCCGGGGAAGCCCCGGAAGTTGACGTGGACGTCCTGGCTCGGCGGCTCGTGCCAGAGGAAGCTGACGAGCCAGCTCTTGTTCTTCTCGACCGAGACGCCGTTGTCCCACTGGCCGCCGATCTCGCCGTCCAGGGGATTCGGCATCCAGGTCGGGCAGTAGACGGGCGCGCCGGTACGCACGGCCAGGCGCTGCCACGCGGGCTTCCAGTCCTTCGGGCAACTCGCGGCCTTCTGCTGGGCGGCTGCTGCCGGCTTGCTGTTGTCGCCGGAGCAGGCGGAGCCGACGAACGCAAGCGCAACCAAAATCCCTGCTCCCGCCAGTCGCAGCACCAGCACGTTATAGCCGGTAAATCTCGATCCATGGCCCGACAACGTCGCCGTGCGGGCGGATTGCATAGACGCGCTTCTGTCGCTTGAGCCTCTCGTAGAACTCCGTTTCGTCCGGATAGTCGTCGCGTGCCGCGAGCACGCGATCCTCGACTGCCCCGGTGACGACCACGAAGCGGACGCGCAGGTCGTGCAGGCGAGCGATGTCGCGGTTGCGGTCGAAAGGCTGGCCGGGCCGCGGAAGCGCCAGCGGCAGGACCCGGTAACCCGGGAAATCGGGTGTCGACGAGTCGGCTGCGAGAAGCGACCCCTCGGGGATGTGGCGCTCGACCCAGCCCTGGGCGACGACGCGCGCGTCCGTCTTCGTGAGCTCGCGCGCGTCGCGGACGTCCCAGGTGAACGGGATGACGAGGAAGAGCAGCGTCACCGGTGCGAGCGAGCGGAGTCGCCCGGCGAGAGCCCCGAGCGCCGGGACGAGCGGGAGCAGGTAGCGGTCGAAATGGGCGTGGAGCGTCATCAGCTGGGCGAAGTAGACGAGGACGAAGACGCCGAGCACGAGATCGGCGCGGGTGCGGCGAACGAGCGCGACGACGAGACCCGCGACCGCGATCAGGAGCGCAGGGCCGAAGCCGTCCCAGAGCCTGGCGGCGAATGCGATCGGCGCCGTGTGGTCGTTCTCGAAGCCGAGCCAGCCGCGATGGGCGTCCTGCTGCACGCGCCACGCGTCCCCGGCCGCCTCACCGGTGTGGAGCACGACGTACGGGCTCGTCAGGACGAATGCGAGCGCGGCGAGGCCGCAGGCGATTGCGAGACGTCGCCAAAGCCCCCACGCCGCCGCCACGAGCGGCGCCAGCAGCAGGATGCCGGGGTACTTCGCGCTCGCGGCCAGACCGACGACCAAGCCGGCGAGCTCGATCCGGCCGGAGACCATCAGGGCCAGTGCGACGGCGACTCCGAGTGTGAGCGGCACGTCCGTGACCGCCATCCGCGAGTACGCCACGTACGTCGTCTCGACCGCGACCGCGGCCGCGGCGACGAACCCGGCGACCGGTCCGTAGGCGCGCCGGCCGAGCCACCAGGACGCCGCGATCCCCCCGAGGGCGAGCGCGACGATCGTCAGCCGCGCCGACAGGTACGAGGGCTCCGCGTGCCACGCCTGGAACGGCGCGAGCAGGTACATCGTCAGCGTCGGATAGTCGAACCAGTGCGGGTCGAGGCCGCCCCCGTGCGTCATCGCCCACGCGCGCGGGACGATGTTGCGCTCGTCCGGGTTCAGGAGCGCGAACGGGAGGCCGTAGCGGATCCCGACGAGGCGGATCGCAGCCGCGAGCACGAGGACGGCCGCGAGCGCGACCCACGGGCCGCCCCACCGGTTGTCGCCGCGATCAGACTTCCGGGGGAGCCGCACGAACCAGGCCGGCGAGGTTCTGGGTCGCGACGATGACCGCGTCGACGCCGGCACGCTCGAGCTCCGCGATCTCGTCCGGGGTCGTCACCTCGACGTCTGCGATCGCGAGCTTCCCGGCCGGGACGTCTGCGAGGAGATCGAGCACGTTGTCCAGCGGGTCATCGTCGTTGCCGGCCTCCTGCGGGGAGAGGAGGAAGATCTCGGGGTCGAGCCGCTCCATCGCGAGCTCGAGCTCGTCCGCGTCGCGCACCTCGACGACGCACTCGAGGCCGATGTCGTGCGCCTCGGCCCAGCGCCGCTCCACGTGGTCGGCGTCGTCCTCCAGGGCGGATGCGGGCACGAGCAGCGCGTCGGCGCCGCGGTTGAGCGCTTCGGACGGCGAAGCGTGGAGCCGCCAGAGGATCGGCAGGCCCGTCGCGTCGCGGATTCCGGGCAGGTCACGGTCGAGGACGACGCCCTCGGCTCCGACGCGCTCGGCGACGAGCGCGGCTTCCGCGTCGCTCGCGGGTGCGATGAGCGAGATGCCGTCGCCCTCGGAGATCGCCTGGCTCAAGCGGCGCATGCGGGCTCGAATGCTAGACGCCTAGACGCCGATGGGGTGCCAGACGGTTTTCAGCTCGAGGAAAGCCGCGATCTCCCAGGGGCTCTGATCGTCGGCGGCGCCTCGGACGACACGCTTCACGTTCTCTGCGGCCAGCTCCTCGAGCTCCTTGCTCTGGCCGTCCGCGCCCGCGAGGTCGAGCGCGTTCACGTCCATGTGCCCGGCGAGCCACGGCGCAAGCTCGTCACGGTGGCCCGTGAGGAGGTTGACGACGCCGCCGGGGACGTCCGAGGTGGCGAGCAGCTCGGCCAGCTCGACCGCGGCGAGCGGGTGTGTCTCGGACGCGACGACGACGGTCGTGTTCCCGCCCACGATCGCGGGCGCGAAGCGGGACACGAGGCCGGCGAGCGGCGGCTCGTCGGGAGCGAGGATCCCGACCACGCCCGTCGGCTCGGGCACCGTGAAGTTGAAGTACGGGCCCGCGACCGGGTTGGAGGAGCCGAGCACCTGCGCGAGCTTGTCCGCCCAGCCGGCGTACCAGACGAGACGGTCGATCGAGCGGTCGACCTCCTTGGCGCCCGTGCTCAGCTCGGCGAACTCGGCGCGTCGCGACTCGAGCATCTCGGCGATCCGGTAGACGACCTGGCCGCGGTTGTACGCGGTCAGCGCTGCCCACTTCGGGAAGGCGGCGCGGGCCGCGCGCACGGCGTCGCGCAGGTCCTTCCGCGATCCGCGCGCGACGTTCGCGCCCTCGGCCTCGTACGTGCGGCCCGACTCGGAGCGCGGGAACTCGCCGCCGACGAACAGCTTGTACGTCTTCTTGACGGGCAGCCGGCTCATTCGAAGTCGAGGTAGGGCTCGAGCCCGTGCAGGCCGCCCTCGCGTCCGAAGCCGCTCTCCCGGTAGCCGCCGAAGGGCGAGGTCGGGTCGAAGCGGTTGTAG
>DATBGG010000177.1:0-7136 GCA_036558065.1 Gaiellaceae bacterium | reverse complement strand
TAGTCGTCGGCCCCGATCTCGAGGGCGTGGATGCGGTCCTGCTCGCTCCCGCGCGCGCTGACGACGACGATCGGCGTGCCGATGCCCTCGGAGCGCGCGGTCTCGATCAGCTTCCAGCCGTCGAGGAGCGGCATCATCAGGTCGAGCACGCAGACGTCGGGGCGCTCGAAGCGCAGGCGGGCCAGCCCGGACTCGCCGTTGCCCATCCACAATGGGTCGAACCCCGCTTGCGCGAGGTGGGTCGCCATCCCCTTCGCGATCAGCTCGTCGTCCTCGACGATCAGGACCCTGGGCATTGCTCACAGATCCTT
Organism: Gaiellaceae bacterium; assembly: GCA_036558065.1. Taxonomy (GTDB): domain Bacteria; phylum Actinomycetota; class Thermoleophilia; order Gaiellales; family Gaiellaceae; genus VAXT01. Next base: position 6,825 of record DATBGG010000177.1, on the reverse strand, counting down.
TACGCCTGAGGACAGGGCCGGGGTGGAGGCTTGGTGAACAGCCTGTATCCGAGTGGTGAAAGAGAGACGGCCCCTTTCGGGGCCGTCGGCTCTCCCCCGGGAACCGGACGCGGGGCGTGGCCGTGGTCCGGGTCCTTCGTCGCGCGTGCCGGTTCCAGTGTGCGCTCCGTGCCCCGGCGCATGGGCCTCGGGGTGGTGAAGAAGCCGTGAGAAGGCGGTAGCGCCTAGGCGAGCGCCGCGAGGGGCGGCGTTCCGTGCGCTGGGATCGCGGCCACGAGCGCTTCCGTCGCGGCCGTGAAGACGTCCCGGTCGAGCGAGTACTCGTCCGTGAACTCGACGGCGCCGTTCAGCTCGATCACGGTCCAGCCCCCGTCCTGGGTCGGCAGCAGGTCGATGCCCACGAGATCGGCGCCGGACGCCGCCGCTGCCGCCAGCGCGAGCTCGAGCGCGGCGCGCGGTGGATCGACCGCCTGCCGCTCGGCGCCGAGCGCGACGTTCGTCCGCCACTCTCCGTCCGCCGCCTGCCGCCGCACGGCACCGACGATGCGGCCGCCGGCGACGACGATGCGCAGGTCATGCCCGAGCGGCGGGACGAGCTCCTGCACGAGCACGCCCTGGCGCTGGAACCAGGGTCGCGAGGAAAGCTCCTCGAGCGTCGCCGCGAGCTCGGCGCGGTCCATGCAGAGCGCCACGTCGCGGCCCCAGCTCCCGAAGCGCGGCTTCACGACCACCGGCGGATCCAGGGACACCTTCTCGCGTGCCGTGACGAGATGAAGTGTGTGCGGATGGGGCAAGCAGGCCGTCCGCAGCACCCGCGAGGTCTGGAGCTTGTCGTGCGTCGCGAGCAGCGCGCGAAGCTTGTTCAGGACCGGGATCCCGTCGGCCTCGAGACGCCCGACCTCCCAGATCCCAGGCTCGATCCCATCGAGGGTGGGCAGGACGTCGAGCCGCGAGAGGGCGGCGTCGTCAGACCCGAGCAGTCCCAGCGCCTGCCGCGGGCTGACCAGCTCGAGCTCGACCCCGAGCGGAGCGGCGGCCGCCAGGCGTACGTTCGTCTCGTTCTGGCGATGGGAGATCAGGGCGAGCATTCGGCGCAGTGTGCACGCTCACGACACCGAAAATCGCTGCTCAACCACCTTTTCTCCAGTTCGTTACTACCTTGCGAACTGGGCTCGCACTAGCCGAAACGACCGGTGACGTAGTCCTCCGTCCGCTTGTCCTTCGGCTGCGTGAAGATCGTCTTCGTCGCGTCGTACTCGACGAGCACTCCGGAGCGGTGCCCTTCCGCGCCTCTGCTGATCGAGAAGAACGCCGTCATGTCGGCGACGCGCGCGGCCTGCTGCATGTTGTGGGTGACGACGACGATCGTGTAGTCGCGCTTGAGCTCGTGCATCAGGTCCTCGATCTTCGCAGTCGCGATCGGGTCGAGCGCCGACGCAGGCTCGTCCATGAGGATCACCTCGGGCTCGACCGCAAGGCAGCGGGCGATGCAGAGCCGCTGCTGCTGGCCGCCGGAGAGGGACCACGCGCTCCGCTTCAGCCGGTCCTTGACCTCGTCCCAGAGCGCGGCCCGCTTCAGCGCCTGCTCGACCCGGCCGTCGAGGTCTTCCTTCAGGCCGAGGATCCGCGGCCCGTATGCGACGTTCTCGTAGATCGACTTCGGGAAGGGATTGGGCCGCTGGAAGACCATGCCGATGCGGCGGCGGACTCCGACCGGGTCGATGCTCCGCGCCTGCAGGTCGACGTCGTGGTAGAGGATCTTGCCGTCCGTCCTGAAGCTCGGGATCACGTCGTTCATCCGGTTCAGGCAGCGGATGAACGTGCTCTTGCCGCAGCCGGACGGGCCGATGATCGCGGTCACCATCCGCTGGTAGATCTCGAAGCTGACGTCCTTGAGCGCGGCGGCGTTGCCGTAGAACGCCGTGAGCTTCTCGATCGTGAAGACAGGGTCGCGGGCAAGCGTCGCTGCCGGCGGCTCCGCGCCGAGCATCGACGGATCGAGCGCGCTAGGCAGCCCTGTCCGCTCAGGAGGGTGCTCGACGCTGATCGCTGAAGGGTAGTCGGTCATCGTTCTCCTTTCAGGCGGCGGACGCTTCGATCCGCGAACCAGCGCGCGATCAGGCTGGCCACGAGGATGATTCCGATCAGGACTGCTGCGGCGCCCCACGCCTGCTGGTGGAGCACCGGGTCGGCCTGCTCGGCCGAGGTGAAGATGAACATCGGGATCGACGCCAGCGGCTGGCGGGGGTCGTAGCCGACGGCGTCGCTGTACAAGGCGCTCGTGAAGAGGAGCGGCGCCGTCTCCCCGGCCGCGCGGGCCGTGGCCAGCGTCGCTCCGGTGACGATCCCGCCGACCGCCTGCGGGAGGACGACGCTCAGGGTCGTCCGCCACTTGGCCGCGCCGAGCGCCAGACTCGCCTCGCGCATCGACGCGGGCACCAGGGCCAAGACCTCCTGCGTGGAGCGGGCGATCATCGGCACCATCAGGATCGCGAGCGCGAAGCTCGCCTTCCACGCGGCCTGCCCGTGGCCGACGACGACGAAGACGAAGACGAAGATGCCGAGCACGATCGCCGGGATTCCGTTCAGCACGTCGAACGCCAGAGTGAGGACGTTCGCCAGCTTCCGCGGCGCGAGCTCGTTCAGGTAGATCGCCGTCAGCACCGCGACCGGAAGCGCCATCAGGAGCGCGAGCCCGATGATGATCAGCGTCCCGATGATCGCGTTCTCGATTCCGGACTCGGGGCGAGGCCCGAAGCCCGTATAGAGGGCGGGCGTCTTCGTGAAGAAGTCGACGTCGATCGCGCCCCAGCCACGCTTGACCACGGAGCCGACGACGATCACCAGCACCCCGACGGCGAGGAGCGCGGCAATGGTCGCCCCTCCTTCGACGATCGCGTTCACGATGCGCCGCCGCCGCATGCGCTCGCTGCGGAAGAGGTCGGCGGACGGGGCCTGGGCGCTCATCGCATCTGGTGGCGGCCGGCGACGCGTCTGACGATCAGCTGCGCCGCGAGGTTGGCGATCAGCGAGAAGACGAGGAGGATCACGGCGAGGTAGACGAGCGACGCGACCTGCAGAGCCGTGTCAGCACCCTGGTACTGCCCGGCGATCCGGCTCGCCAGGGTATCTCCCGGCTTGAACAGATCCGCGTGGATCGCGACGTTGTTGCCGATCACCTGCGTGACGGCGATCGCCTCGCCGACCGCGCGCCCGAGCCCGAGGATCAGGGCCGCCGCGATCCCGGCGCGCGCGTACGGGAAGACGACGCCCCGGACGACCTCCCAGCGCGTGGCGCCGAGCGCGAGCGCGCCGTCCTTGAGCTCGCTGGGAACTCCGAGAAAGAGCTCGCGGCAGATGCTGGAGACGATCGGGATGATCATGATCGTCAGGATCAGGATCGCCGCGAACATGTTCGACCCTACGCTCGGTTTCGAGCTGAAGATCGGAAGCCAGCCGAACGTTCCGTGGAGAGCGGGGCCGAGCGTGCCGGTGATGAACGGCCCGAGGACGAGGATCCCCCAGAGGCCGAGCACGACGCTTGGAATCGCGGCGAGCAGCTCGACGAGCGGAGCGACGACGGAGCGGATCCAGCGCGGCGCTAGCTCGGTGAGGAAGAGCGCGATCGCAAGCGAGATCGGCGTCGCCAGGAGCAGCGCTCCGAGGGAGGTGACCGCGGTGCCGAAGATGAACGATTTGGCGCCGAAGAGCGTCTTGTTGTTGTCGCCCCACGCCTGAGTGGTGAGGAAGCCGAGGCCGAACTTCTGCATCGCGGGCCAGGCGTCGGCGATCACCTCGCGCGTGATCAGAGCCAGCAAGACGACTCCGCTGAGCGCCGCCGCGAGCGTTACCAGGTAGAGGACGGCGTCCCCCGGACGGATCCGGCCCCGGCGCTGAAGAGCTCCGGGGCCGGATGAAGTTCTCGACGCGACGGCCATGCGCGCGGGAGAGTGTTACTTAGGAGTGGACTCTCTTGATCGCGGCCAGACCCTTGGTGCGCACGTACTTGGGGATCGGCTGGAACTTCAGCCTCGGCCCGTCGGCCTGCCCTGACGTCAGGGCCCACGTGACGAAGGGCTTCAGCAGAGAGGCCTGGTTGGACTGGAGCCGGAGGATCACATACGTGTACGTGCAGATCGGATAGGCCTTCCGGAACTTCTTGCCGGGAGGCGGATTGACGATCGAGAGTGCGTTCGTCGGGCTGAACTTGCGGTCGGCCAGCGAGGCAGCCTTGATTCCGAGGAGCCCGGGCCGTGCCCACTGCTTCGACCTGTTCTGAACTGCGGCGAACTTCAAGTGGTTCTGGAGCGCGTAGGCGACGTCGACGTAACCGATCGCGCCTTCCGTCCGCGAGACGACGCCGGAGACCCCGGAGCTACCGCGCGCGCCGACGCCCTTCGGCCAGTTCACGGTCGTTCCGTTTCCGATCCCGGACTTCCACTGGCGGCTGACGGTGTTCAGGTAGCTCGTGAAGTTGTACGACGTACCGCTCGAGTCGCTGCGGTACACCGGCGTGATGTCCTTGTCGGGAAGGGAGACGCCGGGGTTGACCGCCTTGATCCTCGCGTTGTTCCAGTTCGTGATCTTGCCGAGGTAGATGTCGGCGATGATCGGCCCGGTCAGGTGAAGGTTGTTCTTGACGCCGTTCAGGTTGTACATGACCGACGTCGCCGAGAGCGCCCACGGAATCTGGACGCAACCGTTGCAGGCGTTGAACTGGTCCGCCGACAGTGGAGCGTCGCTCGCTCCGAAATCGACGGTTTTGTTCGTGATCGCCGAGATGCCGCCGCCGCTGCCGATCGGGTTGTACGAGATCTTCACGCCCTTCGACGCTTCGTACTTCTGCTGCCAGACGCCGACGAGCGGGGCGACGAACGACGATCCGGCGCCCTTCAACTCGCCCGCATTCGAGCGTGCCTGGGCCCCGGAGACGCTCGCCGCGACCGATGCAACAGCAACGAGGCCGAGGACCGAGAGCACGGCAAGAGGCCGCTTCCTGCGTGTGACGAATGCCTTCATAGCTTCCCTCGAAGCTCCTTTCGTGTTCTGGACCACATGTGTCCCTCCAGCGCGAGGCTACGAGTCGCGCGGCACCCTCAGGGGTGCGAGTTGGTGAACATCTGGAGTCGAAGTTGTGACCGGCTCAGGCGACTTCGACTGGGTCGCCCACGCTGACCTCGCCGGGCTGGGCGACCGCCGCATACACGCCGAAGGGCAGCGGCTCCGTTGCATCGTCGCCCGGCCGGTACGCGGCCAGCGCCTTGAGCGTGTCGAGGTCGGGCGCACCGGTGTCGGGGTTCTGTGTCGTCACTGCACACCGGCCGACGTGCCCCTGAGGCACCACGACCGCGTCGCCGAGACGCACGCGACGTCCGAGCCACTCGTCCTCCTCGTGCTCGCGCAGGCCTTCGACGCCGAAGTTCATCCTGAACCGCCGCTCGTCGACGGCGTCCACGCCGAGAACACGTGCGATCGCATCCAGCGATCCGGTCCCGAGAAGCGTCGCCGCACCGCTGCGCCGGCGATCCGTGGCCGGCCCCGGAGCCCGCACGAGCCGGAGGTTCCGTCCCGCGAACTCGGAGATCGCCTCGCTCCAGGGGCCGTCGAGCACGCTGACGTCGATCGTCGTGCTCCAGAACCGCGCCGTGAGCGAGCCGTTCGAGCCGATCTGCTGAGCGACCGTCGCGCCGTCCGGGAACGCGAGCGCCAGCGAATCCGTTTCGCTCTCGTACCTGGGAACGATCTGCTGGAGCGCGCCGAGGCCCTTGCTGTTCACCAGGCGGTCGTCCTCGTCGACGAGGAAGAACCGGCGGTCGCCTGCGACCCCGGCCTCGGTCAGCTCGCACCGGTCGAGCGGCTGGAGCGCGAGGCCCTTGACCGGGCAGTACGAGATCCAGGCGACGCGCGCGCTCAAGTAGCGAAACCTACCTACCGGCTACTTTGGCTCGGCTTCCAGCTTGTAGCCCACGCCGTAACGCGTCTGGATGAACGTGTGCCGCGCCGCCTTGCGGTCGATCTTGTCCCGCAGCTTGCGTACGAAGACGTCTACGGTCCGGTCGCGGTGACCCTCGCGCCGGCCCCAGAGCTTCTGCAGGAGCTCGTCGCGGCTCACGACCCGCCCGCGCTCTAGCGCCAGCGCATAGAGCAGGCGGAACTCCGTCGGGGTCAGCTCCGCGCTCTCCCCGTCCAGGTAGGCCTGCACGTTGCGCGGGTCGATGCGGAGCTCCTCGATCTCGATCGCCTCGCCACGCTCCTCGGACTGCTCGCGCCCGCCGCGACGCGACGCCACGCCGACGCGCGCCACGAGCTCCTTCATCGAGAAGGGCTTGACGAGATAGTCGTCCGCGCCGATCTCCAGGGCATGGACGCGATCGTGCTCCGTCCCACGCGCGCTGACGACGACGATCGGCGTCCCGATCCCCTCGGAACGCGCCGTCTCGATCAGGCTCCAGCCGTCCCGCTCGGGCAGCATCAGGTCGAGCACGCACACGTCCGGGCTTTCGTATCGCAGCCGGGCGAGCCCCTGCTCGCCGCGACCGACGACGATCGGGTCGAAGCCCTCCCCGGCGAGGTGCGCGGCCATGCCCTGCGCGATCACCTCGTCGTCCTCGACGATCAGGACCTTCGGCATCTCGCGGCGAGCTTAGCGTCCAGCGAGGCTACGATCGCCGGGTGAAGAAGATCCTGGAGCGCGAGCTGAAGTTCGACGTCGATCCCGGGTTCGAGCTGCCGGAGCTCGGCGGGCGCCGGCGCGCGGACCGGACGTTCACCTCGACCTACTACGACACCCCCGACGGCCGGCTGCTCGACCACGGAATCACGCTC
>DATBGG010000176.1:0-22435 GCA_036558065.1 Gaiellaceae bacterium | reverse complement strand
TGAGCGAGGCGGTCGGCACGCGGGATCACCAGGGCGTCGTCGCGCGTGTCGAGCCGTACCGCTACGCCGACGCGTACGAGCTCGCGAAGCAGCCGAGCCCGTTGCTCGTGTGTCTCGACCGGGTGACCGACCCGCGGAATCTCGGCGCGGTCGCGCGCAGCGCCGAGGGCGCGGGGGCGACCGGGATCGTCGTGCCGGCGCACGGGTCGGCGATGGTCACGCCCGCGGTCTGCCGCACGTCGGCCGGCGCCGTCGAGCACGTCCCGATCGCGGTCGTCCAGAACCTCGCCCGCTATCTCGGCGAGGTGAAAGGCCCCGATCTCTGGGTCTACGGCGCGGCGGGCGATGCCGGCGAGCCGATGTGGAAGATGGACCTGACCGGCGGCGCCGCGTTCGTCTTCGGCGCCGAGGGCCGAGGCCTGCGTCCGCTGGTGCGGCGGACCTGCGATGCCCTCGTCTCGATCCCGCTCGCCGGGACGATCGAATCCTTGAACGTCAGCGTCGCCGCGGCCGTCCTGCTCTACGAAGCCCGGAGGCAGCGAGACAGTGGCTGAGCCGACCTTCTACCTCTTCGACGGCTTCAACCTGCTCCACGCGAGCGGCTTCGAGGACTCGCGCGAGCTGACCGACAAGCTGGCCAGTTTCGTCGCCGAGCGAGGCGCGCGCGGGGTGCTCGTCTTCGACGGGAGCGGGGAGGACCTCCGCTACGGCCCGCTCGAGGTGCGCTTCGCCGAGGACGCGGACAGCCTGCTGGAGCGCCTTGCGGCCGAGCACAGGGACCGGGAGCAGGTCTGCCTCGTGTCGTCCGATTCCGATGTCCGCAGCACGTCCGGACTGGAGGTGGCGAAGCTCTCGTCCGCGACCTTCGCGCGGGACTTCGCCCTCGGTGGACATCAGGAGCAAGAACCGATGCGCGTCGAGGACAAGCTCGACGCCGAAACTCGCGCGAAGCTAGAAGAGCTGAGGAGAGGCAAAGGTCCATAGTGATTGGGACCTTTACAAAACTCTTGTAATTTCCTGATTCTAGTGCTACTTTGGCGCTAGCAAAGGACGAGTTTGCAAACGCTCGTCCCGACCCTCTCCCCACAAAATGGCCGCCGCCCGTCCAGCCCCAGGACTCCGCCGACAGCAGAAGGCGGAGCGCGAGCTCGAGGATCTTCAGCTCGTGATCAAGGCGCGGAACGGCGACGGCGCCGCGATGGATCACCTGATTCGGCGCTACACGGGCTTCGTCCGGCTGAAGGCGAGCTCGTACTTCCTGGCCGGCGGCGACGGCGAGGATCTCGTCCAGGAAGGGCTGATCGGTCTCTACAAGGCCGTCCGCGACTTCCGCCACGACAAGGAGACGTCGTTCCGCTCGTTCGCCGAGCTGTGCGTGACGCGCCAGATCATCACGGCGATCAAGACGGCGACCCGCTACAAGCACTCACCGCTGAACAGCTATGTCTCGTTCAGCCACACGCCCGCGGGGCAGGACCCCGACGGCGAGTGCACGCTCGGGGACGCGCTGCCGGGCTCGCACGTGAACGACCCGGTCGTGTGCGTGATCTCGACCGAGGAGCTGCAGAGCCTCGTCTTCTGTCTCGGCACCGGGCTCTCGCAGCTCGAGGCCGACGCGCTTCGGCTCTATCTCGAGGGCTCGTCGTACGAGGAGATGGCCGAGGAGCTCGGCTGCGACACGAAGACGATCGACAACGCCCTTCAGCGGGTCAAGCGCAAGATCTACACGCACCAGCGCTCGCGCCAGGTATTGAGTTAGTGGCCACAGAAGCGGGAGGCGCTCGCTTCGCTTGCGCACCTCGTGCCCTCTACCATTGACGCGCCGGCCGGAGTAGCTCAGCTGGTCAGAGCAACGCATTTGTAATGCGTGGGCCGTCGGTTCGAATCCGACCTCCGGCTCTTTCCGCCGTTATTCTTGATCGCTCAAGGAAACCACTGGGGAGGCGAGTGCGATGGCGTACGGGTTGCTCCTGCTACGAGTCTTCACAGGCGTCGCGTTCGTCGGGCACGGGACGCAGAAGCTCTTCGGCTGGTTCGGCGGACACGGGCCCCAGGGGACCGGCGGCTTCTTCGCTTCGCAGGGGTATCGCTACGGCGTCCCGATGGCGGTGCTCGCGGCGCTCGCCGAGGCCGGCGGCGGGGCGGCACTCGCGCTCGGCTTTCTGACGCCCGTCGCGTGCGCGGCGATCGCGATCGTGATGCTGAATGCGATCATCGTGGTCACCTTCAAGCGTCAGTTCCTGCTCGGGTCCGAGCTCGAGCTGACGTATCTCGTGATCGCCATCTCGCTGGCGGCGACGGGGCCCGGACGCTTCTCGCTCGACCGCGCGATCGGATGGGACGACAACATCTCCGGGCTCTGGTGGGGAGTCGGTGCGCTGGTCGTCGCACTGGTGATCTCGTTCGTCACGGTGGGCCTCTTCCACAGCAAGCCGGCCCCTCAGGCCGCCGCCGAGTCGCACTAGGGTGGCCGAGCTCAGCCCTGGAGTGCCTGGTCGAGGTCGGACCACAGCTCGTCGACGTCCTCGAGCCCGACGCTGAGCCTCAGCAGGCTCTCGGGCACCCGGTCGCCCTCCCAGCGGTGGCGCGACTCCATCGTCGACTCGACTCCTCCCAGACTGGTCGCGTTCTTGATCACCCGCGTCGACGTTTCGACCTTCCGTGGATCCCCGGCCACGTCGAACGAGAGGAGCCCTCCAAAGCCCGGATAGCGGACGGTCTCGACCCGCGGATGTTGCTCGAGCCGGCGCACGATCTCCTGCGCGGTCTCGGTCTGGCGTCGCACGCGCAACTCGAGCGTCTTCAGCCCGCGGAGAAGGAGGTACGCCGGGTCCGGAGCGGCGACGATCCCGGTGCGGGTGCGGAACTCGCGCAGCCGGTCGGCCGTCTCGCGATCGCGGCAGACGACCGCGCCGAGCAGCACGTCCGAGTGTCCGCCCAGGAACTTCGTCGCGCTGTGCAGGACGAGGTCCGCGCCGTGCTCGAGCGGGCGCAGGTAGATCGGCGTCGCGGCGGTCGCGTCGACGAGCACCGGTGCCGCGTGTGCAGCCGCCGCTTCGAAGTCGGGCATCGTCAGGAACGGGTTCGACGGCGCCTCGAGCCAGACGAGCTGGGCATCGTTCGGCGGCGGCCCGGTCTGGTCGAACTCGACGTAGCTCAGGCCCCAGCGCTCGAAGACGCCGAACATCGTCGGCGTCCCGAAGTAGCACCCTTCGGCGACGGCGATCGTGTCACCCGGGCCGAGCAGGCCGAGCACGACCGAGGTCGCCGCTCCGGTGCCCGATGAGAAGAGCAACGCCTCCCCGCCGTCGAGCTCTCCGAGCGCCTGTTCGGCCGCGACGCCGGTGGGATGGGCGTACCGCTGGTAGTAGAAGTCGCCGGGCTCTCCGTCCTCGTACGGCCAGAGCGTCGAGCGGTCGACCGGCGGGAGTCCCACGCCCGCGACTGTACTAGTCTCCTTCGCCAGTGGCTGCGACCGACGAATCGACCCAGGGCAAGCTCGAGCAGCTCCAGAAGCTCCGCGACGAGGCGCGCCACGCGGGAAGCGAGCAGGCGGTCGAGCGGCAACGCAAGCAGGGCAAGCTGCTCGCGCGCGAGCGGGCGGAGAAGCTCCTCGACCCCGGGTCGTTCGTCGAGCTGGACCGCTACGTGCGGCACCGCAACCCGCTGTTCGGGATGATGGATCGCCGCCCGTACGGGGACGCGGTCGTGACGGGCTACGGGACGATCTTCGGCCGCAAGGTCTTCGTCTTCTCGCAGGACTTCACGATCTTCGGGGGCTCGCTGTCGGAAGCCTTCGCCGAGAAGATCTGCAAGGTCATGGACATGGCCGCGAAGTACGGCTGTCCGGTGATCGGGATCAACGACTCGGGCGGCGCGCGGATCCAGGAGGGCGTCGTCTCGCTCGCCGGCTACGCGGAGATCTTCTGGCGAAACGTCCAGGCCTCGGGCGTCATCCCCCAGATCTCGCTCGTCATGGGCCCGACCGCGGGCGGCGCCGTGTACTCGCCGGCGATGACCGACTTCGTGCTGATGGTGGAGGGGACGTCGTACATGTTCATCACCGGCCCCGACGTGGTGAAGACCGTGACGGGTGAGGAGGTCAGCTTCGAGGAGCTCGGCGGCGCCGCAACGCACGCGGCGAAGTCGGGCGTCGCCCAGTTCATCTCGCCTGACGAGGAGGCGTGCCTCGAGGACGCGCGCTACCTGCTCTCGTTCCTGCCGCAGAACAACCTCGACCCGCCGCCGTACTTCGAGCCCTCGGATCCGATCGACCGCGAGGATCCGGAGCTGGACACGCTGATCCCGGACAACCCGAACAAGCCGTACGACATGAAGGACGTGGTGCGGCGGGTCGTGGACGACGGCGAGTTCCTCGAGGTGCACGAGCGGTACGCGGAGAACATCGTCTGCGGCTTCGCGCGGCTGGGCGGGCACTCGGTCGGGATCGTCGGGAACCAGCCGCGTGCCCTGGCGGGCGTGCTCGACATCGACTCGTCGGTGAAGGCGGCGCGCTTCGTGCGTACCTGCGACGCGTTCAACATCCCGCTCGTCACGTTCGTCGACGTGCCCGGGTTCCTGCCGGGGACCGCGCAAGAGTGGGGCGGGATCATCCGCCACGGGGCGAAGCTGCTCTACGCGTACTGCGAGGCGACCGTGCCCAAGCTCGCCGTGATCACGCGCAAGGCGTACGGCGGCGCCTACGACGTCATGAGCTCGAAGCACATCCGCGCCGACTTCAACTTCGCGTGGCCGACGGCCGAGGTGGCGGTGATGGGGCCGGAGGGAGCGGTCAACATCGTGTTCCGGAAGGAGCTCGAGGAGGCGCCGGATGCCGAGGCGCGGCGTGAGGAGCTCGTGCACGACTATCGGGAGCAGTTCGCCAACCCGTACGTCGCCGCCGAGCGCGGCTACGTGGACGAGGTGATCGAGCCGCGGCGGACGCGCTCGGTTCTGATCGACGCGCTCGGGACGGCGCTGACGAAGCGCGAGCCGCGCCCGCGGCGCAAGCACGGGAACATCCCGCTCTAAGCCGTCCGGACGCTACGAGGCGACGGCCGCCGCGACGAGCGTGCCTTCGGTCTCGAGCTCGAGCTCTTCGGTCAGCGCGGCTACGACGGCCGGGTCGAACTGCGTCCCCGCGCACCGCTGAAGCTCGGCGAGCGCGTCGGCCTGGCTCAGCCGTCCGCGGTACACGCGATCCGACGTCATCGCGTCGTACGCGTCGACCACGAAGATGATCCGGGCTCCGAGCGGGATCTCCGGACCGGGGAGACGGTCGGGATACCCGCGCCCGTCCCAGCGCTCGTGGTGGTGCAGGATCCATTCGGCCACGGGCTCGATGCCGAGGCTGTCGAGCATCCGGAAGCCGATCTGCGGATGGCGTTCGAGGACGAGGCGCTCGGGCCCGGTCAGCGGGCCGGGCTTGCGCAGGATCTCCTCTGGAATCGCGAGCTTGCCGAGGTCGTGCAGGCTGCCCGCGAGCCGCGCCAGCTCGATCTGCTCCTGGTCGAGACCGAGTCGCGCTGCCACCCTGGCCGCGAGGTCGGCCACGCGCGCGGAGTGGCTGCCCGTGTACGTGTCCCGGAGGTCGACCGCCTTCGCCAGGCTCGCCGCAGCGCGGAAGCGGGCGGCGCGGTCGGGCCCGGTCGCGAGCTTCCTCAGCTCGGCGAGCTCGACGACGTCCGGTCGGTAGACGTGCACGCGGTTCTTGCCGTTCTCCTTCGCCCAGTACAGCGCGCTGTCGGCGAGGCGGATCAGCTCCCCGCGGTCGGGCGCCTGGCGCGGGAACGTCGCGACTCCGGCCGAGACCGTCACGGAGCCGATGTGCTCGACGCCGAGCCTCGAGATCCGCTCGATGATGGACTCGGCGGTGGCGACGGCCTCGCTCTCGTCGTACTCGGGGAGGAGAAGCGCGAACTCGTCGCCGCCGAGTCGGAATGCCTCACCGTTCTGCCGCAGGGTTGCGGCGAGGCGGGACAGAACCTGGTCGCCGGCGGGGTGACCGAAGAGATCGTTGACGCGCTTGAAGTCGTCGACGTCGACGAGGCAGAGGCTGAAGCTCTCGCCGTTTCGCTCGGCCTCGATCAGCTCGCGCTCGAGGCGATCGTGGAAGTGGCGATGGTTGCCGAGGCCGGTCAGGGGATCGGTCAGAGCGAGCCTCATCGCGCGTAGGGCGCGGTACGTCGAGCGCTGATAGAGCGCGATCGCGAGCAGCGGACCGACGAGCGCGGCCGACAGGAACGGTGAGCGCTGCCAGAGCACGACGAGCATCAGCGCCGCCGAAGCCATCAGCGCGAAGACCATGATCGTCCAGCGCAGGCTCTGGCGGATGAGCGGGAAGAAGGGCCGTCGCGAGGTGATCGCGACGACGAGCGAGATCAGCACGAGGTTGATCCCGTACTGCGTCGACGCCGACACCGCGACCTTGGCGGTAAGGGCGTCGGTCCCGTCTCCGGGGATGAAGCTGACGAGGAATCCGCCGACGGCTGCCGCGCAGGCGAAGACGGATCCGTTGTAGGCGATCCGCACGAGGGGCCGATGCTCGGTCAGCTGGATCAGGACCGGCGCGGCGAATGCCACCAGGACGCCGGCGTCCCAGCCGAAGAGCACGATTGCGCTCGCCGCGAAGACGAACGAGAGCGACACGCCGCCGCTGTTCGGGCCCTCGATCGGGACCGGGTAACGGCTGGCGAGCGTCGACGCGGCGAGCAGAGCCGTGACGCCGAGAAGCAGCGACGCCGGATGGCTGATGGTGGCGAAGGTGTACGCGGCATAGACCACGGAGGCAATGCCTCCGAGATACACCGGAATCACGATCGGCGCCAAGCGGTGCGCCATCTTCCCCCTCCTCCTTCTTCGACTAGTGGCCTACCACTCCCAGTTGTCGAAGACGAACTCGAAGTAGCCGCTGGTGATCGCTGCGACCACGAGGAGCGTGAGAAGGACGAAGACTGCGGCCAAACGTGGCTTCCACTCGAGCACTATTCACTTCCTCCCAACTCGGTAACTCGGACAAGGCGATTCTTGCCCGCGGAACCCCTCGAGCCATCACCCATACGGGGGAAAATCCTCTACCCCGGAAAGGCGCTCTGGGAGCGGGCTAGAGGCCTGCTTCGACGATCGGGCGGCGGCCCCACGCGAGCCGGCTCTCGTACCAGCCGTCGACAGGAGCCAGCGCGACGCCGTAGCGCGACGAGTTGATCAGCCAGCCGTTCCCGAGGTAGATCCCGACGTGATCGACCTGAGCCGCTTTGGCCCGCGGGCCGTGTGGCCCGAAGAACATGAGGTCGGCCGGCGCGAGCCGGGCGGGCTTGATGCGCCGGCGGCGCGGAACCTCGCCCGCCATCGCGGCCGCGGTGCGCCCCCGAAGGGTGTCGGCGAGCTGCGGAGCGCCCGGGTAGGACTGGATCTTGTAGACCCGCCAGGCAAACCCGGAGCAATCGAAACCGCCCTGAGGCTGGGCGCCGTACGGTGACTCTGGGCGCTCGCTCTCGCCGCCCCACACGTACGGAAAGCCGATGAACTTGACCGCCGTCGTCAGGACGCGCCGCTGCCAGAGAGTGAAGGCGGGAAGCTCGAACGCCGCCGCCGCGTCTTCGACCTCCTGCTTCTGCCAGTCGGAGATCGTCAGGAACTGCGCGACGGAGAACGCGGCCTCCGCACGCGGAGCGGGATCGTTTGGCAGGCGCTCCAAGTCGTCGTGGCCGGTGGGGTGGTTCGTGCGCAGGCCGAGCAGCCGCGCGACCACCTCGGTGCCGAAGCGGGCGGGCGGGTGGAGACCCGCGTCCGCGGCGGCGGCCTGGAACAAGGCGGCGTCGTCGCTCAGGTCGAGAGCTCGCACGAGACGGGCGTCGAGCTGCGTCATCGTCACGGTCGCGGCGGGATCGGCGGCAGGCTTCTCCGGTTGCTCGGTCAGCTCGGCGACCAGGGCGTTGAGCTCGCCCTGCGTCAGATCGGCGTTGGGGCGGAAGGACGCGACGGTCCGGGCCATCAGCCCGTGCGAGACGACGACTCTGATCTGCGGCTGTGCCCAGGAACGCCCGGCGCCGGTGGACGAGGCGCCCGGAGCGGCCGCCACGCCGAAGATCAGGCACGCGAAGGGGGCGAGAAGGCGCAGACGTCTCACACCTGTCTCATCGTCGGCTGGCGCCGAGACCTTTAGGCTCCAGGCCGTGGAGCTCGAGATCACGCCCGAGCCGTCGCCGGAAGAACGGGCCGCGCTCGTCAGCGCGCTCGGCCCGCGCCGAGACGGGTCAGCCGATCCCTACGGAAGCGTCTGGCGGCTGGCCGGACTGCTGGAGAACGTCGATTCGGACGGCGAGGCGCCGCGCTTCTCGCCCGAGCCGGGCTCCCCGCGCAGCAGCCCCGGCGCCAAGCGCGCGTAGTCGAGCCCGGAGATCCACGTCAACGCGAGCGCCACGGCAAGGCCCCAGACGGCGATCGAGTCGTCGAAGGCTCCTGCCGCGGCGAGCCCGCCCAGGCCGGCGGCGACAGCCTGCGTCCAGGTCTTGAGCTTCCCGAGGTCGCGTGCGTGAAGAACGGTTCCTCGCTCGAGCGCGGCGAGGCGCAGCCCCGACACGAGCAGCTCGCGGGCCACGATCAGCGCGACCATCCAGCCCGGGAAGACGCCCTCGTCGACGAGGAGGATCATCACCGTGAGCACGAGCAGCTTGTCGGCGACGGGGTCGAGGAGCGAGCCGAGCGCCGAGGTTCGCCCGCTCCGCCGCGCGAGCCGGCCGTCGAACCAGTCCGTCGCCATTGCCACCGCGAAGACTGCCGTCGCCCAGTAGTTGTGCTGCGGGAAGTCCCACACGAAGAGCACGACGACGACCGGGACTGCGGCAGCCCGCGCCAGCGTCAATTGATCGGCGATGCTCACGGGTAAGGAGAATACGCCCGCAATGCCGCCGTTCACGAAGATTCTCGTCGCCAATCGAGGAGAGATCGCGGTCCGGATCTGCCGGACCCTCCGCGAGCTCGACGTCGCCTCGGTCGCGATCTACTCCGAAGCCGACCGGGGGGCGCTGCACGCGGCGTTCGCGGACGAGGCGTACCTCGTCGGCCCAGGCACGCCGGCCGAGAGCTACCTGAACCAGGAACGGATCCTCGACGCCGCCCGGAAGTCGGGCGCAGAGGCGATCCACCCCGGCTACGGGTTCCTCGCCGAGAACGCCGACTTCGCACGTGCCGTCGAAGCCGCGGGGCTCGTCTGGATCGGCCCTCCCGCCGAGGCGATGGAGCTGATGGGCTCCAAGGTCGCCGCCCGGCAGACGATGAGCGCCGCCGGCGTCCCCATCATCCCCGGCACGACCGAGCCGGTCGAGTCGGCCGACGACGTGCGCCGCCTCGGAGACGAGTTCGGCTGGCCGATCGCGATCAAGGCCTCCGCCGGCGGCGGCGGAAAGGGCCTCAAGGTCGTCGCCTCGGCCGACGAGGTGGAACGCGCCTACGAGGCGGCCCGCCGCGAGGGGCAGGCCTATTTCTCGGACGACGCCGTCTACGTCGAGCGCTACCTCGAAGACCCGCGACATGTCGAGGTGCAGGTGCTCGCCGACCGGCACGGGACCGTGATCCACCTGGGCGAGCGCGACTGCACGATCCAACGGCGTCACCAGAAGCTCGTAGAGGAGACCCCGTCCCCGGCGGTCGACGAGGAGCTCCGGGCCCACATCGGCGCCATCGCGGTCGACGCGGCCCGCGCGGTGGGCTATCGCTCGGCGGGCACGATCGAGGGGCTTCTCTCGAGCGAGGGCGAGTACTTCTTCCTCGAGATGAACACCCGGCTCCAGGTCGAGCACACGGTCACCGAGCTCGTCACGGGCCTCGACCTCGTTCGCGAGCAGGTGCTGATCGCGGCCGGTGAGCCGCTATCGCTGAGCCAGGAGGAGCTTCGGCTGACAGGGCACGCGATCGAGTGCCGCATCAACGCGGAGGATCCGTCGACCGGCTTCCTGCCGACCCCGGGGCGGATCACGCGCTACCGCGAGCCGGCGGGACCTGGGGTGCGGGTCGACTCGGGCGTGACCGAGGGGAGCGAGGTGGTCGGCCTCTACGATCCGCTCGTCGCCAAGCTCTGCGTGCACGGCGTCGACCGCGAGCACGCGCGACGCCGCATGCTCCGAGCCCTCGGCGAGTACGAGATCGAAGGGATCACGACGCTCGTTGGGTTCCACCGGGCCTTGCTCGAGCACCCGTGCTTCGCCGCAGGCGAAACGTGCCGCGGCGTCACGGAGTCCGCGGAGCTGGCCGCGCGTGCCGACGAGTTGTCTCATCAGGCAACAAGCCTAGTCGCGGCATCGGACGGACGGGTTCGCGAGAGGGTCGTTCAGGCCGAGGTCGAGGGGCGGCGCTTCGACGTCAAGCTGCTCGAGCCGGAGCCGCCCCACGCCGAGCTGGCCCGCCGTCGGCGCGACCGAGACGCCCAGCAGGGCCAGCACGGCGCGGCCCGCGACGCGATCGTCACGCCGATGCAGGGAACGGTCCTGGCGGTCGAGGTGGCCGAAGGAGACCAGGTCGAGCCAGGACAGGTGGTGTGCGTCGTCGAGGCGATGAAGATGGAGAACGAGATCACCTCGCCGCGGGCGGGCACCGTCTCGAGCCTCTCGGTCGAGCCCGGCCAGCCGGTGACGAGCGGCCAGGTCATCTGCCTCGTCACGCAGGACGGCGATTGACCACGGACGAGCCTCGACGATTCTGCGCAGACCTCTCGCGCGAGAACGACGAGTCGCTGGGCGCGACCGCCAGCCGAATCGATCACTGGTTCCTGATCGAGTACCGGGGCCTCTGGGCGAGAGACGCGCTGTCTGGAAGCGGCCTGTCCGACCAGGTCAAGCGGCACCTCAGGGAGCAGGTCGCCGGCGCGCGCCACAGCAGGCTCCTCTTCATCAGGCGCCCGGACCGCAGGGGAGCTCCCCGGCTGGTCGCGTTCGCGGCTGCCTCCAGGCCCGGCGAGACGACGATCACGCGCACCGAGTTCGAGGCCTACGACGACCTTCGCGGCATCGACCTCCTCGCCGGCGAGCCCGCCGGCCACCCGCTCTTCCTCGTCTGCACGCACGGCAAGCACGACCCATGCTGCGCGCGGTACGGCCGCAGCCTGTACGAGGCGCTCCGCGACGAGCTCGACCCCGACTGGGCGTGGCAGGTCTCGCACATCGGCGGCGACCGCTTCGCGGGCAACCTCGTCTGCCTGCCCGAGGGGCTCTACTACGGCCGCGTCGACCGCGCGCTGGCCGGCTCGGTCCTCGACGAGCACCTCGCCCGGCGAATCTGGATGGACAACTACCGCGGCCGGTCGATCTACTCGTTCGCGGTGCAGGCGGCCGAGCGTTTCCTGCGGGAGCGAAACGGGCTCGTCGGGATCGACGACGTGTCGCTCGAGCACGTCGAGCGGGCCGACGGCTCCTGGCGCGTCTCCTTCACAGCCGACGGGCAGAGCAGCGCGCTGCGCGTCGACGAAGAGCCCGGCGACCTCACGCTCATGACCTGCGGCTCGGAAGCCCTGGAGCGCCCGCGGCGCTACGTCGTCAGTCCAGCGTGATCCGCAGCAGGCCTTCGCGCACGAGTCTGCGCACGAGGACGAGGCGGCTCTCGTCGTCGAGCCGGCCGGGCAGGTCGGCGGCCGTGAACGGCTCGTCCGCCACGAGCATGAACTCGACTTCCGCAGCGATCCGAGCGGGGAAGCGAAGGGCGCGCCCCTCGAATGCGATCTTCGCCGCGTCGGCGTCGATCTCGAAGTCCGCGATCACCGTCTCCCGCCGGGCGACCTGAGTGTCCACGTCGAGCTCCTCGAGCGCGCGCAGCTGATCGAAGGCGTCGACGCGAATCGGCCGGCGCCCCTCGACGAAGGAGCGACGACGTCGCCGCGCGACCGCCTGCGGCGTGAGCCGCGCCGCGAGCGCCTCCAGCAGGCCGTCCGGAGCGACGGCGTCCTCGTCCACGCCCTGCCGGAACGAGACGTCCTCGTCCGCGACCTCGTCGAGCGCTTCCCGCACCGCGTCGCGCCACGTGGCGACGTTGATCCCGACCGTGAGGTGCAGCGACGGGGTGTCGGACGTCATCGCCTGATGGAGCCAGCCGCGTGGCAGGTAGAGCGTGTCGCCGGCCCGCATCGTGACGTCCATCAACGGCTCCCCGGGCGCGCCCAGCTCGGCCGTGTACTTCTGATGCTTGAGCGGCAGCTCGAGGACGGGCGGGTAGACGAGCCAGCGCTTCTCGCCCTCCACCTGGAGACAGAGCACGTCGTGCGTGTCGTGGTGGACTTTGAAGCCCTGTGCGCTCGACGGCGTGTAGTACGCGTTCGCCTGCGCGGGGTGGCCGAGCTCGCGCTCCAGCTCGCGGCAGAACTCGGCGAGCGGCTCGTGCTGGTACTGGAGCGCCTGAAGGACGATCGTGGCGCCGCCCTGGAACTCGTCGGCCACCCGCTCGACGCGGGCCGTGCCCGAGAAGGAGGTCGGAGTCCACGGGATGTCCTCCGCGTAGTCCCCGAGCCGGATCGTCGCGCCCTCCTTGACGACGCGAAACGCCGGATGACGGAGGCCGCCCGCGGCGACGCGGCGCTCGACCTCGGCGATCGTCAGCAGGTCGTGGAAGCGCCCCTCCTCGTCGCGTGGGACGAGGAGGGGTTTCCGCTCCCAGTACTCCCCGAAGAAGCGTTCAGCCTCGACGGGGCCGATCGAACGCGAAAGCGCGCTCTGGCTACGAGTCGCTGCCGTCGGAATCGCTGTCCGTACCGTCCGAGTCGGAGCCGCCCTCGCCGCCCGAGTCCATCCCGTCGCTGTCGCCCTCTTCGGTCTCGCTCGACTCGGTCGACTCCGTCGACTCCCAGGTGGACTCGCTTCGAATCTCCTCGTCTTGCAACGTGGTCTCTTGCTCGCTCACTGCCCCTCCTTGGTCGGTGCTTGGTGGGTGAAGCCGCCACTCTAAGCTAGAGTCGCCGCGGCTGTGGACCTCTACGAGTACCAAGGAAAAGAGCTCTTCAAACGCTTCGGGATTCCCGTCTCCGAGGGGCGCGTCGCGTCGACCCCCGAAGAGGCGAGAGCCGGAGCCGAAGAGATCGGCGGACAGGTCGTCGTCAAGGCTCAGGTGCTCACCGGCGGGCGCGGGAAGGCCGGCGGGATCAAGCTCGCCGACTCGCCCGACGAGGCCGCCCAGCACGCCGAGGCGATCCTCGGCATGGACATCAACGGACACGTCGTCCGCAAGCTCTGGATCGAACAGGCGTCCGACATCGAGCGCGAGTACTACCTCTCGGTCACGTTCGATCGCGGCGAGAAGAAGGCGCTGTTCATGCTCACGAAGGAGGGCGGGATCGACATCGAGGAGGTCGCGTCGGAGCGTCCCGAGGCGCTGGCGCGGCTGCACGTCGACCCGCTCGAAGGCTTCCAGCCCTACCAGGCGCGGCGACTGATCTACGCGGCCGGGATCGACGATCCGAACGAGCAGAAGCAGATCCTCTCGATCGTCCAGAAGCTCTACGACGCGTTCGTCGGCGCCGACGCGATGCTCTGCGAGATCAACCCGCTGATCGTCACGCCCGACGGCGAAGTGAAGGCGCTCGACTCGAAGTTCACGGTCGACGACAACGCGCTCTACAAGCATCCGGACATCGCGGAGATGCGCGACCTCGAGGCGTATCCGGCCGAGGAGCGCGCGGCGCGCGAGAAAGGCGTGACCTACGTGAAGCTCGACGGCGAGGTCGGGATCCTGGGCAACGGAGCGGGTCTCGTCATGTCCACGCTGGACGTGATCGCGCTGGCCGGCGGGCAGCCCGCGAACTTCTGCGACCTCGGCGGCGGCGGCGACGCGCAGGGAGTCGTCGACGCGCTGGAGATCATCAGCGCCGACCCGCAGGTGAAGTCGATCTTCTTCAACATCTTCGCGGGCATCACGCGCTGCGACGTCGTGGCGCAGGGGATGCTCCAGGCGCTCGACCAGACGAAGATCGAGCATCCGATCGTCGTCCGCTTCGACGGGACGAACGCGGCCGAGGGCCGGCAGATCCTCGAGGACGCGGGCCGGGACAACATCCACGTCGAGGCGACGATGCTCGACGCGGCCAGGCGAGCCGTGGAGCTGGCGGCGTGACGGACACCTGGTCGAAGCGCGCGCAGGCGATGCGGGACAGCCCGACGCACAAGGCGGGCCCGGATCTCGATCGGGTCGTCGAGCTCTGCGAGCCTGCTCCGGGCGTCACGGCCATCGACGTCGCGACGGGTGGAGGCCACGTGGCCCGACGGCTCCGGGAACAAGGTGCCGATGTCGTGACGCTCGACCCGGCGCCGGGAATGCAGCCCAACGTCGTCGCCCGGGGAGAAGACATCCCCTTTGCGGACGAGTCGTTCGACGTCGCGGTCTGCCGAATCGCCGCCCATCACTTCGACGACGTGGCGCTGGCCGTGCGGGAGATGGCGAGAGTCGCGCGGGACCGCGTAATCGTCCAGGACAACCTCTTCCAGAGCGAGCAGGTGGAGGAGGCCGAGCGGCTGCACGACCCGAGCCACGTCCGCTGCTACTCGGAGAAGGAATGGCGGGGGTTCTTCGACGAGGCCGGCCTGCGTGTGGACGAGCTGGAGATCATGCGACGGCGACTGCCGCTCGAGCCCTGGCTGGAGCGAGCAGAGACGCCTCCGGACGACGCCGCGCGAGTTCGGGAGCTGCTCGCAGATCGGACGGAGGATGGGCTAGTCGAGAGCGAAGCGATCATCCTCCGCGGCAGGAAGCAGGCCTGATGGCGGTCGTCGTCGACAACGACACGAAGCTCGTCGTCCAGGGCATCACCGGCTCGGAGGGCTCCTTCCACGCCGTCCGCAACCGCGACTACGGGACGAACGTCGTCGCGGGCGTCACGCCGGGCAAGGGCGGCCAGGACGTGTCCGGAATCCCGGTCTTCAACACGGTCGCCGACGCAGTCGCCGAGACGGGCGCGAACACGACGCTCGTCTTCGTCCCCGCGCGCTTCGCGGCCGACGCGATCTACGAGGCGGTCGACGCGGGCATCGAGACCGTCATCTGCGTCGCCGAGGGTCTCGCCGCGCACGAGATGCTGCGGGTCTACAACTACATCCGCCCGAAGGGGATCACGATGCTCGGCCCCAACTGCCCGGGCGCGCTCTCACCCGGCAAGGCGAACGTCGGGATCATCCCGGCCGAGGTGCTCGCGGAGGGCAGGATCGGCCTCGTCAGCCGCTCGGGGACGCTCACGTACCAGATCGGCTACGAGCTCGCCCAGCGCGGGCTCGGGAACTCGACGATCGTCGGCATCGGCGGCGATCCGGTCGTCGGCTCGTCATTCATCGACATCCTCGGCAAGTTCGAGGCCGACGAGGAGACCGAGGTCGTGGTCATGGTCGGCGAGATCGGCGGCGACGAGGAGGAGAAGGCGGCCCGCTACATCGAGGCCGAGATGTCCAAGCCGGTCGTGGCCTACATCGCCGGCTTCACGGCGCCCCCGGGCAAGACGATGGGCCATGCGGGCGCGATCATCTCCGGCTCGTCCGGAACCGCCGAGGCGAAGAAGGAGGCGCTCGAGGCCGCGGGCGTCAAGGTCGGCACGACGCCGACCGAGGTCGCCGAGCTCGCGGCCGACACCGCAGGCGCCCGCGCCTGATCGTCCACGCGTAGCTGCGTCCGGGCCACGTTCTAGGGTGGCAGCCGTGGAGACGATCTCCTTCGCCCGCGGCATCCCGGCGCCCGAGTGTCTCCCGCTCGAGGAGCTCGCCGACTGCGCGCGGACCGCGATCGAGCGAGACGGCGCCACCGTCCTGAACTACGGCGCCGCCGGCGGCTACGGGCCTCTCCGCGACTGGATCGCCGACCGGCACGGGGTGGAGCCGGAGCGGGTCGTTCTCACGAACGGGTCGCTGCAGGGCTTCCGCTTCCTCGGCGAGCTGCTTGCGCCGAACGGGACCGTCGTCGTCGAGGCTCCGACCTACGACCGGCCGCTCAAGATCCTCGCGAGCCTCGGTGCGGAGGTGATCTGCGTGCCCCTCGACGAAGAGCCGGCAATCGAGGCGGGCGCGTTCCTGTACACGATCCCGACCTTTCAGAACCCGACCGGGCAGACGCTGACGCTCGAGCGGCGCAAGCACCTGGCCGAGCTGGCCAAGGGCGGGCTGCTCGTCCTCGAGGACGATCCGTACGGCCTCGTCCGCTTCGAGGGCGAGGACCTGCCGACCGTCTTCGAGCTCGCGAAGGGCCGCAACGTCGTCTACAGCTCGTCCTTCTCGAAGACGGTCGCGCCCGGCCTGCGCGTCGGCTACTTCGTGCTGCCGGCCGAGCTCGCGGACGACGTCGTGGCGCTGGCGACGTCCTCGTACATCACGCCTGCCCTGCTCTCGCAGGCGACGATCCACGAGTTCCTGCGCCGCGAGGCGTTCGAGCCCAACCTCGACCGAGTGCGCGGGCTCCTGCGCGAGCGGCGGGACACGATGGTCTCCGCACTGGAACGGCACCTGCCGGAGGCGACGTGGACGGTGCCCGAAGGCGGCTACTTCCTCTGGGTCGACCTACCCGAGGGTGTCTTCACCGCGGACCTGCACCCCGACGGCGTGACCTTCGTTCCCGGCTCGGACTTCTTCTGCGGGCCCGGCGGCGAGAGCGCCGTCCGGCTCGCCTTCAGCTTCGAGAGCCCTTCGGCGATCGAGGAGGGCGTGCGGCGCCTGGCCTCAGCCGTCCGTGCCGCGATGCTCCTTCGGCGCGCCGCCTGAACGCCGCCGGTAGAGCTGCGACGCGAGCAGGCCGCCGAGAAAGCCGGCGCCGAGCAGGATGATCACGAGCCAGATGAGCGACGCGTTCGTCGAGAACAGGACGAAGTCGATGTTCACCTTGTCGCTGTTCTTGGCGACGAACGCGAGCACCCAGAGCACGATCAGCCCGAGGCCGATCACGATCGCCCAGAGGCGCGGCTGATAGTCGTCGAGCGAGCCCTCGGGCCTGCGAAAGAGTCCCATGTGACGAGTCTACGACTCGAGCCAGCTCATACGGAATCGCCCAGCACGTGCGGTCAAGCGGCGTGCTGGGCGACCCGCGGAATTAGGCGAGCCTGTTGCGGGGGAGAGAGAGTGCCTCGTCCAACCGGGCGATAGGTCGGACAGGGGGACTCGGGGAGGGCGCACAGACCCGCCTGTCTGAAGTAGCAAAGTTCACAGCTTGCTTTATTTTTCTTGCTCACTGTTTGGTTTGCTCCTGCTGGGCGACCCTGGCGACCGAGCGATAATGAGCGCTCGTGCGCTCGGTTTCAAGAGTTGTCCAAGACGAAAACTGAGCAATTTCCGACAGGAACAAACTGCCGAAAAAGCATCGAATCTCGATGTTTCTAGCGCAGCGTTGCCAGCGCGCGCAACGCCTGTCGAAAACTATGCACAGGGATGATCCGCATGTCTCCTGCATAGCGGCGAGCCTCCTGCGCGTTTTCCCCAGCCGGGACGAGGAAGACCTTCGCTCCGGCCTCCTTGGCGCCGATCGTCTTCTGCTTGAGGCCCCCGACGGGCTCGACGGTGCCGTTCAGGAGCAGCTCGCCGCTGGCGGCCACCTTGTGCCCGTGGTCGATGTCGTGCCCCAGCTCCTCCACGACGTCCAGGGCGAACGCAAGGCCGGCCGAGGGCCCGCCCACCTGGCCGAGGTTGATGTGGACCGGCACCGGTAGGGAGATGTGCGTAAGCGCCTGGAGGTAAACGCCGATGATGGGTATCTCCGGGTGCTTCGGCTGCGGGACCGTCTTCACCTCGACCTTCTTCAGCCCGCCGTTTCGCCGGATGGAGAGCTCGACGGTCTCGCCCGGGCGGTGCTTCCTGATCGCTCGCCGGATCTGGACGTCGGTCTTCGCCGGCTTTCCGTCGACGGCGACGATCGCGTCGCCGGGCTGCAGCTTTCCGGCCGAGGGCCCGTCCGAGGCCACCTGGGCGACCACGGTGCCCTCGACCTTGACTGGCACGCGGTAGCCGAGTGACCGCAGTGCGACAGCCGCGCCGATCTTCTGGGACTCGGCCATCGCCCGGAGCTCGAGTTGCTGGTGCTGCCGGTCGCTCTCGCCGGGTGCCCTGACTGCCGCCGCCGGGACGAGCGTCGACCCTTCATGCAAGCCGTGAAACAGCTTCTCGAGCAGGCTCGCCTTCTTCACCTCGACCGCGACGTAGTAGATCCCGCCGCCGTTCTGGTCGGATTTCTCGCCCTGGACGTTGACGTACGGCGCCAGGGCGCGCGCCTTGTCCGGAAGGAAGATGTACTGGTCGGACGGGATGATGTACAGGCCCAGGGCAACGACGGCCAGGACTAGGCCGGAAACGAGCAGCAGCTTGAAGAGGCGGGCCACCGACTCAGGATACGGGCGCCGAGTGAGCTGCGGTTTAGAGGAGCAGGCGCGTGAGGCCGCCGTCGACCGGGATCACGGCCCCGGTCACGTACGAAGCGCGGTCCGAGGCGAGGAAGCAGATCAC
This sequence comes from Gaiellaceae bacterium, assembly GCA_036558065.1. Taxonomy (GTDB): domain Bacteria; phylum Actinomycetota; class Thermoleophilia; order Gaiellales; family Gaiellaceae; genus VAXT01. The sequence goes on along the minus strand of DATBGG010000176.1, from coordinate 3,998 downwards.
CTCGGCGACCTCCCGCGGCTGACCGACCCGGCCGAGCGGGATCGTCGTGACGTCCCCTGCCAGGAGGCGGGCGGTCTCGATCCGTCCGGGCGCGATCGAGTTGACGGTCACCGCGTCCGGGCCGATCTCTCTCGCAAGCGTCTTCGCCCAGCCGATCACGCCCGGCCGGACGGCGTTCGAGAGCACGAGGTTGTCGAGCGGCTCGCGGACGGAGCTGGAGGTGATGTTGATCACCCGGCCGTGACCCGAGCCGCGGAGGTGGGGGAGGCAGAGGTTGGTCAGCCGGATCGCGGACAGCAGGAGCAGCTCGACGGCGTCCTCGACGGATTCGTCGGTCAGCTCGAGTGCGTTCGTCCGGGGCGGGCCGCCCCCGTTGTTGACGAGGATGTCGATCCCGCCGAAGGCCTCGAGCGTCTTGTCCACAAGGCGCTTCAGGTCCTTCGGGTTCGTCAGGTCTCCGCGCACGGCGAGCGCCCCCAGGCGCTCCGCTTCGCGCTCGAGCTCGTCGCGGCGCCTCGCGAACATGGCGACGTTCGCGCCCTCGGCGCTGAGCGCCTCAGCGGTCGCGAGCCCCATGCCCGCGGACGCGCCGCAGACGATCGCCGTACGGCCCCCGAGGCCGAGATCCATCGGCTAGCTCAGAACGCCGACGACGTCGCGCACGGCCTCGGCCGAGGCGTCGAGCGCGGACTGCTCCTCGTCGGTCAGGTCGAGCTCGACGATCTCCTCGATCCCACCGGCGCCGAGCTTGACGGGAACGCCCATGTACAGGCCGTCGATGCCGTACTCGCCCTCGAGATACGCGGTGCAGGGCAGCACGCGCTTCTCGTCGAGCATCACGGCGTCGACCATCTGGGCCGTGGCCGCTCCAGGGGCGTACCAGGCGGAGGTGCCCAGCAGCTTCACGACCTCGCCTCCGCCGACGGCCGTCCGCTGGACGAGCTCGCCGATCCGGTCGGAGGAGATCAGCTTCGTGACCGGCACGCCGCCGACCGTCGTTGCCGAGACGACCGAGACCATCTGGTCGCCGTGCCCGCCGAGTACGACTGCCTGGACGTCCTTGACCGACGACCCGGTCTCCCACGCGAGGAACGTCTGGAGGCGCGCCGTGTCGAGGATCCCCGCCTGGCCGAACACACGCTCCTTCGCGAATCCGGAGACGTTCTTGGCGACGTGGCACATCGCGTCGAGCGGGTTGGAGACGACGATCAGGATCGCGTCGGGCGACTTCTCGGCTGCGGCCTCGGTCACCGAGCCGACGATCTTCTCGTTCGTCGTCACGAGGTCGTCACGGCTCATGTCCCCGGTGCGCGGGACGCCGGCCGTGATCACGACGACGTCGGAGCCGGCTGTCGCCTCGTACTCGGTGGAGCCGGTCACGTTCGGCTCGTAGCCGAGCACCGCGGCCGCCTGGTTGATGTCGAGCGCCTTGCCCTCGGGCAGGCCCTCCTTGATGTCCACGAGCACGACGTCGCAGTAGTCGCGCCGCGCGAGCTCCTGTGCGCACGTCGCGCCGACGTTTCCCGCTCCGACGACCGTCACCTTCCGCCGCTCGCTCAAACCGTTACCCCCATCTGCTCGATGATCGCGTCCGCCACGTCGCTCGTTCCGACCGCTGTCGGATCGTCGCGCGACGGCTTCATGTCGTAGGTCACGCTCTTGCCCTCGGCGATGACCGCCGCGATGGCGCCCTCGAGGCGGTCGGCCGCGTCCGTCTCCTCCAGGTGGCGCAGCATCAACACGCCGGAGAGCATCATCGCCATCGGATTCACCTTGTTCTGGCCCGCGTACTTGGGCGCGGAGCCGTGCGTCGGCTCGAAAACGGCGGCCTCGGTGCCGAAGTTGCCGCCCGGCGCGAGGCCCAGCCCGCCGATCAGGCCCGCGGCGAGGTCGGAGACGATGTCCCCGTAGAGGTTCGGCAGCACGAGCACGTCGTACTCCTCGGGCCGCTGGACGAGCTGCATCGAGAGGTTGTCGACGATGCGGTCCTCGAACTCGATGTCCGAGTTCTGCTCCGCGACCTCGCGTGAGACCTGGAGCCAGAGCCCGTCCGTGAACTTCATGATGTTCGCCTTGTGCACGCTCGTCACCTTGCGGCGGCCGAGGCGCCGGGCGTAGTCGAACGCGAACTCGAAGATGCGGCGCGTGCCCTCGACGGAGATCGGCTTGATCGAGATGCCCGAGTCGTCGCGCAGCTGGCCGCCGTGCGCGCGGAGCCACTCGGTCAGCTCGTGCGCATCCGGCGAGCCGACCTCGTACTCGATTCCGGCGTACAGGTCCTCGGTCGCCTCGCGCACGATCACGATGTCGACGTCCTCGTAGCGCGAGCGGACGCCCGGATAGCTCTTGCACGGGCGGACCTGGCCGTACAGGTCGAGCCCTTTCCTGAGGGCGACGTTGACGGACCGGAAGCCGCCGCCGACTGGAGTCGTGATCGGGCCTTTCAGCGCGACGCGGCTGGCGCGGATCGCGTCCAGCACGTGGTCGGGGAGCGGGCTCCCGCCGTGCTTCTCCATCACGTCGCTGCCGGCCTCCTGCACGTCCCAATCGAACTCGACGCCGGTCGCCTCGAGCACGCGACGGGTCGCCTCGGTCAGCTCGGGGCCGGTGCCGTCGCCGGGGATGAGAGTGACTCGGTGTGCCATCGGCGGCGACTCTACCGATACATTTCCGCGCGATGAACGACTTCAAGCCTGGGCTCGAAGGCGTCGTCGCGGTGGAGACGGCGATCGCGGCTCCCGATCGGGAGGGCGGCGCGCTCCGTTACCGCGGCTACGACATCGAGGAGCTCGTGGGGCGCTACCCCTACGAGAACATCTGGGGGCTCCTCGTCGACGACGACATCGACTCGAAGATGCCCGACCCCGAGCCGTACGTCCCACAGGGCTTGACGGGGAATGCGCCGGCCGACCTCCAGGCCGAAGTGGCGCACCTCGCGGGCGAGTGGAAGCTCCAGAAGCTCGTCGACATCGACGACGATCAGGCGCGCGACGACCTCGGACGGCTGTCCGCGCAGATGATGGGGATCGTGGCGCGGTCGGCGGCGGTTGCGGAGGGTCGCGAGCCTGCGTCGGACGACGTGGTGGCTCAAGGCGAGACCGCGGCGGAGAAGTTCCTGCTGCGCTGGCGCGGCGAAGCGAATCCCGATCACGTCAAGGCGATCGACACCTACTGGATCTGCACGGCGGAGCACGGCCTCAACGCGTCGACGTTCACGGCTCGAGTCGTAGCCTCGACCGGAGCCGACTGCGGCGCGGCGATGTCGGCGGCCGTCGGCGGGCTGAGCGGTCCGCTGCACGGCGGTGCGCCCGCCCGGGTGCTGCCGATGCTCGACGAAGTTGCGAAGACGGGCGATCCCGAGGGCTACGTCAAGAACGTCCTCGACCAGCACGGGCGGATCATGGGCTTCGGTCACCGCATCTATCGGGCCGAGGATCCGCGCTCGCGCATCCTCAAACGCGTCGCGCAGGAGGTCGGCTCGCCGCGGTTGGAGGTCGCCGAGGCGCTGGAGGAAGCGGCGCTGGCGGAGCTGCACACACGCAAGCCGGACTACGTGATCGCGACGAACGTCGAGTTCTACTCGGCAGTGCTCCTGGACGCCGCCGACGTGCCGCCGGACCTGACGCCTGCGATGTTCGCCTGCTCGCGTGTTGCCGGCTGGTCGGCGCACATCCTCGAGCAGAAGCAGACCGGACGGTTGTTCAGGCCCGCTGACCGTTACGTCGGTCCCGGCCCGCGGTCGCTGTCCACTGTCTGATCTCGCGTCAGCCGCCGCCCAGGCGGACGAGCTCGCGGGTCAAGGGGCCGAGCGAGAGCTTGCGGAGCTGCGGACTCGCTGGCAGGACGAGGTCGAGGCTGCGGCTCGCGCGCCCGACTACCGCGAGCGAGCGGTCGCGTACCGCGCGATCGGGCAGTTCAGGTTTCGCCAGAAGACGGAGCTCCTGCGGCGCGGCATCGAGGACGAGAGCCCGGCCTGCCGCGGTTCGGCGCTGCTCTCC
>DATBGG010000175.1:0-24181 GCA_036558065.1 Gaiellaceae bacterium | reverse complement strand
GGCGGAGGCGGCGGGCCGCCAGGGATGGTGTACGTGAGCGTGAAGTCCCCTTGCTCGTTCTGCCAACCGTCGATAGCGATCGAGTAGGTCGTGCCGGCATCGACGGGGAAGTCGAGAACGCTTCCCGTTCCGGAGCCGCCGCAGCCATCGTCGTTGAAGCCGATGTTGGTCAGGTTGTCGACCGCGTCGCCGGTGTAGGAAGCCATGAACCCGTCGTACAGGACGTCGGTGCACGTATCGAAGTGAGCCGTCCCGCTCTCGGTCGGAGTGAAGCGATACCAGACGGAGGTAATGGGCTCCTGGTCAGGTTGCGCGGGCTCCCCGGTTTCACCGGTTGCATCCACCACGGTGCCGCTGATCGTTCCGCCTGGACCAACCAGCGTGACTGCATTTGCGAAGTCGTCGTTCGCGGGCGGCGGAGGCGGAGGCGGAGGCGGAGGTGGAGGTGGAGGCGGAGGTGGAGGCGGTGGTGGAGGCCCGGCGCCGTCCAGCGGCGACACCCAGGCGCCACGCCCGCGCGTCCACGCCGAGATCGTCGTCGCGCCGCGGTCGATCTGCAGATCCCAGATCATCGTGTGCGGCATGCCGTTGTCGAACCGGAGCCAGGTCGGCGACGCGGCGGTGATGTCGTCCGTGTAGTACACGCCCCAGTCCGTCCCGGCGAAGACCTGTTCCGGGATGTTGTGGTTCGGGATGATCGAGTCCACCGGGATGTCCGGCAGATTTCCTGTCTTGTCCGCCCAGGTGAAGGTCGCGCAGTTCGAGGTGCAGGTGACCTGGAACACGTGGCCCGGCGTCGACGGCGTGTTGGCGTTGAAGCCGCCGACCGCCGCATAGCCGACCGCGAGGTCGCGCGTCGGGGTCGAGGCGTCGAGCGCATTGCCCAGGATCGGCCGGTTCGGCAGCACCGTGTTCCCGCCGGTGACATCGACCCAGTTGGCCTGCCCCTGCGTGCCCGTCCCGAGGTTGAAGCCGATCCAGACGTTGCCGTCGTTCGTGCCGGCGATCGCCTGGGTCTGCCACTTCGGCGAGTACTTGACCTGGTTGATGAACGAGCGGTTCCCGAGCGACTGCTTCGTCATGTTCTGCGTCGTCGGGTTGTTCGTCACGTACCAGCTACCGGACATGCTGGCGTCGCCGCCCTTGATCGACTCCCAGACGCGAGTCGTGCCGTCGACGAGGTGGCCGCAGCCACCGGGCGTTCCGGCCGGAGCACAGTCGTCGCCGCCGGGGACCCCGCCGTGGAAGATGTCGAACGGCTGGGTGAAGGACCGCGTGTCGCCGCCCCACCCGCCGGTGACGCTCTGATAGCCGGCGCCGCCGGTGAGGCAGGCCGGCCCCGTGATGCAGCGGTACATCCCGCCGTTGTTGTTGGTGACGAAGTAGCGCGGGCCGGCGGCGTTGCCGACCGGGTCGATCCGGGCGTAGAAGCCGTCACCGCCGACTGTCATCTGCCACTGAGCAGGGCCGGCCGGGTAGCCGGTGAAGCCGACGACGCTCGGCGCGTTGTCCTGTGCACCGGCCGCGGCCGACGGGTTCGGCGACGTCGCGAAGTATCCGCTGATGTCGCCCGAGTAGAACTCGATCGTGTTCAGGCCGTTGTCCATGTTCACGAACGTCGGCGTGCCCGAGCCGGCGATGTCGGCGTTCGACGTCGAGAAGGCGCCGCCGTCGCTGCCGATGAGCAGGATGCTCGACGAGCCCGGGACGAACGCGAGCGCGTGCTGGTCGACGTGCACGACGTGTCCGCTCGAGCCGTTGTAGCCGCACGTCAAGTCGGTGAACGTCGAGCCGGTGCGCGTCGCGAACCACACGTCGTAGGTGTCGACAAAGATGCGGTCGGGGTTGTTCGGGTCGACTTCGACGCCCTGGTCGTACCAGTTCTGCGGGTAGTCGAAGCCGCAGCCGCCGAGCGACGGTCCCTGCGAGCCCTCCATGTACGACCACGACGTGCCGCCGTTCGTCGTCGCCCAGACGCCGAGCTGGCAGCCGTTCGTGTTCCCGCAGTCGCCCGTGTTCGGCGCGATCGACTGCACCTGGGCGTAGATGACGTTTGGGTTGCTCGGCGCGACCGCCATGTCGATGCGGCCGAGCTGATCGCCCGTCGTCGGGTTCGCGTACGGAGTGCCGCTGCCCGCGTTCATCGCCGCGCCGGTCGTGTACGGGCTACCCGTGACCGCCGTGCCGTAGACGAAGCCGTTCGCGTTGGACGCGATCGACGAGAAGGTCGGGCAGCCGCTGGCCGGCACGTTCGCGGCATAGAGGCCGTTGGCGCCGTTGTTGCCGAGGTCGTACTGGACGGTGGTCGCGAAGCCGCGCACGCCGACGGCGGCGACGATCCGCGTGGTTCCGCTGCCCATGTTCGAGAGCTCGAGGCCGGTGATGTCCTGACGCTGAGTCGGGAAGCTGTTCGTGGTGCACGGCCCGGTCCAGTCGGTTCCGCCGTTGTAGGAGATGAAGAGCCCCTTCTTCGTGCCGGCGATCACCTTCTGGCTGTTGTTCGGGTCGACGCGCACCTTGCCCACCGCGTCGTACTGCGGGAACTGGCCGGCCGGCTGCGTGTAGGCGGGGCCGAACACGTCCTCGCCGAGGAGCGTCCACGTAGCTCCGCCGTCGGTCGACTTGAGAATGCCCTGGCTGCCCATCGAGAAGGAGCCGTAGTTCAGGTCGCCCGTGCCGGCGTAGACCGTGTTGTGGTTGTTCGGGTCGATCGTGACCGTGTCGATCGCCAGGGTGGAGATGAGGGGGTCGTTCGTCATCGAGGCCCAGGTGGTCGAGCTGCTGCAGCAGTTCGTCGTCTTCCAGACGCCGCCGCCGACCGCGCCCAGGTAGGCGACGATCGAGCCCTGGGTCGTCGTGGTCGGGTCGACGACCATGTCGTTCACCCGGCCCTCCGTGAAGCCGTAGTCGTAACAGCCTGTGCACCCGGTCATCCGCTCCGGCTGCGGGCCGAGACCGGTCCAGGTCCCGACGTCAGGCGCATGAGCAGGCGTTCGGCTCGCAATGCGCGCGTCCTGGCGCTTCGCGGCGCGCAGCCAGGCCGGGTTGAAGTGCCCGGTCGGGTACGTGAGCCGGTCGTTCCAATACGTGTCCATCACGGCAAACTGCTCGCCCTTCCCCACCTCGCCGCCCAGTGGCACGTAGTACGGGGCCGCCGACGGCGCCGCGTGCGAGTGCGCGCGTGCCTGCCAGCCCCCGAGAACGAGCGCGCTCAACGCGAGCACGCCGAGGACGATTGCCGAAACGATTCGCCTGCGCTGCATAGTGCTCCCCTTTCCGGCCCGAGGCCCCTCAGCCCACAAGCCGTTCTCCCTCAACGGACGTGCAATAGACGGTGATATCACTCTGATAGACGAAAATCAATGAAGATCTGCACACAGGCTCGGGCCGCTTCTCTTTTCCCCGACGCCGCAATACACTCTTCGTAAATCGGGAGGGGAGAGAAAGAGGGGGCACCAATGGGCTGGACGACTCGAACGAGCGCGCGCGCATGCGCGGTTTTCGGCGCGATCCTCGCGGTTGCGCTGCCGGCGACGGCGCTCTCGGCAGGCACGGCCAAGTCGCCGCCGAGCGCGGCGGACACTCACAACACGAAGGCTTTCTGGACGGATACCGCGAGGCCGAGCGTCTCGGGCGGCCGCAAGGTCGGCGTCCACGCTTTGAAGCTCCGCGCGCTCAGGCTGGACACGGCCGCACTGAGGCCCGTCCTCGCCCAGGCGCCGCGCGAGAACACGGTTCGTGCGCAAACGAGCCCGCTCGTCGTCTCGCTGCCTGCCCCGAACGGCAAGTTCCAGAGCTTCGCGCTGCAGGAGACGGCGATCATGTCGCCCCGCCTGGCCGCACGCCATCCGGGGATCCACACGTATGCCGGACGCGGCCTCACGGATCCGAGCGCGACGATCCACGCCGACCTGACGCCGCTCGGGTTCCATGCCTCGGTCCGCTCGGCGGACGGCATCTGGTACGTCGATCCGTACTACGTGGAGCGCCAGCCCACTAGGTACGCCAGCTACTACACGCGGTACGCGCAGAACGTGGACGGCACGTACGTCGAACGCGAGGTTAGTAGCTCGGACCCGCCGCTCTCAGGCCCCGCTGAGGCCCCCGACATCGGCGAGCAGCTGCGCACGTACCGGCTGGCGCTGATCACCGACCCGGGCTACGCGACGTACTTCGGCGGGCCGCCGAACGTCACGCCCGCAAAGGTGGCGCTGATCAACCGCGTCGACCAGGTCTACGAGGACGACATGTCGATCCGGCTCCAGCTGATCCCGAACAACGACCTGCTCAACCTCGACACCTGGGCGCTGGCGACGGCGCCGAACGGCCCGTGCGGTGCGGCCGCCTGCTTCACGCAGCCGCAGGTCACGGGCTGCTCGTCGACGACGCGCGCCCGCTACGTGATCGGCCAGATCGTCGGCGCGAGCAGCTACGACATCGGGCATCTCGCGCTCGGCCAGCCGGGCGGAGGCGTCGCCAACCTCGGCGTCGTCGGCCGCTCGAACAAGGCCGGCGGCTGCACGGGGGTCCCGACCCCGGTCGGTGACCTGTACGCGATCGACTACGTCGCCCACGAGATGGGCCACCAGTTCAACGGGAACCACACGTTCAACGGGAACCAGCTCAACTGCTCGGGCGGCAACCGCAACGGGCCGACGTCGGTCGAGCCGGGCAGCGGCCAGTCGATCATGGCCTACGCCGGGATCTGCCTGACCGACGACGAGCAGCCGCACTCGGACGGGTACTTCTCGCAGCGCAGCCAGCAGGAGATCGGCGCGTACGTCTCGTCCAGCCAGGCGGCGATCAACGAGGTGCAAACGGTCTCGCTCCGCCACTTCGGCGGCGGCAACGAGACGCAGGTCGTCACCTTCGGCCCCGGCTACTCGCAGGTGGCGTCGATCACGCCCCTGAGCGTGACGATCAACGCCCCGCCGAGCTCGACCTCGCGCGGCGGCGCAGAGGAGAACGGGAACACGGTCACGATCGCGACGAGCTCGGCGCACACGCTGCAGGTCGGCGAGACCGTCACGGTCGCCGGGGTCGCGGTCTCCGGTTACAACGGGACGTACACCGTGACCGCGGTTCCGTCCTCGCGCTCGTTCCAGTACACGAGCGGAGTCACCGGGCTCGCGGTGTCGGGCGGCGGGACCGCCACGCCTGCGATCCCCGGCGCGAGCTCTTCCGGGACGACGGCGACGATCCACACGAGCGCGAATCACGGGCGCTCGATCGGTGACGTCGTCGTGATCTCCGGTGTGGGAGTCAGCGGCTACAACGGCACGTACACGGTCACGGCCGTGCCGAGCCCACGGACGTTCCAGTACACGATCCCGAGCGCGCTCGGCAACTCGGGCGGCGGCTCGGCGACGTACAACTCCCCGTTCCAGGTCCGCATCGGCGGGAACGACTCGGTCCTGATCGGCGGAACCGGCCTTTCGTATACGGAGGCGAACCTGGAGACCGCGATCAACGGCATCGCGGGCTTCGCAGGCACCGTGGACGTCTCTTCCGTTTCCGCCTCCGGGTTCACGCTCGCCTATTCGGGCGCCTCCGCGGGCATCGACGTCCCGAACATCGAGCTCATCGGCCTCAGCTGCGGCGGCTGCTTCGGGTCGGTCGAGGAGACGAACCACGGCGGCGCGATGGACTCGTTCAAGCTGAACTACGACGGGAACGTCTCCGCGACGATCACCAACGGCTCGAACTACTCCGCGGCGGGCATCCTGGCGGCACTGACGCCGATCCTGCCGGCCGGCGGAACGGCCACCGTGACCGGCTTCGGCGGCAGCGGCTTCAACAACACGGGCTTCCAGGTCACCTACGGCGGGACGCTCGGGCTGACGAACCTCTCCGTGCTGCTCGGCGTCCAGGACTTCAGCGCCGGCGCCTCCGGCTTCACGGGCGAGACCGACAAGGGCGGGGCCGTCGACAACCAGGGAACCGTGTCGGCGACCGGCAACCATCCGCCGGTCATCACGGTGCCCGGCGGATACACGATCCCGCTCCGCACGCCGTTCGCCCTGACCGCGAGCGCCACCGATCAGGACGGCGACACGATCTACTACGCGTGGGAGGAGAACGACGTCGGAGGGGCGAGCGGAACGTCGCTCCTGAACAACACGAAGACCAACGGGCCGCTGTTCGCGATGTTCAACAAGTCGGCGCCCGTCACCGAGGAGGACACGCTCCTCTACAACTCGCCGCACGAGAACCACGTGACGACGGACCCGACGCGCGTCTTCCCGGATCTCCAGCAGATCCTGGACAACAACACGAACGCGGACACGGGCGCGTGCGGGTCCGGCCCGATCGCTCCTCCGGTCTCGATTCCGGTCAAGGAGTGCTTCTCTGAGTTCCTGCCGACGTCCGACTACACGCCGACAGCGCTGCACTTCCGTGCGACCGCGCGTGACCTGCGCGACGGCGGGGGCGGCAACAGCTTCGGCGACGTGACGCTGACGCTCGCGCCGACCGCGGGGCCGTTCCGCGTCACCTCGCCGGACACGGCGGTCACCTATCCGCCGGGCTCGCAGCAGACCGTGACGTGGAACACGGCAAACACGGACCTCCCGCCGGTCTCGACCGCGAACGTCAAGATCTCGCTTTCCTCGGACGGCGGTCTGACGTACCCGGACGTGCTCGCCGCGAGCACGGCGAACGACGGCACGGAGCTCGTGACGCTTCCGGCCGCGGAGACGACGACCGCCCGCGTCAAGGTCGAGGCGCTCGGAAACATCTTCTTCGACGTCTCGAACACGAACTTCACGATCGGAGGAGGCCCACCGCCGCCGCCACCCCCACCACCACCACCTCCACCTCCACCACCGCCGCCACCGCCACCGCCACCGCCACCGCCACCGCCACCGCCACCTCCGCCACCACCTCCACCTCCACCTCCGCCACCGCCACCTCCGCCACCGCCACCTCCACCTCCGCCACCACCACCGCCCCCGCCGGTCCGCTGCCGCGTCCCACGCGTGCTCGGGCTGCGGCTCGCGGCTGCGAAGCGGAAGATCCGGCAACGCCACTGCTCGGTGGGACGGATTCGGAGGGCGCGCTCCAGGCGCTCACTGCGAGGCCGTGTGATCAACCAGAACCCGAGGCCCGGCGCACTGAGGCGCCGTGGCTTCCCGGTCAAGCTGGTCGTCGGCCGCCGCTAAGAACCAACCAACTAGTCGTACCGAGGGCCCCCCGGCGAAGCCAGGGGGCCCTCTTCTATGTCCACTCCCTCACTCCGCGTGAACCGGCCGACTCTTTCGTCCCGCCATTTGACTCTCCACGCAAGGCGGTGACGTAGGTCCAACAGCACCGAAACGTCGCCGACCCCCCGAACACCGCGTCCAGCGACTCCCGCAGGAGCCGCAACCGGTCTTCAGCAGCCTCCTCCGAAGCCGCCACGCCGTCCACCTTCTCAGCGCCTCCGACCCAACCGAGGACCGCGTCCGCGTAGGCCGCCAGGAACTCGTACCAGTCCTCGACCTCGGCCACGATCGTCCGCTCCGTCACCTCCGCGACCTCGAAGCCCGAGACGCGGAGCGCGTCCACGTAATGCGCGAGCGGACGTGGAGCGAGAAAGACACGGTTCCGGTAGTCGAGGTACCGCCCGAGCCGCTCTTCGTCCTCGAGCACCGGCCGGTACTGCGCGTAGGCGTCGTCGACCTGCACGATCGCGACCGCCGCCTCGTGCACCGCGTAGACCGTGTCGTCGATGATCCACTCGTCCGCGGCCGCCTGCGGGTTGCGGATGTTCCCCGAGTTGATCCGCACCCGCGCTCCCGGCCGCAGGACCCGAGCCCAGGCGCGAAGCGTGTTCTCGAGGTCGTCATAGAGGTGGATCGCGTTCGTCGAGACGAGGCCGTCGGCCGCGAACCCGGCCGGGAGCACCTCGTCCACGTACTCGAGCCGCCCCAGCTCCTTCAGGTAGCGGAGGCGGCGAAAGGCGACCCGCTCGTCGGCGCGGAACCGGTCGAGCGCGATCCGAAGGAACTTCGGCGAGCTGTCCACGATCACCAGGCCGGCCGCCCGGTCGCCGATCCGCTCCAGGAGGCGCTGGAGCAGGATCCCGGTCCCGCCCGAGTAGTCGACGAGGACATCGCCGTCGCCGAGGTCGCTCTCGAGCTGGTCGAGGGTCAGGTCGAGGTTCCGGTACCAGCCGTGGTTCTCGACCGTGTCGTAGTGCAGCCCGAAGGCGTCGACCGGCTGCGAGACCCAGTCCTCGTCCGGGATCCGTTCGAGTGTGCCCCAGTCGAACGCCACGGTCTCATTGTCGCCGGAGCCCGCTCAGGCGGCGACCAGGGACGCCTCGAGCCTCATCAGAGGCAGGCGCGAGCGCGAGCAAAGCAGTTCGACTACGGCGTCCTCCTCGCGCGGGCACTCGAGGAGGGTCTTCCATGTGAAGAGATGCTCTGGCAGGTGGAAGTCTCCCGTAGCGACCGACGGCAGGTCCCGCTCGGCCACCCAGTCGAACCGCTCGCGCCGGTTGTACAGCTCGAAGCGGTCGACCGCACCGGCAGCCCACTCGGGCTCGACCGCGAACCTGGCCGTTCCCCGAGGGGACTCGGCGGCCTCGGGCAGCCGGTAGGGATGCGCCGCGATCAGGGCGGCTCCTTGCGCGCGTGCCTGGCGCAGGGCCGCGTCGAGACCGTCGTCGACCGAGACGAAGGTCCGCAGCCCGACCGCCACGGCGTGCCCGGCTCGCTTCGGATCGGGATCGTCGGCCGTCAGCTCCAGACCGGGCACGACGAGCATCCCGTACCGCGCCCGCGCGCGCTCAGCCTCGACCGAGATCTCGTCGAGGTAGGCCCGGTAGGTCTCCGCCCGGACGTACACGTCCAGCTCGCCCGCGAGGACGTGGTCGGTAATCGCCAGCACGTCGAAGCCGGCGAGCCCGTGCAGGTCGACGAGCTGCGCGGGAGTGAGCGCGCCGTCGCTCCAGGTCGTGTGCGCATGGAGCTCGGCCAGGAGCGGTGCGTGCTGCGTTCGCATCCACGGCCATCTTCGGCAGCCGCCGGGGGAGTCCGTGGAGCCAGGTGGTGCAGTTCCGGCACCGGCCTGGTGAACGCGGACACGAAGAGGGCGGCCCTGAGGCCGCCCTCTTGTTCCGAGCGGAGTCGCCGCTCAGTTCGCTGCTGGAGCAGGCTTCGGGGCCGTCTGCTTGACCACCGCCTTTCGCTCCAGCCCGCCCAGCGTCAGGACGAGGAATCCGATCCCCGTCAGCAGGAGGGCGATTCCCATCACGATCCCGAACACTCCGACGCGCTCTGCAAAGAACGAGACGTTCAGCGCGGTGGTGAGCGCGGTCTCCGTCACCCAGAGATTCCGGAGCCCGTTCTCGACCGGCTGGCCCGTCTTCGGATCCTTCGCGGCCTGTGACTCGTCCGAGGTCGGCTTGCCGTTCTCGTCGAGGAAGCGGCCCATCTGGGCGTACGTCTGCCCGCCGGTTGCCTCGAGTGTGTGGATGCGCATGTACTGCGCGAAGCAGCGTGCCTCGCTGCCGTTGGTGATCGGCTCGTCGGCGACGTTGCACGTCGGATACGAGACGTTGGTCAGCCCGGCCTTGGCGCCTTCGGCCTTGATGGCGCTCGGCGTCATGTCGGGGGAGCCCGAGATCTGCTCGAGCTTCAGGTTGTCACGGACGTTGTTGATCCCCCAGGCGCCGATTGCGATCGAGCCGGCTCCGAAGGCGATCAGAACGATGCTGGCGGCGATGCCGCCCCACTTGAAGATGTTGCTCCTCATGGCGACTCCTTTCTCGGTTCCGTTCATGGATCGCACTTTCGGGGAGTGGCGGAGCTGCGCCATCGGTGACGAGCCGCGCAGCTTGTGCGGAAAGTCCGCAGGGCGAGGCCGGGAACTCCGAACTCGCTAGACGCCGACGAGGGCCGCGAGCGCGAGCATCACGGCCGCTCCGGCGAGGCTTCCGGCGCCGGCGCGGAGCCAGCGGGCGGCCCCGAACGCCTGGGGAACGAGCTCGAGCGCGACGAGGGCGAGCATCGCGCCGGCGGCGAAAGCGAAGGACGCGGGGAGGAGCGCGCGGACGTGCTCGACGACGAGAAACGCGAGGACGGCGCCGGCCGGCTGCGGTGCGCTCGTCAGCACGGCCGCCCAGAACTGCTCGGCGCGGCTGAAGCCCGCCGCGGCCATGGGGATCGCGACGCTCGTGCCCTCAGGGATGTTCTGGAGGCCGATCGCGAGGATGACGAACAGGCTCAGCCCCGCGCGGTCCGACGCATAGGCCGTGCCGATCGCGAGGCCCTCGGGCAGGCTATGCACGAGGAGCACGCCGAAAACGAGAACGGAGGAACGGACGCCTGCGCCGCGGAGCTTGCCGACGTGGACGTTACGACCCCTCAGGATCCGGCGCGCCACCACGAGCAGAGCGACGCCGGCTGCGAGGCCGGCGAGGACCTCCGGCGTTCCGCCCTCCTCCAGTGCCGGCTTCAGCAAACCGAGGACCGACGCGACCGTCATCGCGCCGATCGCCGTGCCAAGGAGGACCGGCCGCAGCAGCTCGGCCCGGGAGCCGACGTAGAAGACGGGAATCGCGCCGAGCCCCGTCGCCAATGCAGTCGCCGACGCCGCTGCTGTCAGCAGGACGACGTCCACGACGGGACCGGCCTACGCTGCGCGCCGCTGTCGCGGCGGAGCCTGCTTCGCGACGAGCACCGGAACGCTGGCGTGCTGCGCGACCCCGCTCGAGACGCTGCCGAGCAGCGCTCCCGCAAGGGCGCCGTGCCCGCGCGAGCCCATCACGATCAGGTCCGCACGCCGGTTGTCGGCGAAGCTCAGAAGCTCGTCGACGGCGCTGCCTTCGAGCACCTCGCCGCCGGCCTCGATGCCGGCCTCACGCGCCTTCTTCAGCGCTGCATCGACCGTCGCGTGCGCCACGCCCAGGTCGCGGGCCAGTCGGCACTCGTAGTTCGGGGTCCCGAGCAGCGGCGACGGCGCCTTGCGAACCGTTACGAACGTGATGTGGGCCCCGAGCGGGCCGGCGAGCTCGAGTGCTTCGTCGATCGCGGCACGGCTCCCGTCGGAACCATCGATTGCGACCATGATCTCTTTCATCGTGTCCTCCTTTGGCTCGAAGGATCGGACGCGGTCGCTTCGGCTGAATCGGGGCGGCGACTGATCGGCTGTGTGGGAAATTCCGCATCCGAACCGAGGGCCGAGACGGCACCATGCAGGCGTGATGCCAATGCGGGTCGTCGTCCTCGGAGCTGGAGTTGCAGGGCTCGAAGCCGTACTGGCGCTGCAGGCGCTCGGAGAGGGTCTTGTCTCCGTCGAGCTCGTCTCACCCGACAGCGAGTTCGTGTATCGACCGCTCGCTGTCGCGGGGCCGTTCGGGCTCGGGCAGGCGCGCCGATTCCCGGTCGCCCGCCTCGCCGAGACGGCCGGCGCGAGCTTGCGAGCAGCGTCGGCGCTCAGCGTCGATCCTGATCGGAAGACCGTCGAGACCTCAGATGGGCAGATCGACTACGACGTTCTGCTGCTGGCACTGGGCGCGAAGCCGGTCGCTGCCGTTCCGGGAGCGGTCACGTTTCGCGGACCTCAGGACGAGAAGGCTCTCGAGGCCGTGCTCAGCGACGCTCAGGAAGGCCGGGCCCGTCGCCTGGTGTTCACCACGCCGGCCGGGAGCTCGTGGCCGCTGCCCCTGTACGAGCTCGCGCTGCTGACCGCGGTGCACCTCGTCGACGCGGGCGCGACCCAGGTGGAGATCGAATTGGTGACGCCTGAGCCGGAACCGCTCCAGCTCTTCGGAATGTCGGCCAGCGCAGCGATCGCGGAGCTGTTGGCGCTCCATGGAATCCAGGTCGTCACGAACACCGTTCCGCTCGACGCGGCCGACGGACTGCTGAGGTTCGTCGGGACCGGCGAGACGAAGGCTGACCGTGTCGTGGCGCTCCCGCGGCTCGAAGGGCCCCGCTTCGAGGGCGTCCCGCACGACGCGAACGGCTTCGTTCCGGTCGACGAGCACCAGCGCGTACTCGACTGCGAGGGCATCTATGCAGCCGGGGACATCGCCGACTTCCCCGTCAAGCAAGGAGGGCTGGCCGCCCAGCAGGCCGATGCCGCCGCCGAGATGATCGCTGCGGCAGCAGGCGCGAACGTCGATCCGCAGCCGTTCAGGCCGGTTCTGCGCGGGCTCCTGCTCACCGGGCTCACCCCGCGATTCATTCGCACCGAGCTCGGCAAGAACCGAACCGAGCTCGACACCGAGGCGCTCTGGTGGCCGCCGGCCAAGATCGTCGGCCGCTATCTCGCGCCCTTCCTGGCCGACCAACTCGAGCTTTCGACTCCGCCACCACGTGCAGGCACCGTCGAGGTGGATGTCGAGCTCGATCGCGGGCCGTCCGGCGCCTGGCAGCGAATCTGAGCTGCTCAGTAGAAAGCCGAGCGTCGAACCCGCGCCGGCACTGACGGATCCCGACGACGCGGAGGCGACACTCGGCCCATGAGACCAGCCACCTGTCATCTCCTCGAAGCGGTCGACATCGTCGAGCCTTGCCCGGGTGAGCAGTGCCCGTTCTACGAAGAGACGTGCCTGCTGACCGAGCTGCGCCCTCAGCTCGCGACGAACCCGCCGCTCGTCCAGTTCCTCCTGGGCTTCCGCGAGAAGCTGGAAGACGGGCCCCGGCCGTACATCGCGCGCGAGCCTGGCTTCGACTAAGCGACCCAGGTCTGCGGGAAATCGCGGAAGCAATATCGGCCTCGGCCCCGATTCGCTCCGCCTCTTTACCGCGCAGAGTTGTCGCGACGGAAACCAAGGAGGTGCAGAAAGATGAAGTCCTCAAGCGCACGACGCATGGGCGTCGTGGTGATCGCGATCCTGACGGCGGCACTCGCGCTGTCAGCCTCCGCGGGCGCGGGCCCGAAGGCCGCCCACATTGCCTTCATGAGCATGTATGACGGCCAGCCCGACATCTATGCGATGGACACGCAGGGCTACGCGCAGGTCAATCTCACCCATGACGGGACGATCGGCGAACGAGTCGACTCCGAGCCCGCCTGGTCGCCTGACGGCCAGTGGGTCGCCTTCCAGCGGACCTTCCTCAAGGCCCGCGGAGAGTGCGTCCAGCTGTTCCTCGTCAGGTCGAGCGGCAAGGAGCTCCATGCCCTGATGCCGGCGATCGGCACCACTCTCGCGGCCGACGAGCATCCGTCGTGGTCGCCGGATGGGAGCCGGATCGTGTTCTCGAGCAACCGGACCGGCCACTTCGAGCTGTACATGGTCGCGGCGACGGGCACCGGGCTCACGCGGATCACCTACACGAAGAGCAACGTCGACAATCTCGAGCCGGCCTGGTCGCCGGACGGGAAGTCGATCGCGTTCGTCCACCGTCAGTGGAGCGGAGGGCCCAAGGTCCCGACGATCCCCACCGACTCGATCTACACGCTGTCCCTCGCCAGCACCGCAATGCACCAGCTGACGAGCCCCGGCCTGGGACGGAGCGACACGCAGCCGGCCTGGTCGGCCAACAGCATGCGGATCGCCTTCCAGAGCAACCGCGCTGGGAACTGGGACATCTTCTTCGTCGGCCAGTTCGGAGCCAAGGTGACACAGGTGACGAAGTCCCTGTACGCGGAGGTTCACCCGACCTGGTCACCGTTCGGAGACCAGATCGCGTTCATTAGCGACAAGACCGGAGCGACCGAGCTCTTTACGCTCGTGCTCCCGAAGGCCGGGTCGATCACACCGCCGCAGCAGCCCCGGCAGCTGACCTTCGACAAGGCGCCCAAGGCGAATCCCAGCTGGGAGCGCGTCTTCATGAGTGCCTCCAACTAGCAACGCCAATGGGCACGTCCCTTGAGGGCCCGCGAGAGCGGGCCCTCTTTTCGTCCGTAGAAACCCCTGACCGTCAACCCGCGCCGGCGCTGATGTTGGGTCATGGCCGGCGAGCAAGGCTCATTGGACAGCGCGACAATGACGCAGTTGACAGAACAGATCTCAAACTCCCCTCGGACCGGGCGCCCAGCGAGCGCCCGGTCCCCCCTCCCCGTTGACGGCTTCGTGGACGTGATCCTGCGCGACGGAGGGACGCTGCGGCTCCGCCCGCCGCGCGCGGCCGACGTCGACGGCCTCGTCGACTTCTTCGACGACCTTTCGGAACGAAGCTTCTACCTCAGGTTTCACGGTGCGCCGACGATCCGCCCGGCTCTCGTCGAGCCGTTCGTCGATCCCGACTGGATCGAGCGCGGCTCGCTCGTCGGGACGCTGGAAGACCGGATCGTCGCCCTGGCAAGCTACTCGAGGCTGCGTGACCCGGAGGCGGCCGAGGTCGCGTTCGCGGTCGCCGACGACCAGCAAGGGCGAGGCATCGGCACGCGCATGCTCGAGCAGCTCGCCGGGCGCGCCTCCCGCGCGGGGATCGAGCGGTTCGTCGCCGAGGTGATGGGCGACAACAGCGCGATGCTCCGGGTGTTCGAGGACGCGGGCTTCGGGATCTCGCGCGCTCTCGACCGCGGCACCTTCGAGGTCACGTTCCCGATCGAGCCGACCGCGAGCTACGTCGAGCATGTGGACGAGCGCGACCACCTCGGAGTCGTCGCCTCGCTGCAGCCCTTCTTCTCTCCGGCGAGCGTCGCGGTGATCGGCGCCTCGACGCGCCGTGAGGCGATCGGCGGCATCGTCTTCAGGAACATCCTCGGCGGAGACTTCAAGGGCGCCGCCTACCCGGTCAACATCAAGGGCGAGCCCGTGGCCGGGGTGCGTGCATACACGTCGATCGAAGACCTCCCCGAGGTCGTCGACCTGGCGGTGATCTGCCTTCCGGCCGCGCACGTGATCGAAGCAGCCCGGGCCGCGCTGGGCGCGGGAGTTCGCGCCGTCTGCGTGATCTCCGCAGGCTTCGCGGAGGTCGGAGAGGAAGGCCGCACGCGACAGGACGAGCTGCTCGCCCTCGTGCGCGCACACGGCGGCCGCCTCGTCGGGCCCAATTGCCTCGGGATCGCGGTCGCAGAGCCCTCGCTGAACGCGACCTTCGGGCCGCGCGCGCTTCCGCCGGGCCCAATCGCGTTCTCCTCGCAGAGCGGGGCGCTCGGTCTCGCCCTGCTCGAGAAGGCGTCCGAGCGGAGCCTCGGCTTCTCGTCCTTCATCTCGATCGGCAACAAGGCGGACGTCTCGTCGAACGACCTACTCGAGTACTGGGAGGAGGACGAGAGCACAGACCTGATCGCGCTCTACCTCGAATCCTTTGGCAACCCGCGACGGTTCGGTCGGATCGCGAGCCGCGTCGCCAGGAAGAAGCCGATCCTCGCGATGAAGAGCGGCACGTCCAAGGCCGGCGCGCGTGCAGCTGGATCGCACACGGCGGCCCTCGCGGGGTCCGAGCGAGCCGTCGACGCGCTCTTCCACCAGGCCGGCGTGCTCCGTGCCGAGACACTCGAAGAGCTGATCGACGCAGCTGCCCTGCTCTCCACCCAGCCGCTGCCTCGTGGTCGGCGGGTCGTGCTCCTGACAAATGCAGGCGGGCTCGGAATCCTCTGCTCGGATGCATGCGAAGCGGCGGGCCTCGAGCTCTCGGAGCTCTCACCCGAAACACGGTCGCAGCTCGCGGAGCTTCTGCCGGCCGAGGCGAGTCTCACGAATCCCGTCGACATGCTCGGATCCGCCACGGCGGCGAGCTACGAGGCGGTCGTGCCGATCCTGCTCGCGGATCCCGGCGTCGACGCTCTGATCGTTCTCTTCGTGCCCCCGGCCACAGCGGGGGCCGGCGACGTCGCCGAGGGGCTCGCGCGGACGCTCGGATCGCTCTCGACCGACAAGCCGGTGCTCGCCGCGCTCCTCAGCGACGAGGGGATTCCGGCCGCCCTCCGCAAGACGCCTGCGCCCGCCGCACTCTTCACGTACCCCGAATCGGCTGCACGAGCCCTCGGGCTCGCGGCTCAGCGCGCGGAATGGCTCCGCCGGCCGGCTGGAACGGTTCCCGTAGTCGAGGGCATCGACATCGCCGCCGCCGCGCAGGTTGTCGCCGGAGCGCTCGATTCCGCCGACGACGCCTGGCTCACCCCGGCCGAGACGAGAGACCTGCTGGGCAGCTACGGCGTCCCCCTCGTCGCCGAGCGGCTCGAGGGAACGGTCGACGGAGCGGTCGGGGCCGCGGACGAGGTCGGCTACCCGGTCGTCGTCAAGTCCGGAGTGCCGGGCGCACACAAGACCGAGACCGGCGGCGTCGCGCTCGACCTCGGTGACGAGGCCGCGGTGCGCGAGGCCGTGGAACGAATCGGCACGCCGGTGATCGTCCAGCCGATGGTCCAGGGCGGCACCGAGCTCCTGGCCGGCATCGTCCAGGACCCGACATTCGGCCCCCTGGTCGCGTTCGGGCCGGGCGGAGTCCTCGCGGAGCTGATCGGCGAAGCGGGGTTCCGTGTCGCGCCGCTCACTGACGCGGACGCGGAGGAGCTCATGCACCAGGAGAAGACCGGCCTGCTCGTGGCGGGCTACCGGGGTGCGCCTGCGTCAGACCCGGCGGCGCTGGCCGACCTGATCCATCGGCTGTCACGGCTGGGAGTCGATCTCCCCCAGGTCGCCGAGCTCGACCTGAACCCGGTCATCGCGGGCCCGGAAGGCTGCGTCGTCGTCGACGCGCGCGTGCGGGTCCGGCGCCCGGAGGCGTCACCGCTCGTCAAGACGTGGTGACGTCTACGAGCTGGTCGCGGGAGCGACCTCGTGCGGCCGGGAGAAGACGACGAGAACGCTCAGGCCCTCGTAGCCGGTGAACCGGTGGTCGGCCCCGGCCGGCACGAAGGCCGCCTTCCCCTCGCTGACCTCCACCGTGTCGCCTTCGATCTCGAGCACCCCGCGGCCCTCGAGCACCACGTAGACCTCGTCGTCGACGTGCGGCTGCTGCCGGTCGGGCTCCGGCGCGACGAGCACGTAGACGCCGATCTCGAGGCCAGGAGACGTGTGGACGACCTCGTAACCGCCCCCTGATTGCTCGAGCCGGCTCCGGGTCGCCTCGATGTCGAGCGCGTCCATGCGGACGAGCCTACTCCTCGGGGCTCGAGAGGTCTCCGCCCTCGCTGTCGCCCGGGCCGGGGGTCGCCGCGAAGGAAACGTCGTCCGGCACGTGGGGCCGTAGCCAGGAGTACGAGTCCTCGGCCAGCCGCGGCGGCCCTGCGACGAGGTCCTTCCAGACCTCGGCTGCCTGCCAGATGCCGTCGTCTCCGATCAGACGCTCCGCCGCGTCGAGGTCGACTGCCTCGAACACGAACACTGCCTCCGTCTCGGTGAGAAAGACATGGTGCCGTTCGAGTCCGACCTCGTACGGGTCGAACGGCGGCCCCTTCCGGAGCAGCTGAGCGGCGCGCTCGCTCGCGCCTTCCTTGAGCGGGAGGACGACGACTGCGCGGCTCATTGCGTGCTCCTCTCTGAGACGGGACCCGACCTGCTCGGCGAGCTCGGAGACGATGCCCGGCTGGACGACGCCCGCGATGCGGACGGGGCCGCCGGCCCGCCGTTCGAGGACGAGCGTCTGGCGGCCCGCGATCCTGTCCGCGGGCGAACGTCCGATGCGCACGTCGACGAGATCAGAGAAGTCGACACTCAGCTCCGATGCTACGCCGTTCTCCCCTGCGCCCTCGAATGCCAGCCCGTCGGCACCGACCTCGAGCCGGCCCGAACGCAGGAGCTCTTCGCCCTGCTGCCAGGTGACGGCGTAGCTCGTCATGCCCGAATCCTGGGCCAACGAGCCGGCGAGGCCCTCGGTGACCCCCCTCATCCGGTTGCGGGAAACCCGCAGCCGTTCAGGAGCCTTCTGCTTGCTCCTCGAGCAGCCCGTGGTCGATCGCGAAGCGCACGAGCTCGGCCCGGGTCGTCAGCCGCAGCTTCTGCATGATGTGCGCCCGGTGCGTCTCGACGGTGCGCACCGACAGATACAGCATCTTGGCGATCTCCTGGTTCGTGTGCCCCAGCGCGAGGAGCCGGAGCACCTCGCGCTCGCGCTCCGAGAGCGGATCCTCCTCGGCGTGAGCCCGCTCCTCGGCCTCGGCCTGGACGAGCCGGGCGCCCAGGACGGGATGGACGTAGCGCCCCCCGCCTGCGACCTCGCGCACCGCGTCGACGACCTCCGCGTCGGCCGCCTCCTTCAGCACGTAGCCGCTGGCGCCGGCGGAGAAGGCCTCGCGAACGTAGCGCGGGTCGTCCTGCATGGAGAGCATCAGCACCTTGGCGTCTTCGGCCTCCTTGAGGACTGCGGGAGTCGCCTCGATCCCGCTCGCGCCGGGCATGACGACGTCCATCAGGATCACGTCCGGCTTGTGCGCGCGCGCCTCGAACACTGCGTCGCGGAGATCGCCGGCCTCGGCCACGACCTCGATGTCGTCCTCGGCCTCGAGCACGCGGCGCAGCCCCGAGCGCACGACAGCATGGTCGTCGACCACGAGCACGCGGATCGTCACGAGAGGGGCACCTCGATCGAGAGGGTGGTGCCCGCGCCGTGCGCCGATTCGACCTCCAGCCGCCCCGCGACGAGAGCGATCCGCTCGCGCATGCCAAGGAGCCCGAGCCTGCTCGAGTCGTCGTCGCTGGCGAATCCCCGCCCGTCGTCCTCGATCACGGCGGACACGCTTCCGTCCCGCCGCGTGAAGACGATGCTGACGTGCCGGGCGTGGGCGTGCTTGACCACGTTGGTCAGAGCTTCCTGCGTGATGCGGTACAGCGTCGTCTCGACGTCGGACGGCAAGCGCTCCGCGCCGAGGCGCGGCTCGAGGTCGACCTCGATCCCCGTGTGCTCGCGGAACGTCTCCACGAGACGCTCGATGGCCGGCACGAGCCCGAAGTCGTCGAGCGCCTTCGGGCGCAGTTCGACCGCGAGGCGCCGGACGTCCTGAAGCGTGCTGACTACGAGCTCCCTCAACTGTCCCGTGGCGGCGGCGAGGTCAGCCTCGTCATGCGCATCCTCGACTGCCTTGAGCCCGAGCAGGATCGATGTCAGCGCCTGGCCGGTCTCGTCGTGCAGCTCGCGGGCGAGGCGCTGGCGCTCGAGCTCCTGCGCGCTGACGACACGTCGCAGCGCATCGCTCGCCACCCGCTCCGAGAGATCCACGGCAACTGCGGCGCGTTGGGCAAAGGCCTCGGCCAGTCGCACGTCCTCGTCGGAGAAGCGGGCGTCGCCCCCCTCCTTGTCGTGCGCGCTGACGACCCCGATCGCGCGGTCGCGCAGGAGCATCGGGACGAAGAGGCCCGTGCGCGCGCCCATCTTCCGGCCTGCCTCCTGGTTCATCTCGATGTCGTCGATCAGCGAGTCGACTCGCTCGCTCCGCCTTCGCTGCAGGACTTTCCCGGTCTTCGAGGTCTCGCTGTCCAGACGCAGCCCGAGCAGCTCTCCCGACGCCTCGCCGTCGACCGCACGGACGACGAGGCTCCCTTCCCCCGCAGGCAAGGCTATGAGAACGAGCCGTGCGTTCACCAGC
This sequence comes from Gaiellaceae bacterium, assembly GCA_036558065.1. GTDB lineage: Bacteria > Actinomycetota > Thermoleophilia > Gaiellales > Gaiellaceae > VAXT01. The sequence goes on along the minus strand of DATBGG010000175.1, from coordinate 4,771 downwards.
TCCCGCAACCGCGAAGCGACGAGCTCGAGCACGCGTGAGAGGTCGACCTCGGAGGCGAGGGCGCTTGCGATCTCGTTCAGGGATTCGAGCTGCCTCAGCCAGCGTGTGGCCGCCTCGTAGAGCCGTGCGTTCTCGATCGCGACCGCGGCCTGTGAGGAGAGCATCGTCGTCACCTCCTCGTCCTCCGCGGTGAACGCTGCGCCTCCGGCCTTCTCGGTCAGGTACAGGTTTCCGTAAGCAACTCCACGCAGGAGGATCGGCACTCCGAGGAAGGCGCGCATCGGCGGATGGTTGGGTGGGAACCCAACCGAGCGGGGATCATCGGCGAGGTTCTCGAGCCGCAGCGGCTTCGCGTCCTGGATCAGCGCGCCGAGGATTCCCCGGCCGCGCGGAAGGTCGCCGATCGCCTCCTGTGTCTCGTCGTCGATGCCGGTGACGACGAACCGCTCGAGCGCCTGGCCGCTCGGGTCGATCACTCCCAGTGCCGCGTACTGCGCTCCGGTCAGGTCCGCGGCGGTCTCCACGATCTTCAGCAGGACGGCGTCGAGCGACAGCTCCGACGCGAGCGCCACGCCCGCGTCGACGATCGCGCGCAGGCGCTCCACGTCGGACACGTCAGGCCAATTTCAGCATTTCTCCACGGGAGAATCGACCCGCACCGTCGAGTACCGGCGCGGGTCGACTGTGACGTCAGGCGGTCGCTGCGACCGGCTGGCGTACTTCTCGGACGATCAGCACGGGCCGCTTCGCTTCGTGCAGGATCCCGCGCGAGACGCTTCCGAGCAACGCGCTCGAGATCGTGCCGTGGCCCCTCGATCCGACGACGATCAGGTCGGCGTCGATCGAGTCGGCGAACTTGACGATCTCCTTCGCGGCGTCGCCGACGAGGAGCTTCGTGTGCGAGTGGATCCCACGCTCCTCGGCGAGCCGGACAGCCTCGTGCAGCGACTCCATGTCGTACTCCTCGGGCTCGTGGGGAACCGTTACCGGGCCCATCGCGAAGCCGGTGACCGGAAGCACCTCGGTGCCGGGCGCCACGTGGACGAAGGTCGGGTCCGCCTCCTGCTCGGCTGCGAGCTCGAGCCCGAACTCGATTGCCTGGATCGCGGAGGGCGATCCATCGGTTGCGATGACGATCCTCTTCATCGTTTCCTCCTTTCGCTTCGACTTGATCGTCGACAGAGGCGGAAACGGCCGCGTCGGGACTCTCCCCGATCTCTGAACGGGGAACTACGGATCCCTTTTGCGCAGGCCTTCCGATGCGCCCCGCCGCAAGCGCGGGGACGATCGATTCAGACATCAGAGAGGAGGAGCCATGGCAACGCCAACCAACGGTGTCGCGCCGATCCTCGAGCTGAAACCGCGCTCGACGAACGGCGTCCATCGACGAGCTCCCGTCAACGTGCTCTCACCGGCCGCAGAGGTGCGCGAGACGCCGACCGACGTCGTCGTTCGCATCCGTCTCCAGCAAGGCGCCCTCGAGCTCAGCGTGCCCAAGCGCGCGCTCGCCGAGACCCGGCCGGCCGGGCAGAGCACCACTCCGGGATCGAACCCGGACGCGGCTGCCTGCTGAGCCGAAGAAAGGACACGACATGAGACTTGGTTCTCGGATATCAGGGCCGAACGGGCACGTCCGCCAGCCGAGCCTGAAGCGCTCGATGGGGCTCTGGATGGCGACGGCGCTCGTCGTCGGCAACATGGTCGGGTCGGGGATCTTCACCCTGCCGGCTGCTCTGTCCGGTGAGGCCGGCCCCGCGTCGATCGTCGCGCTGGCCTTCACCGGCGTCGGCGCGATGCTCCTGGCGCTCGTCTTCGCGAACCTGGGACGCGCCCACCCGCGCACGGGCGGTCCGTACTACTTCGCGCGGAAGGCGTTCGGAGACTTCGTCGGCTTCCAGACCGCCTGGGCCTACTGGATCGCGGCCTGGGTCGGGAACGCCGCGATCGCCGTCGCCTTCGCCGGGTACCTCGGCGTGTTCTGGGGCGACGTCAGGACGTCGAACCTGGTCGCGGCGCTCGTCGCGGTCGGTGCGATCTGGCTGTTCACCTTCGTGAACATCCTGGGCGTCCGCGAAACCGGCTGGGCGCAGGTCGTCACGACCGTGCTCAAGTTCATCCCGCTCGCCGTGATCGGCATCGTCGGGCTCTTCTACATCCACGGCGGGAACTTCTCGCCGTTCACGACAGCCGGCGGAGGATTCGACTGGCACGTGAACGCCGCGGCGGCCCTCGCCCTCTGGGCCTTCATCGGGCTCGAGTCGGCGACCGTTCCGGCGGAGGAGATGAAGAACCCAGAGAAGACGATCCCGCGGGCGACGATCATCGGTACGCTCGCCACGACGGCGCTCTATCTGGTCGCACTGGTCGCGATCGTGGGCGTCCTCTCGCAGGCCGCGCTCGCCGGCTCGTCGGCGCCGTTCGCCGACGCGGCGAACGCGATGTGGGGCGGTACGTTCCTCGGCCTCACGTGGGGCAAGTGGATCGCCCTCGTCGCGATCGCGGCGACTCTCGGCGCGCTCAACGGCTGGATCATGCTCAGCGCCAGGGTCTCGCTCGCGGCCGCCGACGACGGACTCTTCCCGAGGCCGTTCGCGCGGATCCGCCGGACGACACCCGTGTTCGGGCTCGTCGCCTCGTCCGCTCTCGCAAGCGGGCTCGTGCTCTACAACTGGAACGTCGACTTCGGGACGCGGTTCACCGACATCATCCTGCTCGCCACGTGGATGACGCTGATCGCATACGCCTACGCGGCGGCGGCCGAGGTCGTGCTCTTCTTCCGCGAGCGGGAGCTCTTCTCGTGGGTGAAGCTCGGTCGCGACACGTTTGTCGCCGGCCTCGCGTTCGCCTACTCCGTGTGGGCGATCTGGGGCGCCGGGCAGGAGTGGCTCGCGAAGGGCTTCATGCTCCTGCTCTTCGGCATTCCGGTCTACGTCTTCCTGAAGTGGCGTGAGAGCCGCAAGACCGGGCCTGGGCTCGAACTGACCGTTCCACCGGAGCCGGTGGCGACGGCCAACGGCAAGCAGAAGGTGCTCGCCGGAATCGACTGAACGAACGAACGCGTGGGGCCGGGCATCCCGGCCCCACGTGACGAAAGGAATGGAGCGATGCGCAAAGTCATCATCATGGGAGCGGGAGGCCGCGACTTCCACAACTTCAACACGGTCTTCCGCCACGATCCCGACACCGAAGTGGTCGCCTTCACGGCGGCCCAGATCCCCGGCATCGACGACCGGCGCTATCCCGCCTCGATCGCGGGGCCGCAGTACCCCGACGGCATCCCGATCAGGCCCGAGCACGAGCTCGGGGACCTGATCAAGAGCCGGATGGTGGACGAGGTCGTCCTCGCCTACTCCGACCTCTCGCACGAAGAGGTCATGCACAAGGCCTCGACCGTTCTCGCGGCCGGCGCCGACTTCACGCTGCTCGGGCCACGCGCCACGATGCTCGAGAGCACGAAGCCGGTCGTCGCCGTCTGCGCGGTGCGCACCGGCAGCGGCAAGAGCCAGACGAGCCGCAAGGTCGGCCGGATCCTGCTCGACGCGGGCCTGAAGGTCGCGCTCGTCCGGCATCCGATGCCGTACGGCGACCTCGAGGCGATGCGCGTACAGCGTTTCGAGTCGATCGAGGAGATCGACGCCACACACCCGACGATCGAGGAGCGCGAGGAGTACGAGCTCCCGGTCGAGATGGGCATGGTCATGTACTCGGGAGTCGACTACGAGGCAATCCTGAGGCAGGCCGAGCAGGAGGCCGACGTCGTGATCTGGGACGGCGGGAACAACGACCTGCCGTTCTTCAGGCCGAGCCTGCACATCGTCGTCGCCGACCCGCTGCGGCCCGGGCACGAGCTCCGCTACCACCCGGGTGAGGCGAACCTGCGGATGGCCGACGTCGTGGTCATCAACAAGGTCGACTCGGCCGAGGCGCACAACGTGGAGCAGGTGCTGGAGAACATCGAGGCCGTCAACCCGATGGCGCGGGTGATCTTCGCGAAGTCCCCGCCGAAGCTCGAGCACGGGCACGACTTGCTCGGACGCCGCGTGCTGGTCGTCGACGACGGGCCGACGCTGACCCACGGCGGAATGCCCTTCGGCGCCGGCCTGGTGGCCGCCCGCAACGCGGGCGCCGGCACGATCGTCGACCCGAGGCCGTACGCGGTCGGCTCGATCAAGGAGACGCTCGGGCGTTGGCCCCAGCTGACGAACGTCCTGCCCGCGATGGGCTACGGCGACGAGCAGCTGAAGGAGCTCGAAGAGACGATCAACGCCGCCGAGTGTGACGTCGTCGTCACCGGGACACCGATCGACCTCGGCCGGCTGATCGAGTCGAGGCATCCAATCCGCCACGTGCGGTACGAGCTCGAGGAGGTCGGGACGCCGACGCTCGCAGACGTTCTGGAGCCGATCCTCGCCGAGAAGCGCGCACTCGTCGCAGCGCACTGATACGACCGAACGCGGGGGCCGCATCCACCGTGCGGCCCCTCCGCGTCTCATCCGTACTTCTCCCCCCGCGGATCAGGCTGCGCTCGGATGCCGCCCGCACGTGCTGCTCGCACGCTCTTGGTGACGAAAGGAGGCAGCTGTGCATCAGTGGCTGGGACACCTGAACTTGGTGTGGATGGGCGCGATGATGATCGTCTGGATCATGCTCATCGGCGTGATCGGCTACGCAGCCGGGCTCGCGGCCTGGCGGCAGACGGGCGATGCTCCGGATCGACACAAGCGACCGAAGAGCGCCTGACTCGCGCCTAGGCTCGGACAATGCGCCCGAC
>DATBGG010000174.1:0-8600 GCA_036558065.1 Gaiellaceae bacterium | reverse complement strand
GGACCAAAAAAATTCGCCGAGCCGGTTGCGCTTTCGTCCACTCAACCGTCTGACTTTGGGCTTCCGCCTACAGTCCTTCGGTTCAGTTTCGACCTACTTGCGCTCCGTGCTCGGCGCAAGCGGCAACCTATGGGGTCGGGGGATCTCGCGCAAGACCCTCGGCCGCGAAAGTTTTCGCATTTTGCGAGGTCGAAAAATCGGCCGGCGACGAACTTTTCGCAAAGAGCGAAGATCAGCTGTCGTCGTCGGAGGCCCGGCGGCGCAGGAAGAAGACCGTCCCGCCGATCGCGGCGGCGGTCGCTGCGATCGCGCGCTTCCCCGGCCACCTCGATCCGTCGACCGACGCGGCCGACTTCGCCTTCTGCTTCGCGACGCGCTTGCTGACCGTCCACACCGCCCAGCCGAGCAGGGCATTCCGCTTGTTCAGCACGCTCATGGCCCGAGCGTACCCGTGGTGTCAGCCGTTCACACACAAATCAGGACGCCGCCCCCCCGAGCGGCGTCCTGTGGAGAGAGGGGATGACCCGAGCCAGAGAGGAGGAAGCAGGCCCGGATCGCCCACGTACCAAGAAGACGCCTGAGGGTGCGGAAACCTACGCTCTGCTCAGCGACCCCTTCTCGGGCGCGTGGTCGTCGAAGAACGACGAGAGCGAGTGCGGCAGCGAAACGTTGGCGAGCGCGCGCAGGGCGGCCCGTTGAGCGCGCTGGCTGCGGTCGAAGCGCTCGCAGTCCTCGCACTCCCGGACGTGGTCGCGCAGGGCGCGGCGGTCGGGTCGGGCGAGGAGGCCGTCGAGGTTGCGGGAGATGGCCCGCTCGGCCTCGTGGCAGGTCAGCGCGCCCTCGAGCTCTTCGCGCAGCGCGCGGCGCGCCTGGAAGATGAGCGTCTCGACGCGCGCGAGCGGGACGCCGAGGATCTCCGCGATCTCCACGTACGGGCGGTCCTCGACCTCGCGCATGATCAGCACGGCGCGGAGCTCGAACGGCAGCAGGCCGAGGGCGCGGCGAACGTCGTTCGCGCTCGGCCCTGCGTCCTCCGGAACCGCCTCCTCGAGTTGCTCCTCGTAGACGACCTCGTCGACGCTCCTCGCATGTCGCGCCCGCTGCTCGCAGAGCTCGTGCGCGAGTCCGATCAGCCACATGTTCGGTGAGCTCGGTGCCTCGCCGCGCTCGTGGACGGGGTAGGCGTTGAGGAAGGTCGTCTGCGTGACGTCTTCCGCGTCTTCGGGCGTGGGCAGCATCGCCAGCGCGTAGCGATAGACGTCTCGGACATGGGAACGGTAGAGCCGTTCGAAGGCCCGGTCCGTGCGCGGCCGCTGCGCAAGTATCGGCGTCATCACCTAATGGATGCCGTTCGGCGCCGAATCTTGCGGCCGGGCCTTACGGCAGGATCGGTGGCAGCGGCGGCAGCGGCGGAAGCGGTGGCAGCGGCGGGATCGGCGGCGGAGGCGGAGGCGGCGGCAGAGGCGGCGGCGGAAGATCGAGCGGCGGCGGCGGGAGCTCGATCGGAGGAAGGTCGGGGAGATCGATGTGCAGCGGCGGCGGAGGCGGTGGGAGGGGCGGCGGGTTCGGGAGCGGTGGAAGCGGTCCCTGTCCCGCGCCGTTGCTGCTGCCGCCGGAGCCCGAATGGCCTTGGCCGGCGCCCGAGCTCGACCCGGAGGCTGAGCCGGAGCCGAGGTCGCCGGCGCGCGCGTGCGCGGCACGCCTTGCTGCGGCGACCCGCGCGCGCTTCGCCTTGCGCTGCTTCTTCCGAGCCTCGCCCGTCCTCGTCCCGCTTCCGCTTGCCGTCGCCGAGACCGGCGTCGTGCCCTTGGCCCGCTGCTGGACGGCGGCAGGCTTCTGCGACGACGAGCCCTTGTCCTTGGCGGCCACGGCCTTGACGGCCTCGTGGCCCACGCCCGTGGCGACGAGCCCGGCCGCGACCACCGCCGCGGCCTTCGCTCCGATTCCGAGGCCGCCTCCGATGGCGACGCCGCCTGCGGTGCCGCCGCCGAAGAACGTGCCGGCGAGCGAAGCGGGAAGCGGAACGGCGCCGAGGTGCTTGAGGGCCGCGCGCTGGGCGCGCTGACGGCGCTCGAGCGTCGCGCAGTCCTTGCATTCGCGGAGGTGGGCGCGGAGTGCGCCTCGCTCCTCGCTCGGGAGCTTGCCCTCCTGCAGGCGCGTCAGCGTCAGCTCGGCCTCGTCGCAGGTGAGGCCGCCTTCGAGCTGTTCGCGCAGGGCGCGGCGCGCGCGGAAGATCAGGGTCTCGACGGCGCCGACCGAGACGTCGAGGATCTGCGCGATCTCGGCGTACGAGCGTCCCTCGAGCTCGCGCATGACGAGGGCGGCGCGCTGGTTGAAGGCGAGGAAGCCGAGAGCGCGGCGGATCTCGGTGGCCGTCGGGACGTCGGAGTCTTCGGGCGCGGCCGCGGCCAGGGACTCGTCGAACTCGACCTCCTGCGGTCGTCTCGAAGAGTCGCGGAAGCGCTGGCGGCAGACGTTGTGCGCGATCTTGATCAGCCAGTTGTGCGGCTTGTGCGGGCGCTCGCCGCGCTCGAACGCGCGATAGGCGCTGAGGAACGTCTGCTGGGTGACGTCTTCGGCGTCGGCCTCGTTGTGGAGGACGGCGAGTGCGTACCGGTAGACCGCGTGGACGTGCTTTTGGTAGAGCCGCTCGAAGGAGCGGTCAGCAGCGCGCGGTTTTTGCGCGAGGATGGGGGTCACGGACGATTAGACGGCTTTTGGGGAGATTTCTTGCGGTTTGGTCGCGCCACGACACTGGTGAAACGGGTGAGGGTTCCCGCGAGTTGCGGTCTTGCTCTCATTTTGGCCATTTGGCGCGAAAATGACACTCTTTCGAGGGGGGATTCGGGGTACGCTCGAAGCGGGTGGCGGGAGGAACCCTAGTCCCCGCCCAGGGTGGGGCTGTACCTCGTTCGAGGGATTTTTCGAGGCTGCGCGAGAGTTCGGGCGCGCTTAGGTCGTAGCCGCCGCGCGACGCTTCGGCGGCAGATGAATCGCCCGCCCCAGCGCGACGAGGCCCGCCTCCTTGACCGCCTCCGACAGCGTCGGGTGCGCGGCCATCCCGTCGGCGACCGTCTCCACCGTCGCCTCGGCGTCGAGCGCGACCACGCCCGCCTCGATCAGGTCGGTCACGTGCGGCCCGACCATCACGATCCCGAGCAGCTCGCCGTACCGCGTTTCGTGGATCGACTTGACCCAGCCCACGGTCTCGTTCTGCATCACGGCCCGCGCGTTCGCGACCCACGGGAACATCCCGGTCGCCACGTCGTCGCCGTACTGCTCACGCGCCTCGGCCTCGGTCAGCCCCACGCCGGCGATCTCGGGATCCGTGTAGATCGGCCGCGGCACCCCGCGGTTGTCGACGACGGCCTCGTGCCCCATCGCGTTCTCGGCCGCGACCTCGCCCTCGCGGAACGCCGTGTGCGCGAGCTGCCAGTAGCCCGCGCAGTCGCCGACCGCGTAGATGTGCGAGACGGTCGTGCGCCGATGCTCGTCGGCCGCGATGCCCTTGCGCGGGTCGAGCTCGACCCCGATCTCCTCGAGCCCGAGGTTCTGGACGCTCGGGCCACGCCCGACCGCGACGAGCATCAGATCCGCGTCCACGGTCTCGCCCTCACCGAAATGGACACGCAGCCCGTCGCCCGTCTCCTCGACCTTCGTGCACTGCTTCTCGAGGTGGAGCGTGATCCCGCGCCGCCCGAACTGCTTCGCGAGCTCCTTGGCCGCGTCGTCGTCCTCGGCCGGGATCAGCTTCGGAAGCATCTCGATGATCGTCACCTCTGTCCCGAAGCGGTTGAAGATCGATGCGAACTCGCAGCCGATGATCCCGCCGCCCAGGACGACGAGCCGGCGCGGAACCTCGGTCTGACCCAGCAAGCCCTCGGAGTCGACACAGCGCGCGGAGTCGAGCCCTTCGATCGGCGGGCGCAGCGGGAACGACCCGGTCGCGACGATCGCCGACTTGAAGGTGACGTCCTCCCCGCCCTCGACCGCGATCGTGTTCGCGTCCTTGAACCGGCCGGTGCCGTGCACCCACTCGACGCCGTTCGCCTTGAACAAGCTCGCGACCCCGTTGACCATCTGCTTGACGACCGCCGCCTTCCACTCGTTCGCCGTCGCGAAGTCGAGCTGCGGCGCGCCGACCTGGACGCCGAGCTTGCCGAACGTGTGCTCGGCCTCCTTCATGGCGAACGCGGTCTGCACCCAAGCCTTCGTCGGGATGCATCCGATGCGCAGGCACGTCCCCCCGAGCTCCGGTTCCTTCTCGATGCAGATGGTCTTCGCGCCAAGCTGAGCAGCGCGAATCGCGGCCGTATACCCGCCCGGGCCGCCTCCGAGAACAGCGACGTCGCAATCCATCGCGCCCGATCCTATCTACGCCAGTTCGGCCCGCATCGTGATCGCCCCGTCCCGCTCGTCGACCCGTGCGAACCCGTAGCGCTCGTAGAGCTGCACCGCCGGGCTGTCCTTGGCGACGCTGAGCGAGATCGCGCCGTACCCGTCCGCGCGCGCCCGTGCGAGAAGCGCGTCCATCAGCTCGCCGCCGAAGCCGTGGCCGCGGCGGCTCGGGACGACCGCGATCGAGAGCTCGGGCGTCGACTCGTCGACGAACCCGTAGCCGGGCGCCGAGTCCTTGAAGAGCCGGTACCAGGCGGCGCCGACCGGAAATCCTTCGTCGAGCGCGATCACCGCCGCGTCACCCGCACGGCCCCAGTTCTCGACGTAGCGCATGGGATGCAGCCCGCTCTCGTCCTCCGCGCCCGAGCGCCAGTAGTACGCGTGCCGCAGCATGTCGCGGAGGAAGCGGGCGTCCTGCGGGGTGCCCGGCCGGATCATGCGCTGAGTCTATGTAGTGTCGAAGCGTGTCGAGCCCGGTGACGATTCGCCCCTACGACGCGCAGGATGCGGCCGCTTGCCGCGGGCTCTGGGCCGAGCTCACGCGCTGGCATCGCGCGCTCTACGACGACCCCTCGATCGGCGGCGACGACCCCGGCTCGGGGTTCGACGGCTATCCGGAGCAGGCGCGATTGTGGGTCGCGGAGCGCCGTGGCGCGGTGGTCGGGTTCGTCGGGCTCGTCCTGCGCGGCAGGCAGGCCGAGATCGAGCCGGTCGTCGTCTCGTTCGACGTCCGCGGGCAGGGGATCGGACGCTCGCTCGTCGAGACCGCGGTGGAAGCCGCACAGGCGGAGGGCGCTCGCCAGGTCAAGGCCAGCCCCGTCGCACGGAACGCGCTGGCGCTGCGCTTCTTCCACCGGCTCGGGTTCGACACGCTCGGCCACGTCGACGTCCTGCTCGACCTCGAGCGCCCGAAGCACTACTGGAAGGCCCGCGAGAGCCTCGCCGAGCGCGAGTTCAGAGCCTGAGCTGCTGGACGAGCTGAAGGCGGTTCCCGTCCGGATCGAACACGTCGACGACGCGCACCTCGTCGTGCAGCTCGAGCACGGTGCCCACGTTCACGCTCTCGTCCCGTAGGCGGTCGGCCTCGGTCTTGATGTCCGGGACGTCGACGCTCGCGACCGGCCCCTCGGAGCTCGGCTCCCCTTCGGCGAGCGCGATCTTCATCTCGCCCCGCTCGAGCTTCGCCCAGTCCTCGTCCGCGTACGTCTCGGTGAACCCGAGCGTGCCGCTGTAGAACGCGCGCGCCTGGTCGAGGTTGCGCACCTGGTACCAGACGCGGGTCACAGCGCGAGCCCGGGCTCTTCGAGGAGCGTCTTCAGCTCGCGCAGGAACTCGGCGGCCTTTGCGCCGTCGATCGCCCGGTGGTCGCACGTCAGCGTCATCGCCATCAGCGGCCTGGGCACGAGCTCCCCGTCGCGCACGACCGGCTTCTCCTCGATCGCGCCGACCGCCAGGATCGCGGCCTGCGGCGGGTTGAGGACGGCCGTGAAGATCTCGACGCCGTACATCCCGAGGTTCGAGATCGTGAACGTCCCGCCCTCGAGGTCCTCCTGGGACAGCTTGCCCTCGCGCGTCCGCTGGACGATCTCCTTCCGCTCCGCGGCGATCTGGACGAGCGACTTGCGCTCGACCTCGCGCTGTACGGGGACGATCAGGCCGCGCTCGGTCGCGACGGCCAGACCGATGTGCGCGTTCGGGAAGATCCGGAGCTCGTCGTCGGCGAACTGCGCGTTGACCTCGCGGTGGCGCAGGAGCGCGATTGCTGCGAGCTTCGTCAGGATGTCGGTGACGCTGACGCCCTGGTCGCGCAGGCGCGCGTGGAGCTCCTGGGCGCGCGTCATGTCCGCGGACATCGAGATCTGGAACGCCGGCGCCTGCCAGGCCTCGGTCAGGCGGCGCGCGATCGTCTTGCGCAGCGACGTCAGCGGGACGATCTCCGCCTCGAGCGGCGCGGCGCCCACGGTGGCGTGCGCGGGAGCCGCGGCGGCACGCTCGACGTCCTCGGCGACGATCCGCCCTTCCGGGCCGGTGCCCCGCAGGGAGGCGAGATCGATGCCCCGCTCACGCGCGATGCGGCGGGCGAGCGGCGACGCCTTGACCCGGCCACCGTCGGCAGCCACCGGCTCGGCGGGCCGCTCCTCTGCAGGGACAGACCCGGCGGACGGCTCCGGGGCGCGTTGCGGCTGCTCGGGGTCTGTCCCCGAAGAAACCGCTGCGGGCTCCGCCTCCGCCGGTGCCACCTCGACGTCCGGAATGTCCTCGCCCTCCTCCCCCAGGAACGCGACCGGCGTCCCGACGGGCACCTCGCCCTCGCCGACGAGGATCTTCAGCAGCACGCCTCCGACATCCGCTTCGACCTCCTGCGTGACCTTGTCGGTGTCGAGCTCGTACAGCGGCTCGCCCTTCTGCACCTGGTCGCCCTCCGACTTCAGCCAGCGGACGATCGTCCCTGACTCCATGCCCTGGCCGAGCCGCGGCAGGATGACCTGGTCAGCCACTGCGTTGCACCGTCAGGCGGATCGCCTCCAGCACGTCGGCGGCGTGCGGGACGACGTAGTTCTCCATCACGGGCGCGAAGGGGATCGGCGTGAACTTCGAGCCGACGCGCTCGATCGGCGCGTCGAGCCAGTCGAAGGCCTGGTGCTGGACGACGGCGGCGACCTCGGCGCCGAAGCCGCCGCGGACGACAGCCTCGTGGGCGACCACGCAGCGGTTGGTCTTCTTCACCGAGGCGACGAGCGTGTCCTCGTCCAGGGGCTGGAGCGTGCGCGGGTCGACCACCTCGACGGAGACGCCTTCCTTCTCCGCCTCGGCGGCCGCGGCCAGCGACTCGTGGACGAGCCGGCCGGTGGCGATCACGGTCACGTCCTCGCCCTCGCGATGCACGCGCGCCTGCCCGAGCGGGATCGGCTCGAGCTCCTCGGGCACCTCTTCCTTGAGCGGGTAGAGCGTCCGGTGCTCGAAGAACATGACCGTGTTGTCGTCGTAGATCGACGACCAGAGCAGGCCGCGCACGTCGGAGGGGGTCGAGGCGAAGACGACCTTCAGCCCGGGGACGTGCACGAACCACGCCTCGACCTGCTGCGCATGCTGCGCGCCCGGCGACCAGCCCGCCCCGCCCTGCGTCCGGATCGTCAGGGGCACCTTGACCTGGCCGCCCGACATGTACCGGTGCTTGGCCGCCTGGTTGACGATCTGCTCCATCGCCAGGGTGGTGAAGTCCTCGTACATGATCTCGACGATCGGCCGCATGCCCTGCATCGCGGCCCCGATCCCCGCGCCGACGATCGCCATCTCGGAGATCGGCGTGTTGCGGACGCGGTCGGGTCCGAACTCGGCCAGCATCCCCTGGGTGACGCCCATCGAGCCGCCCATCTCGGCGATGTCCTCGCCCATGATGAAGATGTCGTCGTCCTCGCGCATCGCGCGGGAGAGCGTGTCCCGGACGGCCTCGCGGTAGGTCAGCTCGGGCATCAGGCGTAGACGTTCTTCAACGCGTCTTCCGGCTTCGGGTCGGTGCCGTTCTTGGCGAACTCGACCGCTCCCTCGGCGATTCCGAGCGCCTCCGCATCCATCGCCTCGAACTCCCCGTCGGACATGCCCAGCTTCTCGCGCAGCTTCGTGATCGGGTCCTGCGTCTCGCGCAGCTCGGCCAGCTCGCCCTTCGGCCGGTACACCTGCGCGTCGCCGACGAAGTGGCCGACGAGCCGGAACGTCTCGCAGACCAGGAACACCGGCCCCTTGCCGCTCCGGGCGTAGTCGAGCGAGCGCCGGGCCGCCTTGAAGACGGCCTCGACGTCCTGGCCGTCCACCTTGGCCGAGTGCATGCCGTAGGCGACCGCGCGCTTCTCGAGATCCGAGATCGGCAGCTGCTGCTTCGCCGGCGTCGACTCCGCCCAGTGGTTGTTCTCGAGGACGAAGACGGCGGGCACCTTCCACAGCGACGCGAGGTTGAGCGACTCGTGGAACGTGCCGATGTTGGTCGCTCCGTCACCGAAGAAGGCAACCGAGACCCGGGGCTCGCCGCGCAGCTTGAACGCCAGCGCCGCCCCGGTGATCGCCGGCAGGCCGCCCCCGACGACCGCGTTCGCCCCCAGGTTGCCGCGCTCGACGTCGTACAGGTGCATCGAGCCGCCGTAGCCGTGCGAGCAGCCCTCGATCTTCCCGTACAGCTCCGCCATCAGCTCGTTCGGGTGTGTCCC
>DATBGG010000173.1:0-10772 GCA_036558065.1 Gaiellaceae bacterium | reverse complement strand
GCCGACCGTCCTCATCGCCGCCCTCTTCACCCTGGGCGCGACGATCTATGTGGAGACGCTTCCTTCGCAGTACGACGGCAAGGCGCTGCTCTCGATCGGCCCGCGCCTCGGCCAGGACTCGAGCGTCGTGCGCGTCGTCGGCCCGAAGTACCCGGCCTATGTGACAGCGCCGTCGACCGTCCGCCTCGTCGCGCCGCAGATCGGCGAGAGCCCGAGCACGATCGAGAAGGCGATCGACTCGAACATCGCGACGGACACCGGGAACATGAAGATCGTCTGCCGGCTGCCGAACCCGACGCGCGCCGCGATCTGCGCCAACGCCTTCGCGGCCAAGGCGCTCGAGTTCTCGAGGTCGGATCGAATTCTGACCGCCCAGCGGGTCGCACCCGCGCTGGCGCCGGCCAACCCGGCCGCGCCGCCGAGGCGTCTGCTCGAGCTCGCGTCCCTCTTCATCGGCTGCCTGCTCGGGATCGTCGCCTCGCTCCTGCTTGAGCGCGGCCGCCCGCGCCTGCGCTCGTGGCGCGACCTCCAGCGGACGACCGGCTACCCGGTCGTGGGCCGCATCCCGCCGTCTCGCGCGCTCAAGCAGGGCCCGGTGGCGGCGTTCTCCGACCTGCGCACGGCGTCGGCCTTCCGGATCATGCGCGCGAACATCGAGCCGCAGCTGCGCGAGGGGAACATCGACCTGATCGTCGTCACCTCGCCGGGGCCCGCGGACGGGAAGACGACGACCGTCACGCTGCTCGGCGAGGCGCTCGGCCGCCTCGGCATGCGCATCCTGCTGATCGACGGCGACCTGCGCCGTCCCGGTTTCTCGCGGGCAGCAGGCGTGAGCCCGCATCCGGGCTTCGCCGAGGTGCTGCGTGCCGAGATCCCGCTGATGGAGGCTGCGCACGAGGGCTGGGCGGACAACGTCTGGATCCTCCCGACGGCACACGACCCCGAGGCCGGCGACCTGCTCGCGCGGCGGCTCGGCGAGGTGCTCGACGAGGCGCGTGAGAACTTCGACCTCGTGATCATCGACACGCCGCCGCTCCTCTCGACCGACGACGCGCGCACGATCGCGACCGCCGCCAAGGGAATCCTGCTCGTCGTCACCCGCGGCACGCTCGCACGCTCGGTCAACGAGGCGGTCGTCGCGATCGAGGCGCTTCAGGCGCCGCTGATGGGCATCGTCGCCAACAGGTTCAAAGAAGCGAGCGTGCCGTACTACTACTGAGCTCGGCGACCGCGTCGGTCATCGCGCGTAAATCGTGGTAGCGCTCAGCTCGTTTGCGACCCGCGTGACCTTCGGCCCGCGTCCGCTCCCGGTCGCTCAACCGTAGAGCCAGCTCGCCGCTCAGAGCCGCGGCGTCCTCGACCGGGACGATCGCGCCCGCGTCGTTGCCCATCGCCTCGCGCGCGCCCGGGACGTCCGTCGCGACGATGCTCCGACCCCGGGCCATCGCCTCGAGCATCCCGATCGACATCCCTTCCCAGCGCGACGGGAGCGTGACGACGTCGGCGGCCGCGAGCCAGTCCGCGACGTCGACGCGCTTGCCCGCGAAGACGACGCCTGCCGGCGCACGCCGGCGCAGCGCTTCCTCGTCCGGCCCGTCGCCGACGAGCGCGAGTTGAGCCACGGGCGCGCTCTCGCGCACGCTCGGCCATGCTTCGAGGAGCAGGTCCTGGCCCTTCTGGCGGCAGAGCCGGCCGACGCAGACGACGGTCGGGCCGTCGCCCAGCCCGAGCCGTGACCGGGCCGCTTCCCGTTCACCCTCCGCGGCCGGGGTCCACTTCTCGAGATCGACGCCGTTCGGGATCACGCGCCAGCGTCCGCGGATGCCGTGCTCCTCGCCGCGCTCCCGCTCCTCCTCGCTGACGCAGAGGACGACCGTCGCCCAGCGCGCCGCCTTCCGCTCCCAGCCGATCGCGGCGGGGCGCACGGGGCCACGCACTGCCTCGAACGACCACGCGTGCGGCTGAAAGATCGTCGGGCGGCGGCCGCGCAAGGACAGTCGTCCGGCGAACCCGGCCTTCGACGAATGCAGATGCACGAGATCGGGCTCGGCGTCGCGCACGATCCGCGACAGCCGCGACGCGTCGAACAGCGAGCCAGGCCCCGGGGCGCGTCCGGCCGTCCAGGGGACGTGCCCGGCCCCGACGGCCGCGGTCTGCGCCGCGAGGTCACCGTACGTCGGCGACGCCACGACGACCCGCCAGCCACGGCGCACCTGGTCGGCCGCCAGCTCGGCCACGTAGCGACCGACCCCTCCCTCGGTGGGCTGGGACACGTGCAGGATCGAAAGCGGCCCGCTCACTCGGCTCATCTTGCATGCGAACGCGCCGGACTATCGTGTCGGCGTGATCGACCTCCACACGCATGTGCTTCCCGGGCTCGACGACGGCACGCGGTCGCTGGCCGAAGCGAGGGCACTCGCGCTCGACGCCGCCGCGCACGGCGTGTCCGTCCTCGCAGCTACGCCGCACGTCCGCGACGACTACCCGACCACGCCCGACGCGATGGAGGACGCGGTCGCGGAGGTTCGCGACGACTTCGCGGAGCACGGCGTCCCCGTCGAGGTACTGCACGGTGCCGAGATCGCCCTCGACCTGCTGTGGGCGATCCCGCCGGAGGACTTGCCGCGGCTGACGCTCGCGCAGACCGGCCGGTACCTGCTGCTCGAGGTTCCCTATCGCGGGTGGCCGTTCGCGCTCGAATCGGCCGTCACCCGGCTGGTCGAGCTCGGCGTGATCCCGCTGCTCGCGCATCCGGAGCGCAACCCGGAGGTGCAGGACCGGCCCGACCGGGTGCGCGGGGTCGTCGAGGCCGGCGCCCTCGTCCAGGTGACGGCCGCCTCCGTCGAAGGGAGTCGCGACCGAGCCGCGCAGGCCGCGGCTCTACGGCTCCTCGAGCTCGGCCTCGTCCATGTGCTCGCGAGCGACGCACACGGACCGCACATCTCGCGCCAGGGAATGGCCGACGCGGTCGCCGCGCTCGGCGATCCGGCCCTGGCGAAGTACCTGACCGTGGACGTGCCGGGCGCGATCGTCGCCGGCGAGGCGGTCCCCGAGCGGCCTCAGGTCGGGCTCGGCGCCTGATTCGTCTTCGTGAACGCGATCACGTCGTCGAGGATCCCGTCGAGATCCACTGAAGGCCGCCAGCCGATCGCCGACGCGATCTTGTCGATCGCGGGCGCGCGGTGGAACATCTCCTCGGCCACGCCCCGCTCGTAGACCTCGTCGTAGGGGACGAACCTGAGCT
The DNA here is from genome assembly GCA_036558065.1 of Gaiellaceae bacterium. Lineage (GTDB taxonomy): Bacteria > Actinomycetota > Thermoleophilia > Gaiellales > Gaiellaceae > VAXT01. The sequence continues at coordinate 7,528 of DATBGG010000173.1, read as the reverse complement.
CCGAGCTCGACCCCGTCCTCTCGAGCACACGCTCGGCCAGCTCGCGGATCGTGATCCGGTCGGTCGAGCCGACGTTGTAGATCTCCCCGTCCGCGGCGTCGAGCAGGGCCTTCAGCGCGCGTACCACGTCGGACACGTGGCAGAAGCAGCGCGTCTGGCTCCCGTCGCCGTGGATCTCGAGCGGCTCGCCGGCGAGCGCCCGCTGGACGAAGCGCGGGACGACGTTGCCGTACAGGCTGTTCTGGCGCGGCCCGACCGTGTTGAAGAGCCGCGCGATCACGCAGCTCAGCCCGCGCTCGTGCCGGAGCGCGAGTGCGAGGAACTCGTCGAGCGCCTTCGTGTCGGCGTAGGCCCATCGCTTCGCGGTCGTCGGGCCGTAGATGCGCTGCGCGTCCTCGTCGAGCGAGACGTCCTCCGGGTGGTTCCCGTACACCTCCGAGCTCGAGGCGACGAGCACCGGCTTCTGGAAGCGCGCGCAGTATTCGAGGACGTTCTCGGCGCCCTGCACGTTCGTCAGCAACGTGCGGCCGGGCTGTTCTACGATCAGCTGGACTCCCACGGCCGCCGCGAGGTGGTACACGGCGTCGCAGCGATGAACCAGCTCGCTGACGACCGCGGGTGAAAGCACCGAGTCGACGACGAGGTGAAAGCCGTTGCGGTCGCGGAGATGGAAGATATTGGCCTCCGAGCCCGTCGAGAGGTCGTCGAGGGCAAAGACCTCCCAGCCTTCGTCGAGCAGCAACTCGGAGAGGTGTGAGCCGATGAAGCCGGCGCCGCCGGTGACGAGAGCCTTCCTCACCGAGGAGCACGATAATCCAATTGCGTCATTGAACTTGCCGCTGGTAGTGACTAACAAAGCTCTTGCAGATCCGTTGAATCGGAAGCAAGATGCGTTTGGAAGGTCCGAGGAGCCGGGAATAAGCCGGCAGGAAAGGAGTTCGATGGCTCGGGGGGTTGCGGCTGCTGTGGCGCTTTTCGTCGTGCTCGCTTTTGCGGGCGGAGCTTCCGCTGCCACCCCGCAGAAGATCTACCGGGACCTGGCCGACAACGGCCGGCTCGACGGGCACTACTCGCAGCGCGACATCAACCGCGCGCTGCACATGCCCTCGCTGCAGCGCTACGAGCTCGAGGCGAGCCGCAAGGCCGTTCCCGCGAAGCCCGTCGTGCCGGTGGTGACGGCCGACAAGGTGCGGGCGATTCCGTTCACGAGCATCGACCTCGCGCTGTTCGCCGGCGTCGGCGGTCCCTTGCTGATTCTCGGCGCCGGCCTGGGACGGGTCGTGCGCCTGCGTCAAGGAGAGCCCGCCTAGATGGCAGAAAGAGCTGCGGCCCCGGCGCTCGGCGCCCTCGGCGAGCTGCGTCGTCGTGCCGAGAGCACGACCGGCGTTCGCACCCGGCCGGGGCGGACCTGGGCGCTCGCCCGCCTCTCGCTCGACAGCGTGATGCTGCTCGCGGCCGCGGTCGCGGCTGCGTTCGGCTCGAGCGCCGCGGGCGTTCCGGCTCCGTCGGTCCCGTGGACGGTCGTCTTCGGCCTCGTCACCCTCTCGATCCTGGCTACGCGCGGAATGTATGGGTCGCGGCTCCACTACGAGCTGCTCGAAGACCTGCGCAGCGTCGTGATCGCGACCTCCCTGGCCGGAATGGCCGTCCTCTCGGCGCGGGAGCTGATCGCGCCGCCGACCGATCTCTCCGCTCAGGTGATCCGGACCTGGGCGTTCGCGACCGCGTACGTCGCGGCCGGCAGGGTCGCGCTCAACTGGTCGCGCACGCAGTCGTACCGACACGGCGAGTCGGTGCGCCCGACGCTGATCATCGGCGCGGGCAAGGTCGGCCGGCTGGCGGCGACACGACTCCTCCAGCATCCCGAGCTCGGCCTCGAGCCCGTCGGTTTCCTCGACAAGGATCCGCTCGTCGGCGAGGACGAGACGCTCCCGCTGCCCGTGCTCGGAGCGAGCTGGGACCTCGACCGGGTCGTGTCGCAGCATGGCGTCGAGCAGGTGATCATCACGTTCTCCCGCGCACCGCACGAGGTGCTGCTCAGGCTCGTCCGGCGCTGCGAGGAGCTCGACGTGAACGTCGCGTTCGTTCCGCGGCTCTTCGAGAAGGTGACGAGCAAGCTGACCGTCGAGCACATCGGCGGCCTGCCGCTCATCTCCGCGCGCCCCGCGAACCCGAAGGGCTTGCAGTTCGCGATCAAGTACGCGGCCGACCGCGTCGTCGCGGGCCTCGTCCTGCTCCTGGCGCTGCCGATCATGGTCCCGGCCGCGTTCGCGATCCTCGCCACGCTCGGTCGCCCGCTCTTCTTCCGACAGGTGCGCGTCGGCCGCGACGGCCGGACTTTCGAGATGCTCAAGTTCCGGACGATGCGCCCGGTGAAGCAGGAGCTAGACGAGCCGGCGCTCGACCTCCCGCCCGACACGGCTCCGGGGGGAGTCGAAGGCGGCGATCGCAGGACGCGCGTTGGAACGTTCCTGCGCCGGACGTCACTCGACGAGTTGCCGCAGCTGATCAACGTGCTGAAGGGCGAGATGAGCCTGATCGGCCCGCGACCGGAGCGCCCGGAGTACGTCGGTCTCTTCGAGGAGAGCGTCTACCGCTACGGCGACCGGCACCGCGTCAAGTCGGGGATCACCGGGTGGGCCCAGGTGCACGGGCTGCGCGGCAAGACGTCCCTCTCGGACCGCGTCGAGTGGGACAACTACTACATCGAGAACTGGTCGCTGTGGCTCGACCTCAAGGTGCTGCTGCTGACGTTCCTCGCGGTGACGCGCTCGCCCCAGCACGTCGAATAGGCATATAGTCGGCGCCCCCCAACGCCTCGAAGGAGGAGCACCGATGACGGACGAGCACGAGCGCAGCGACGAGCCGACCGAAGAGGAGCGCGAGGAGACGATCTCCGACCTCGAGCCTTCGGAAGAGGACGCGGAAGACGTCAAGGGCGGCCTGGGCGGAAACATCCGTAAGTGGTAGCGGTACCGGCGCGCGCCGCTTGAACGTCAGGCGAAGCGCGCACGTAGTTCTCACGTGGGATTCAGGGCACGCCGAGGCGTTCTCTCCGCTCACCGGTGAGCGCATCCCGCTGACGACGGAGCAGATCTCGGGCCTGCTCGAGATTCCGCAGGACGAGTTCGTCGCATGTGACGAGGAGTGGGCGGAAGACCTGTGCCGGCTCGGCCTGCTCCTCAGCGACGGGTCGGACCGTCGAAGCGTGGAGCTCCGGAGGCGGGACGAGGCGATCGAGGAGCTCGGCTGGGACTTCGAGTCGGTCGTCTTCCACCTGTCCAAACGCGCCGAGGGCTTCCACGCAAGCATGGCGCCCCCTGCGCCGCGCGGCTCCCCGGTCTTCAAAGACCTCGAACAGGCGGCCACCGTCGAGCTCCCGCTGTCGGAGCCGAGCTCTGAGCTCCACCGCGTCCTGCTCGCCCGCCGAACGTGCCGGGAGTTCGACCCGGACGGCGTCCTCACGATCGGCCAGCTCAGCACGCTTCTCCGCTATGTCTGGGGCGCGCACGCCTACAGGCCTGGGGAGAACGGCGTCCTCCTTGCGAAAACGAGCCCCTCGGGCGGCTCGCTGCATCCGCTCGAGGCCTATGCGCTGCTCGCACGGGTGCACGGAGTGGATCCGGGCCTCTATCACTACTCGGTGCGCACGCACGCCCTCGAGTTGGTGGAGTCGATCGAGCCGGGCGCCGTCCGCGAGCTCGCGCTGGCCTTCACGGCCGGCCAGGACTGGTTCTCGGACGCGCAGGCCTTCTTCCTCGTGACCGCGAGGTTCGAGCGTTCGTTCGCGAAGTACCGGCAGGACCCGGGGGCCTACCAGAGCCTCCTGCTCGAGGCCGGGCACTTCAGCCAGACGTTCTCGCTCGTCGCGACCGAGCTCGGTCTGGGGCCCTTCGTGACGTCCGTGATCAATCACGTCGACATCGACCGCAGGCTCGGTCTCGACCCGTACCGGGAGGGCGTGCTGGCGATCTGCGGTTGCGGCGTGCCCGCCTCGCCGGAGGTCGTCCATCCCGAGCCGTTCGTGCCCCGCGCGACGGAGCTAGAGGCCTGAGCCGCGCACCATCAACGCGCCCGCGGCGACGAAGCTGACGAGCGCCGGCACGGCCGCAACCCCGAACGAAAGCGACGCGAGAGCGCTCTCGCCGAGCACGAACAGACTGACTGCGAAGGTCCTCCTCACACCCCTCTCCCCCGTAATTCCCGCTCCTAGCGTACGACTTTCCGAGGCCCTGGTAAAGCCTTTGTGAATCCCTGCCGATTGACCCATGTGGGCCATCGGTGGCCACCGGCCGCTGAGCTAACATGACCCTCCAGTCCGTCGTCCGATCTGTAGGGAGCACACGCCCGGTTTGTTCGAGAGATTCACAGAGCGAGCGCGTCAGGTCGTAGTCCTCGCACAGGACGAGGCCAGAGCGCTCAAGCACAACTACATCGGCACCGAGCACATCCTGCTCGGGCTTCTCCGCGAGGAGGAGGGGCTCGCCGCAAGGGTGCTGGAGTCTCTGGACATCACGGTCGAGGAGGTGCGCGCCCAGATCGCGCGCATCGTCGGTCAGGGCGACGAGGTGACGACGGGCCAGATCCCGTTCACGCCGCGCGCGAAGAAGGTGCTCGAGCTGGCGCTGCGCGAAGCGCTGTCGCTCGGCCACAACTACATCGGCACCGAGCACATCCTGCTCGGCCTCGTCCGCGAGAACGAGGGCGTCGCCGCGCGCATCCTGCTCGACTTCGACGCCGACGCGGAGAAGATCCGCAACGAGATCATCCGCATGCTCTCCGGCCCGGGCCGCCGCCAGCAGGGTGGCGGGCAAGGCCCCGGCGAGAAGACGAAGAGCTCGAAGCTCCTGGACCAGTTCGGCCGCAACCTGACGAGGCAGGCCGCCGAGGGCAAGTCCGACCCTGTGGTCGGGCGCCAGACCGAGATCGAGCGCGTGATGCAGATCCTCTCGCGCCGCACGAAGAACAACCCGGTGCTGATCGGCGAGCCGGGCGTCGGCAAGACCGCCGTCGTCGAGGGCCTCGCCGCGCGCATCGCCTCGGGCCAGGTGCCCGAGCTCCTGAAGGGCAAGCAGATCTACACGCTCGACCTGGCAGCCCTCGTCGCCGGCTCCAAGTACCGCGGCGAGTTCGAGGAGCGGCTGAAGAAGGTCATGAAGGAGATCATGCAGCGGGGCGACATCATCCTCTTCATCGACGAGCTCCATAACCTCGTCGGCGCGGGCGCGGCCGAGGGCGCGATCGACGCAGCCTCGATCCTGAAGCCGGCTCTGGCGCGCGGGGAGATGCAGACGATCGGCGCCACGACGCTCGACGAGTACCGCAAGTACCTCGAGCGCGACGCCGCCCTCGAGCGCCGCTTCCAGCAAATCCGGGTCGACGAGCCGTCGGTCGACGACACCGTCGAGATCCTGCGCGGGCTGCGCGACCGCTACGAGGCGCACCATCGCTGCAAGATCTCCGACGACGCGCTGCACGCTGCGGCGATCCTCGCCGACCGCTACATCCAGGACCGGCACCTGCCCGACAAGGCGATCGACCTGATCGACGAGGCGGCCTCGCGCATGCGCATCAAGACGATGAGCGCGCCGCCGCGCTACCGTGAGCTCGAGGACGAGATCGAGAAGGTGCGCAAGGACAAGGAGTCCTCGATCGAGGCCCAGGAGTTCGAGAAGGCCGCGTCGCTGCGCGACAAGGAGCGCAAGCTGACGCAGAAGAAGCGCGAGCTCGAGGAGAACTGGCGCGCCGAGGAGGGCTCGGGCGAGCAGCCGGAGATCGGCGAGGAGGAGATCGCCGACATCGTCTCGATGTGGACGGGCATCCCGGTCTTCAAGCTCACCGAGGCCGAGTCGCAGAAGCTGATCCGCATGGAGGACGAGCTGCATAAGCGCGTGATCGGCCAGGAGGAGGCGATCGTCGCCGTCTCCAAGTCGATCCGCCGTGCGCGGGCGGGCATCAAGGACCCGAAGCGCCCGACCGGCTCGTTCATCTTCCTCGGCCCCTCGGGCGTCGGCAAGACGGAGCTGGCGCGCACGCTCGCCGAGTTCCTCTTCGGCGACGAGGACGCGATGATCCAGGTCGACATGTCGGAGTTCATGGAGAAGCACTCCGTGTCCCGGCTCGTCGGCTCGCCTCCGGGCTACATCGGCTACGACGAAGGCGGTCAGCTGACCGAGGCCGTCCGCCGCAAGCCGTACTCGGTCGTCCTCCTCGACGAGATCGAGAAGGCGCACCCGGACGTGTTCAACATCCTCCTGCAGATCCTCGAGGACGGAAAGCTGACCGACGCGCAGGGTCGCAAGGTCGACTTCCGGAACACGATCGTGATCATGACCTCGAACATCGGCGCGGCTTCCATCTCGAAGAACCAGTCGCTCGGCTTCTCGCTCGGCGACGACTCCGGCCTGTCGTACGACGACATGAAGGAGCGCGTCATGAGCGAGCTGAAGAAGGTCTTCCGCCCCGAGCTGCTGAACCGCATCGACGAGGTGATCGTCTTCCACAAGCTGACGAAGGACGAGATCAAGATCATCGTCGACCTGCTCATGAAGCGGCTCCGCGACCAGATGGGCGAGCACGCCGCGGACGTGTCCCTCACCGACGACGCGAAGGAGCTCCTGGTCGAGAAGGGCTACGACCCGACGATGGGCGCCCGGCCGCTGCGCCGCGCGATCCAGCGCTACATCGAGGATCCGCTGGCCGACTTCGTGCTCGGCCGCGAGGTCACGCCGGGCTCGACGATCCTCGTCGACAAGAAGCGCGACTCCGAGGACGAGGTCGACATCACGATCATCCCGGGCGCGCCGCCCGAGGACATGGAGAAGGTCACCGTCCCGCCGGAGGAGCCGTCCTCCGAGGGCGGCGACGACTCCGAAGAGTCCGCGGAATAGCGCTTCCCTAGCCGTTCGCAGGTCCCAGTCCCAGGTGCCTGGAACGGGGGATTGAAAACGCGCAATCACCCTTTATGGTGAGTTCGAGGGCCGGGTTGGCCCCGGGAATTCAGAGGGGGGTTTGCGGCAATGAGGGGACTGGGGGAGAGCGCGCTGCGCTGTGCGCAAGGCATGTCTCGGACAGGGGCGTCGTGGCTGATCTCGGCGACGCTCCTGTTCGGAGCACTCGTGGTGACATCGCCTGCGATCGGCTCCACCGACACGGTCGGAGCGGGGAGCCTCGACCGGCCGGTGGGCACGAAGGCACAGACGGGCGGGGCACTGAACCGGACGAAGTGGACGGTCCAGGTCGGGGACACGATCACGGGAAAGATCAAGAACGTCACCGATTCGAACCTTGCAGGCGCCACCGAGGCCGACGTGTTCATCAAGAGCTCGGCCCGCGGCAACGTCACGGTGCGCGGAACGAAGTCGGGGACGACGATCACGTTCACGTGGCACGTGCCGACGTCGGCCTGCGACACGATGGTCGTCGCCTACGGGCCCGTCGGGTCGCACTCGATGGGGAACAACACGAACAACGGCATCATCCGGCAGCTCTTCAACCCGCAGGGTGGGCTTGCGGTCGCCGGGTTCGC
>DATBGG010000172.1:0-3309 GCA_036558065.1 Gaiellaceae bacterium | reverse complement strand
CGCGAGACGAAGTTCTGCTCCTCGACCTTCTTCTGCGCGTTCTCGACCTGCTTCGAGAGGAGGCCGGACTCCATCGGCTGGTCGTCCGGCACCTTGAACCGCTCCATGATCCCGTGGATCCGGTCGCCGGCGAACAGGCGCACGAGGTCGTCCGTGCCGGACAGGTAGAAGCGCGACTCGCCCGCGTCGCCCTGGCGGCCTGAGCGCCCGCGCAGCTGGTTGTCGATGCGCCGCGCCTCGTGCCGCTCGGTACCGAGCACGTAGAGGCCGCCGAGCTCCTTGATCTCGTCGGCGAGCTTGATGTCGACACCGCGGCCGGCCATGTTCGTCGCGATCGTGACCGCGCCGCGCTCGCCCGCGTCCTTGATGATCTCCGCCTCGCGCTCGTGCTGCTTCGCGTTCAGGACGTTGTGCGGGATGCCGCGGCGCTGAAGGAGTTGCGAGAGGTGCTCCGAGACCTCGACGGAGATCGTTCCGACGAGCACCGGCTGGCCCTTCTCGTGGCGCTCCTCGATGTCGTCGAGGACGGCGTCGTACTTCGCCTCTTTCGTCTTGAAGATGAAGTCGTTCTTGTCATCGCGCGCGACCGGGACGTTGGTCGGGATCTCGACGACGTGCAGGCCGTAGATCTCGACGAACTCCTTCTCCTCGGTCTTCGCGGTACCGGTCATCCCGGCCAGCTTCTCGTACAGGCGGAAGTAGTTCTGGAGCGTGATCGTCGCGAGCGTGACGTTCTCCTCCTGGATGGCCACGCCCTCCTTGGCCTCGACCGCCTGGTGCAGGCCTTCCGACCAGCGGCGGCCTTCCATGATCCGCCCGGTGAACTCGTCGACGATCTTGACCTCGCCGTCCTGGATGACGTAGTCGCGGTCCTTGAGGAAGAGCGACTCCGCCTTGAGCGCCTGGTTCAGGTGGTTGACGTACTGCATGTTGCGCGCGTCGTAGAGGTTCTCGATCCCGAGCGCGCGCTCGATCTTGTCGATCGCCGACTGGGCGGGCGAGACGGTCTTGAACTTCTCGTCGTAGAGGTAGTCCGCGCCCGAGCGCTCGGTCTCGTCGACGCCCTTGCCCTCTGCCTTCTGCTTGCTCGCCTCGCCTGCGAGGCCCTTCACGACGCGCGCGAAGTCGTAGTAGACCTGCGCGGCGGTCTCGGGCTCGCCGGAGATGATCAGCGGCGTGCGCGCCTCGTCGATGAGGATCGAGTCGACCTCGTCCACGATTGCGAAGGCATGGCCCCGCTGGACGGTGCCCTCGAGCGTGACGGCCATGTTGTCGCGGAGGTAGTCGAACCCGAACTCGGCGTTCGTGCCGTACGTGATGTCGGCCGCGTACGCGTCGGTGCGCTCGGCGAACGGCATCAGGTTCCGGATGAAACCGGCGCGGACCCCGAGTGCCTCGTAGACAGGCGTCATCCACTCCGCGTCGCGCTTTGCGAGGTAGTCGTTGACCGTGACCAGGTGGACGTTCTGGCCTGAGAGCGTGTTCAGGTAGAGCGGCATCGTCGCCACGAGGGTCTTGCCTTCGCCCGTCCTCATCTCCGCGATGTCCCCCTCATGGAGCGCGATCGCACCCATCAGCTGGACGTCGAAATGCCGCTGGCCCATGCTCCGCTTCGCTGCCTCGCGGACCGTCGCGAACGCCTCGAAGAGGATGTCCTCGAGCGTCTCGCCGTTCTCGACGCGCTGCCGGAACTCGGAGGTCTTCGCCTTCAGCTCGTCGTCGGAGAGCTTCTCGAACTCGGGCTCGAGCGTGCCGATGTACTCCGCCTGCGCGCGGAGTCGCTTGAGGCGTCGACCTTCGCCGACGCGTAGAACGCGCTCGAAACCACCGAAATCGTTGCCGGCCACGGTTCCTAGGGTATCGGCTCGAACGGGGGGTCGGATTGAGCCCTAGGAGCGCGGAAGAAGCGTGATCGTCAGGCCCGGCGGCAGATACGGGTAGCAGTACGTGTACGTCACCCCGGGCTTGAAATCGATCTCGATCGAGGCTCTGAGCGTTCCCGGTTCGGTGTGCTGCGAGAGCTTCACGACCTGCCTTCGAGCCCGGACCGGCGAGAAGCGCGCAGTCTGCTCGTCGACTCGCCTCTTAGCTACAACCTCGCCGTCGACGACCAAGCGAACGTCCGTGGTTGCAGCCGATGGCGTCGGACGGTACTCGAGGCCGTGCCGAATGGTCTGCCCCTGCGTGACCGTCCTCCAGCTCAGTGTTCCGAGCGAGGGCAACTGGACGAGCAGAAAGGGACCGCAGTGCGACGTCTCGCGGCTCGCTCGCGAGCCCGGCACAAGGAGCAGGGCGACGGCCAAGATCAGAACGAGCGCTCGCACACCCGACACTACGGCCGGGCCTGTGTTCGAGGTCCATCAGAGTGGCAGGACGCGGACCTCCCAGAGCGTGTCGTCGAGACGGCTTGCGTGGAGGACGAACGAGCCGAACTGCTGGGACGCGAAGGTCTCCAGGCTCGGGATCTCGGCCCGCGATTCCTCTCCGTCGACGACGATCGACCGAGCGCCCTCATTCACGGCGAGCTCCACCTCGTCGCCGGGTACGTCTTCTGGGACCTCGACGACGGAGACCCGCTTCGCGGCGACCGTCCAGACATCGTCCTGCTGCCAGAACGCATAGCCGTGGTAGGGAGGCCGGATCTGGCCTTCGAGCGCGTCCGCGAGCGGAGAGAGAGCGTCCTCAGGCATGTCTTCGTCCACAACCAGGGTGCCGTCCTCGAGCGCGACGTAATCCAGCTCCTCGCCGGGCAGGTCGGGGGCCTCGGCGCTCGCGACTGCGTCCCATTCACGCTCACGCGGGATGCCGTGAACGGACAGGAGCTGGGTGAGCGCGCTCGGGCCGGGCAGCATCTTGATCAGCGAGCTTTGCTCGGGCGGCCGCTCAGCAGCGCCCGTGGCGAGCTCGTCGTCGAGACCGTGGATGTCGAGCCCGGCTTCGGCCGCCAGCTGCTCGTGGATCGGCTTCTCGCGGTGAAAGAAGCCCAAGTGCTACGAGGGCTCGATCAGGCCGTAGTCGCCGTCGCGCCTGCGGTAGACGACGTTGATGATCTCCGTCTCGGCGTTCCGGAAGACGAAGAAGTCGTGGCCGACGAGCTCGAGCTGGAGCACGGCCTCCTCGGCGCTCATCGGTGTGACGGAGAACTGCTTCGTCTTCACGATCGACGTTTCACCCTCCTCGAGCTCGACCGGAGCCGCGTCGGCCGGCATCCCGTCCTTTGCGTGCCTGCGCGGCGCCACGCGGCGCTTCTCGCGGTAGCGCTTCACCTGGCGTTCGAGCTTGTCGACGAGCTGGTCGATCGACGCCTTC